>JALOAM010000039.1 GCA_023228765.1 Dehalococcoidia bacterium
GCCGAGTGGCTGAACGGGCAGGGTCTCCGTACGCTCACTGGTCGCCTGCACACGGCGCACAGCGTCAAGGACATGCTGAACCGGAAGTTCTACATCGGGATCGTCAGCTACCGCGGGGAGGAATCTCGCGGCAAGCACGAACCGCTCATCGATGAAACGACCTTCGCCCTGGTGCAGGGACGACGAACCCCGCGAGGGCCGCACCACCGGACCACCTCCGGCCCTCGGCCGCTTCTGGCCGGCATTGCCCGCTGTGCACGATGCGGGAGCACACTCCACGCCGACCGAAACATTACCGGGACGCCGATGTATCGGGAGCGCCACGGGCGACCGTGCCACACGAACCGCCGCGCCTTCACGGCACCGCCCGTCGACAGTCAGGTCGGAACCGTCTTCGGATCCATCCGCCTGCGTCAGGATTGGCGCGAACGCATCGCGAAGACGGCTGTCCGGCACCGTGACGGGCCGAGCACCAAGCAACTCCTTGAGAAGCGGCGGAGGCTCATCCGGGGGTACACGGACGGCGGCTTCACCCATTCCGAGTATGAGACGCGGCTGGCGCAACTGGACCGCGCGATCCACCTCGCCAAGGAGCAGCCCTCTGTGGAGATGGAGGAGGTCGCGACGCTCCTGGGCGACCTGTCGACGCTTTGGCGTGAAGCCCAACCGGAGGAGCGTCGACGGCTCGTGGCGCCACTTCTGAACGGGGTCTTCATCGACGTGGAGAGCCGCATGATCGCGGGCCTGCTCCCACGGGAGCCCTTCAGGGCGCTCCTCGAATGCGCCGTTGATCAGGTCGAGGGGGCGCCAGTGGTGATACTGCCCCCAGGTGAGACTAAGTCTCCGATTATGGAACTGGTGGAGACGGGGGAGAATTGAACTCCCCGTCCAGAGCACGCCAAGCACAGACATCTACGGGTGTAGCCACAACGGACTGTTCTTGCCGGCGCCCATCCGGTGGCGGTTGAGGGCTGACCCGGCCAGTCTCAGGTGGTCTTTCGTGCGGCGACCCTGAGACGCGGGTCCGCACGGCACCTCGACTTAACGTCGCGGCCGCAAACCCGTCGAGGTGGGGCCTGCGGCCACGTCGCTACGTTAGTTACGCAGCGAGGGCAAGTTGACGGTTGCCAGTTATCCGTTTGCCGCCTGATTTATGAGGGTGACGGCACCTCAACCCGCAGTCCATACCAGAACGTACCTGTCGAATCCTGTCGTCCCCGTATGCTGCTCCGCCAGTATACGGCGTTCCGAACACGATTCCAAGGCGCCGAGCACGCCGTCCGAGGGCGATCACGGGCGGACGGGGCAGCGGGTGAGGGGAGCACGCGCGTCGAGGGCGGCCCGCGACGCTATCGCTGGGCCTGGCGGAGCGCGCGCTGCATCGTGCGCTCCGCGTCGCGCTTCGCGATCGTCTGGCGCTTGTCGTAGGAGCGCTTGCCCGTCGCGACGCCGACCTGGACCTTCGCCTTGCCTCGGGTGAGGTACAGGCGCATCGGGACCACCGTGGTGCGGGGGTGCGTCTCCAGCAGCTCCGCCCACTGCGCGATCTGGCGGCGGTGCATGAGCAGCTTCCGAGGCCGGCGCGGCTCGTGGTTCTCTCGCGCGGGACCGTACGGGGGGATGTGCATGTTGAACAGCCAGATTTCACCGTCGCGGATACGGGCGTACGCCTCGGCGATGGAGGCGGAGCTCTCACGCAGCGCCTTGATCTCTGTGCCGGTCAGCACGATGCCGGCCTCCGCCGAGTCGAGGATCTCGTAGTCGAAGCGCGCGCGACGGTTGACCGCGAGCGTCGCGCTCTGGTCGCGGTCGTTCGCGTCCTTCTTGCCCTGCGGTGACTTCGACTTCTTCGCCACGGTCCTCTAGCCCCCCTCAGTCGGGCGGGGGAGGGCTCTCCTCAACATGACATAACAACACCGAGGTAGTCACTGCCAGCGGGTGGCGGTGACCACCAAGGATAGGGCGAGGGTGGACGGAGGTCGCGGTTTGGGACACCCGTCGAGGATCGGCTACGGCGTCGGTGTCGCGGTGGCGGTCTCCGTCGCGCCGGGTGTGCCAGTGGCCTCGGCAGTCTCGGTCGCGGGAGGTGGCTCGGGGAGCGGCTCGCCACGAAGGATGTTGAGCGCGCGGAAGATCGAGACATCGCGCTGCGCGTCGATGTCCTCGAGGGTGAGCGCGACGGGGACGTCCGGGGTGATGCCGCGGCCCTCGATCTGGTTGCCGTCCGGGGTGAGCCAGCGCGCGATCGAGACGTACACAGCGCCGCCGTTCGAGAGTTCGACGGCGTGGTTCACGGTGCCCTTGCCGAACGAGCGCGTCCCCACCACCCTGGCGCGGTCGTGCTCCTGCAGCGCGGCGGCGAAGAGCTCCGAGCCTGAGGCGGAGAACTCGTCCTGGATGATCACGATCGGCAGGTCCGTGATCTGGCCTTCGCGCGCCGAGGCCGTGCGTTCGTTCCCGTCGCGGTCCACCTGCGTCACGATCACGCCCTCGTCGAGGAACATGTCCGCGATCTCGACCGTCTCCTGCAGGAGCCCGCCGGGATTGCTGCGCACGTCAATGATGAGGCCTTGCGCGCCCGCCTCCACGGCCGCGCGGATGGCGTCCTCCAGCTCCTGCGGGGTGTTTCGAGAGAACTGCAGGATGCGAACGTAGCCGAACTCCTCCGCAGGCTCACCGGCCTCGTCGGTCAGCTGGCCGGTCGGCGGCGTCGTGGTGACCGAGGACACCGGGATGTTGTCCCGGACGATCGTGAGCGTCTCTTCGGTGCCGTCGTTGTGACGCACGGTGATGTCGACGGAGGAACCGCTGGGCCCGCGGATCTCGAGGACCGCCTGCTCCACGCTCCAGTTCTCGGCGTTCTCGCCGTCCACCGCCAGGATGATGTCGCCGGCGCGGAGGCCCGCCCGGGCGGCCGGGGTGTCGGGGATCGGCTGCACGATCACGACATAATTCTCTTGCTTGGAGACCGTCGCGCCGATGCCCTGGAAGGCGCCCTCGAAGTCGTCACGCGAGAGGGAGTAGGTCTGCGGGTCGATGTAGGTCGAGTGCGGGTCGTTCAGCGCCTCGAAGATGCCCTGGATCGCGCCGTCGCGCAGCAGCTCCGGGTCCACGCGCGTTTCGTCGACGAAGTCCTGCTCCAGGACCCGCGCGATCTCCGCGAGCAAGTCACCGTCGAAGTCGCCGTCGCTCTGGCGCGTCTCTTCCTCGAGGAGCGCGCCACCGTCCTCCGTAGTCCGCGCGGACGAGCCGCCGTCCGAGTCTGACTCGGTCACGACGCGTACGAGGAACCCGGACGCCACCAGCAGCACGGCGATGAGCGCAGCCGAGAGCCCGATCACGGCGTTGCGTGCGGTTGAACTCACAGGACGTCACCTTCGCGCGGCAGCCCGCATCAGCTGTGGAGGGTGACCCAGTCTACCGCTCAACCCGCCCCGTTCCAGACGGGAGAGCATCGTTCGTGGCCTCACTACACATAACGGAGATAGTGCGAAGTTCCGGGGGCCGAAGGAGGCTCCCCTCTGCGAGGCCGAGGAGAGTCTCGGCGAGGCCCCCGGTCGAGGCAGCGAAGCCCTCGACGGGTGTGGACTGACTGGCCTCGGGGGCTTCGGACCAACCACCACTCCGGTGTTCCGGCATCCCGAGGCCAGCGCCATCCAGCACGCCCCTGAACGCGGCACTGCACGGCCACCCCCTCACTCGCAGCACGGACGGCTACGTGTGATCGGCACTTGCGCCATATACCCCTGGTGGGTATATTCCTCGCATACCCCGATGGGGTATCAAGAAGGAGGTACCACCAGTGACTCTCGCTCTGACCTATCGAGGCGAGCTGCGCTGTTTCTCGTGTGGGCGCTACCTCGGCGAGTTCGAGTCGCACCCGGAGCGGCATGGCCGCGATGACATCCACTTCCGCTCGCCCGAGGGCGGCCAGCCGATCCCTCAGCCCATCCGGACCGAGCGCGGACTCCGCTGCCCGTCCTGCCAGGGCCGTGTCGTAACGGCCGAAGTGGACCGGATCGCCGCCTGATGAAATGCCTCCACAATCGCGGAGGCCATTTCCCTAACCATCACGTATCTAAATCTAACTTCGTATCGTTATGTCACGCCTAACGCGTGCTCACTGACCATGATTCTTGCTAACTAACACGGTGTTAGGCGGTTAGTGCCTTGAGCACATGCTCCGCGTGGCCGTCCGCCTTGACCTGCTTCCAGACCTTCGTGAGCTTCCCGTCCGGCCCGATGATGAACGTCGAGCGGATCATGCCGATGACGGTCTTGCCGTACAGGACCTTCTCGCCCCAGGCGCCGTAGGCGGAGGACACCTTCTTGTCCTCGTCCACCAGGAGCGGGAACGGCAGGTCGTACTTCTCTCGGAACTTCTGGTGCGAGCCCGCGGTGTCCTTCGATACGCCGAGGACGACGGCGCCCTGTTCGAGGATGGCCTCGTGGTTGTCGCGGAAGCTGCAGGCTTCCTTCGTACATCCGGGCGTGTCGTCGGCGGGATAGAAGTAGAGGACCACGGTCCTGCCGGCGTAGTCCTTCAGGCTGTGGGTGTTGCCGTCCTGGTCCTTGAGGGTGAAGTCCGGCGCCTGGTCGCCGGCCTCGAGCGTGATCGCCATGCGTGCCTCCCCTGCTCGCGCCGCATCAGCGGCGGTGGCTGTGCGTCGTATGGTGTGCGTCGTGCCGCCCGAGGATACCCCGCGCCCCTGCTCGACCTCGCTCCCGTCGAGCCCCGCGCGTCCGTTCGACGCTCTTGGATGCTGCGTGCGCTATTCTCCGCGCGCCGCGGACGGCAGCCCGACCGAATCGAGGCGCCGCCGCCAGCAGGAGGACCAGATGACCACCCGCGTCGAGCCCCAACACCAGACGGTCAGCATCAACGGGCTGTCGTTGCATTATGTCGACTACGGAGCGCCCTACGCGGACGCACCGGCGATGGTCATCCTGCACGGGCTGACCTCGGCATGGGGGACGCTGCGGCGGGTCGCGGAGCACTTCGCGCCCTCCTACCGCGTCATCGCCCTCGACCAGCGCGGGCACGGTGAGTCCGAGTGGGGCCCCGCCGAGGGCTACGACACCGACACGTACCTGTCCGACTTCGAGCAGTTCGTGGACGGGCTCGGGCTGGACCGCTTCGTGATGGTGGGCCAGTCGATGGGCGGACACCACACGATCGCCTACACGGCGCGACACCCCGAGCGCATCATCGCGGCGATCGCGAACGACATCCCGCCGTCCCTCGACCTGGGCGGCACGGACTACGAGGCACAGTATCCCGGCGGCAGGCACCGGCTGTTCGCTTCCACCGAGGACTGGCTCGCGCCGCGTCGCGAGTCGAGCCCGCTCACCCCGGACTGGGCGCACGCCCTGGCCGTCGAGGAGCTCCTGACGCAGGTCGAGGGCGGCTACCAGCCGAAGCACGACCCGAACGCACCGATGAAGTGGGCTCCGAAGGACCTGTGGGACGAGGCAAAGACGATCACCCGTCCGCTCCTGTTCATCCGCGGCGGACGCTCCAACGTGCTGAGCGCCCAGGTGCTGCAGGACATGGACATGGCGATCCCCGCGTCGCGTTCGGTCACCCTCGAGAAGGCCGGGCACAGCACCTACTGGGACATGGAGCACGAGTGGCTCAGCGTCACCTCCGCCTTCCTGGACGCGCACCGCTAACGGACGCGCGAGCCTCGGAGGCGCGGGCATGAGGGGTCCCCGACCGACGGGCGGACCGGGCGGCGGCGCCGCGGTGGAGGGTGCCGCGCGCTGGGGTGCGCTGTCCTATCCGCAGTTCCGGCGGTACTGGATCGCGCAGATCTTCCGGGTACTGGGACTCCAGTTCCGGATCATCGCGGTGCCGTGGCTCGTCTCCGTGGAGCTGGACCGCTCACCGATCTGGCTCGGGATCGTCGCGGTCGCCGCCGCGCTGCCGACGATCGTCTTCAGCGTCCCCGCGGGCGTCCTCGCGGACCGCTTCAACGATCAGCGCGTGCTGGTGCTGTCACAGGGCGCGTACGCCGCGACCTCGATCGCGTTGCCGATCCTGATCCTCGCGGGCGTCGTGAACATCTGGATCGTCATCGTCTGGTCGATCGTCAGCGGCATCTTCGCCGCGCTCGGCAACCCGGCGATGCAGTCCGTGATGCCGAGGCTCATCGAGATGCGCGTGATGCCGAGCGCCGTCGCGCTGAACTCGATGGTGTGGTCCGCGATGCGGATCGTGGGGCCGGCCGCCGCGGGCGTGCTCCTCGCATTGATCGGGACCGGCGAGGCGTTCCTCGTGACCGGGATCGCCATCGGCATCGCCACCGTCCTCTTCGCCTCGATCACGCCGAGGGCGCGCGTGACCTCGCGAGCCGCGTCTGAGCACGGCGACGACATGTGGACGGGCATCCGCTACATCATGCGGACGCCGATCTTCTTCGCCACCGTCGGGCTCTCCTTCTTCACCTCGGTCTTCGGGATGTCGTACCAGTTCCTCCTGCCGATCTTCGCGGAGGACATCCTGGAGGTCGGCGAGATCGGGTTCGGCCTGCTGGAGGCCGCGACGGGCATCGGCTCCGTCCTCGGCACGATCGCGATCATCAAGATCGGGACGGGACGCCACGCGGGCACGGCGATGGTGGGGTGCGCGGCGCTGTTCGGGATCCTGACCGCGCTCTTCGCCGCCAGCCGCTCGATGCCGCTGTCGATGGCGCTGCTGTTCTGCGGCGGGTTCGCCTCCGCGATGTACCTCAACATCGGCATGACCACCCTGCAGGTGATGGTGCCGGACGACCTCCGAGGCCGGGTGATGGGCGTCTGGTCGATGACGTGGTTCCTCGCCTCGATCGGCGCGTTGCCGGCGGGCGCCATCGCGGAGGTGCTGGGCGCACCGATGTCGGTCGCCCTCGGCGGCCTCGCGGTCACGGCGTTCGCCGTGTTCGTCTACCTCAGCGCGCCGGGCCTGCGCCACATCGACCTGGTCGAAGAGACCGAAGAGGTCGAGGCCGCACCCGCGGGGCCATAGCGCTCGCGAGCATCGCCCGCGGTAGCCCTCGGACGCCTAGCTGGGGAACGCGACGAGCGAGGTGGTGGAGTGGATGCCGGGCAGGCTGCGGATCTGCTCCTGCAGGATGCCGGGGATCTCCTGCAGGCTCTCCGCCCGGATCTCCGCGACGATGTCGTACGGCCCCATAACCTCGTGGACCTCGTGGACCAGGTCCAGGCCTCGGATGGTCTCGACCAGGCGGCGGGTCGCCCCCGGCTCGGTGACGATCAGGACGTAGGCCTTCACCATTCGGAGACGCTCCTCACAACGCAACCAGGGACACGGCGCACTGCACGAATCGCAGGTGCAGGCCCCGAGGAGCGACCGATGGTATGCCTCCGGCGGCTTACGGAGGGGTCTGTAACGCCCGTCATGGCCAACCCCGCCCAGCATGACTATCATTACAGGGAGGGCGATCAGACGTTTGTTGCAAGCGGTTTGTGTCTATCGCCGGTGTGCCGATAATGACGTGAGCGCGGACGCGTTCCAGCGCCGCGTGCGGGTGGCCATTACGAATGCCTCCACGGGGAATTGGAGGCGCCCAGCGGTAACTCGGTCCAGGGATCGGACCTCGCCGCTCCCTGCTCCGTGCCCAACGGGTGAATGCCCCGTTTGCAAGTGAGCGGCGGGCAGGGGAACAGGCTTCGCATGAGCAAGAATCTGGTAGTCCGCTTCGCTGGCGAAGGTGGACAGGGTGTGGTGGGTGGCGCCGAACTGATGGCGTCCGCCGCGGCTTCCGGTGGATATCACGTCCTCACGTTCTCGACCTTCCCGTCGCAGATCAAGGGCGGCCCCGCATGGGGCCAGGCGCGGATCTCGTCCGAGCCCATCCTGACGCCGGGGGACTACCTGGACGTCCTGGTCGCACAGAACCAGTACGCCTACGACCACAACCTGGAGGACCTCCGCGAGGGTGGCCTCGTGGTCTACAACTCCGAGGAGTTCGAGGTCACGGACAACGCCCGTGCCCTGGGCATCCCCGCGGACCGCATGGCCCGCGAAGCCGGCAACCCGCTCGCCTCCACCATCATCCTCATCGGTGCGGTCGCCCGGATGGCCGGCGTCAGCATCGAGGCACTCGAAGCCTTCATCACCAAGCGCTGGTCGCGTGGCCGCCCCGGTGACGCAGCCATCATCGAGGGCAACATCAACGCGCTCCGCATGGGCGTCGAGGTGGCCGAGCAGGCCGGACTCTCGCTCGAGGACCTGGAGCCGGCGCCGGAGCACCCGGAGCCACGCATCCTGATCCGCGGCTACGAGGCTGCGGCGCTGGGCGCGATGGCGGGCGGCGTCGACTCCTTCATCGGCTACCCGATCTCCCCGGCGACCACCATGCTCGTCTACATGGAGTCCAACCTGATCGGGAAGGACAAGTTCGTCGGCCAGGCCTCCTCCGAGATCGAGGCGATCAACGCCCTGGTCGGCACCGGCTTCGCCGGCAAGAAGGTCATGACCTCCACCGCCGGCCCCGGCGTCTCCCTGATGGGCGAAGGCCTCGGCCTCGCGTGGATGGCGGAGATCCCGGTCGTCGTCGTGGACGTGCAGCGCGGTGGCCCCGCCACCGGCCTGCCGACCAAGACCGAGCAGTCAGACTTCGCGATGGCGCTGAACCCCGGCCACGGCGACATGTCCGTCCCGGTCATCGCTCCCGGCTCCACCGAGGAGGCCTTCTGGGCCACCATGCACGCCCTCAACTGGGCCGAGCGCTACCAGGGCCCGGTCCTCGTACTCTCCGAGGCCTCGATCGCGGAGCGCGCGCAGGACATCTCGATGCCGGACCTCTCGAAGGTCGTGGACGAGCGCCGCGTCGTCTCGCAGGGCGAGCAGGGCAACCGCCGCTACGCGGGCGACGGCATCAGCCCCTTCCCGGTCCCCGGCGGCCCGGGCGCCTACGTTGCGAACGCCTCCGAGCACGACGAGCAGGGTGACACCACCCACCTGCCCGACATCCACGTGACGATGACGGAACGCCGCTTCAAGAAGCTCGAGGTACTGAACGACGCCACCTACGAGGCGGAGAACACCGGCGCCAACGACGTGGTCCTCACCTGGGGCGGCTCGAAGGGCTCTGCCCTCGCGGCGTGGCAGGAGCTACGCGCGGAGGGTGTGAACATCGGCTGGTACTACACGATGTTCCTGAACCCGCTGCCCCCGCAGATGCTCGATGAGCTGAAGGGCAAGCGCGTGCTGGTGCCGGAGCTGAACTACATGGGTCAGTTCGCCAACCACCTGCGCGCGAAGGGCATCAACGCCGAGGCGATCACGCAGTACACCGGCCTGCCGTTCAAGGTGGCCGACCTTAAGGCCGAAATCAAGCGCCGGGTCCAGGCGTAGGTTCGTAAGCTCGAAGGAGCACAGACATGGCAAAGCGAAACCCGCTATACGACTTCAAGTGGTGCCCTGGCTGCGGTGACTTCGGTGTGAAGGTCGCGCTGGAGCAGGCCCTGGCCGGCCGCATGGCCGAGAAGAACACGTCCATCGAGAACACCGTCGTGGTGGCCGGCATCGGCTGCTCCGGCAACATGGTGCACATGATGGAGGGCCCGCAGCCCTTCGGCATCCACGGCATCCACGGCCGCGCGCTGCCCATCGCCTACGGCATCAAGTCCGCCCGTCCGGACCTGAACGTGGTGGTCGTCGCCGGCGACGGCGACTTCCTCTCGATCGGTGCGGAGCACATCGGCCCCCAGGCCCGCCGTAACCTGGACATCACCGCGGTGATCATGGACAACGGCATCTACGGCCTGACCAAGGGCCAGGCCTCGCCGACCACGGAGCTGAACGTCGTCACCTCCACCACCCGGTGGGGCAAGCTCGACGAGAAGATGAACCCGTTCCTCTTCTACCTCGGCGCCGGCGTGCCGTACCTGGTCTCGCAGCTGTCGTCGCGGGTGAAGGAACTGGCGCAGGACATCAAGACGGCCATGGACTACCCGGGCTTCTCGATCGTCCACGTCCAGTCGCCCTGCACCACCTACAACGACACCTACTCCCTGCTGAAGGGTGACGTGAAGAAGGGCATCGAGCCCCTCGCGTACCCCATCGGCGAGGACCACAACCCGGAGGACATCACGGCCGCGGCCGATCTCGTCCGGGGCCGGCGGATCCCGATCGGCCAGATCTACCGCAGCGCGGGCGAGAGCGTCCCGGCGCACCAGCGGCTGGCCGAGGCGAAGGCCCAGGCCAACATCGAGCAGGCCTCCGTGGAGCGCCTCCTCCAGGCCATGGTGATCAGCTAGCGGTCACCGCCAGCGCTCGTCGCGTACGAGACACTCGAGGGCGGCCCACACGGCCGCCCTCGTCGTTCCTCGGACCGTACGAGGCCCTCCGAAGCGCGACACGAGAGACGGATCGAGGTCGGCATGAGCATCCAGCGGCACGTCACCGTGGAACGGGTGCGCCTGAAGTTCGCAGCCGCGCACATGGCCACCCTCGGCGACGAGCTCGAACCCCTCCACGGTCACAACTACCTCGTGCGTTGCCGTGTCGAGGGGGACCTCACGGAGGACCGCTGGGTCATCGACTTCTCCGCGCTCAAGGGCTACACCCGCGCCGTCTGCGACGAGCTCGACCACCACTTCCTCCTCCAGCGCGACTCCCCGCTCCTCGACATCGAGGAGCGCGACGCATCCTGGGGCGTCCGCTTCGGCGACCGCGAGTACGCCTTCCCCAAGTCGGACGTCGTCGCCCTCCCGATCGCGAACACGACGGCGGAGCTCCTCGCGGAGTACATCGCGGAGCGCGTCGTCGCCAGCCTGCGTGACGGCGGCCACGGGAACATCCAGGCCATCCACGTAGACGTGGAGGAGATGCCGGGCCAGTCCGGTGGCTACGCCCGGACGTTCGACTAACCCGTGGCGCTCTCCGGCCCCTTCGTCCCTCGCGACTTCCTCTTCGCCATCGCCATCGGGCTCCTGCTCGGCGGTGCCTGTTGGGCGGGAGACGACTCGCGGTTTGCCTTCCTTCGCGTGCTGGCGAACACCGCGGGCCCGTGGATCCTCATCGCGTTCCTCTGCGGCTCGAGGTCGAACGCGGCATTGCCCGGAGCCGCCCTCGGAGCGGTCGCGTTGCTCGGGGCGATCCTCGGCTACTACCTCTCGATCGAGCTGTTCGACGCGGAGCAAGCAGCCAAGCGCGTGTCACTGGACGCGGGGACCAACTGGGCAATCGCGGCGCTGCCGGTCGGGGTGTTCTTCGGCGCCTGCGGTGCGGCGTGGAGCGCCGGGTTCGTGCTGCCGCTAGCGCTCGGGATCCTCGGCGGGGTGTTGTTCGGCGAGGGGCTGCTCCTGCTATCGGACAACCCCACCGCGGACCTCGACTACCTCGTGGTGCCCGTGGCCGGGATCGCGGCGGGCTTTGCGATCCCGAACATGCTCGTGGAGCGCCGGCAGGCGGCGTGGGCCATCCTCATCGTGGCGATCGTGGGGCCGGTGGCGGTGTTCGTGGAGCGCGGATTGCTGGACCACGTCCGAGGTGTCACGGGCTGATCGCCCTCGATCGTCGCGGGAGGGCCCGGATCGGGCGTCCCGTTTGACAGCGATACCTCCCGGACTAGGATCGATCTATCGCGCGAGGGAGGTCTCAGGAGACGTGCAGATCGACTGGGAAGAGACCATCAACAAGATCTTCGGGGACGTCCTGTCCTGCCCGCGGTGCGGGCAAGACCAGGAAGCCCTGGTGATCGGCTATTCCCGTAAGCCGACCCTGAACGACTACGCCCCGCGCCACCGCAACTGCCCGCGTGGCGACGAGTGCGACGCCCGCAAGCTCATCTCACTCTGCGAGACCTGCGCCCGCGCCGAGGGCCTCCACGGCTCCGAGGTCGACGCGCCCACCGCGCTCGAGTCCTACATGCTCGACTGCCGTCGTGACCTCGAGGAGTCGCTCGACTACCTCGCCGAGTACTGGCGCGACGACTACGAGCTGACGCCCGAGGAGGTCGACCTGAACCTCGAGGAGGTCGACCCCGACGTGTTCCGCGAGGAGACGGCGTGGCGCCAGCGGCTCGAGGAGGAGTACCTGCGCTACCACCGCGAGTTCCGCGACCGGAAGCGCCGCGTCCCCGCCCCCGGCTGGCGTTCCGAGTACGTCGAGGAGATCCGCGCCCTCGGCTACGACACGGCACTCGGCGACTAGCACCCCTCCGTGAGCGGTCGCGCCGGCCCTCTCCTGCTTCCGATTGCCGCTGCCCTCGTCCTGTTTCTCGCGAGCGGGGTCATCGGTTATGTCTACTCAGATGAGCCCGCCCGCGACACCCTGGTCGTCGCGTACGAGGGCACGCCTCCGCCCTCCCCGACGTACGTGATCGGCGCGGTCGCCACCGTCGAGGGCGGTACGCTCCGCCTCGATGTGGGCGCGGGCGGTCAGCGCGAGGTCGCGCTCGCCTCAGGCGTTCCGGTTGAGGCGCTCGAACGCACCGGCTCCCTGCCGGAGGACGGCACGTCCGTGAACGTGGGTGTGGACGACACCGACTTCGGGCTGGTGCTGACGGGCGTCGTCACGGTGGAGGGCGCGCGCTGATGTCCTCCGGCGTGCGTTCCGGCCTCGTTGCCCTCGCGATCCTGGCCCTCGGTATCGGCGGGTTCGTCGGCGGCATGCGGCTCGGCGAACGCGCCAGCGAGCCCGGCACGGACACCCTCACGCTCGACCAGCCCTCGGCCGCCGCACCTCGCGATGTCGCTCTCCGTTCCCCCGCCGGGTTCACCGGCTTCGAAGACGGCGCCCTCGGCGGTGTCGTGACGCGCAACGGCGTGGTCACGGCGGGAGAGGATGGCGCGTTCGCCGTGCAGACCGGCAGCGCGACGCTGCAGCTCCGCACCACCTCCCCCGCCCGCATGTATCGCATCGCACCCGTCGACGGCAGCCTCGCGGCTGGCGACGTGGTCGTCGTACGCCTCGACGAGGACGGCGCGGCAGAGGCGGTCCTCCGCGTCCCCGCCGACCTCCGCGAGGGCGACTCGCGTGCCTCGGACGCTCCGTGACGCTTGTTAGTGGCTGACGCCACTACTGGGTGACGCGCAGCTCGATCGTCGGAGAGCGGCGCATCGAGAACGCCCACGCCACCAGCAGGCTCGCCACGACCGCCCCGGCGAGCACACCCAGCCCGAGGCCGAGCGTCCCCCAGGAGGTCTCGAGCACGAACGGTGGCAGCACCTTCGAGCCGGACTCCGTCACGTTCAGGAACCGCATCATGATCCGCGCCACCTCGCGCCCGACGACGCCGCCGATCGCGGCGCCGAGGACGAGCACGACGCCCCACTCCAGCACCAGCGCCCGCAGGATCTCGGGCTTCGCGACACCCACGGCGCGGAGCACGGCGAACTCGGTCGCCCTCCCGCGCGCGCCGAGGACCATCGTCGCCACGAACCCCACGGTGCACAGCCCGATCACGGCGACGAACGCGACGCCGAGGATCCCGGAGCCGGCCGCCTGCAACGTCGGGTCGGCCTGCGCGGTGCGTACCGCCTCGTCCTGCACGGTCCACTCCGCGATACGCGGAGCGCCGTCGTCGGCCTCCAGCGTCTGCGCCACCGTGAGTTGCTGCTCCGTGCTGAGGCCATCCTCGAAGTCGACCCACAGCTCCGTGGGGTAGTCGTACTCCGGGAAGTCGACCAGGCCAGCGGCCTCGCGCAGGTGGTCGTAGTTCACGATCACGTTCCCCACGCCGGGGTCCAGCGTCGGGAAGTAGTCGACGATCGCGCGGACCTGGATCGGGACAGCGATGTCCCCGAAGTTCGCGAGGGCGACCCCACCGACATCGACACGGAACGCGCCGGCCGCGGCGCGGTCCATCACCGCGGCGATCGGCATCGTCGGGTCGAACGGCGCGAGGAGGCGCGTGCGCGGCCCGATCAGCGGCTGCCACGACCACTGCAGCGCCTGTGACCCCGAGCGCGCCTGCTCACCCGAGAGCGCGAACCGCTCCTGCGAGTCCGCGGGCCCCAGCATCATCCACCGCTGTGCCCCCTCGAACTCATCGAGGTCCACGGTCTCCCCGTCTGCCGCGATCGCCTGGAGGTCGTCGATGAACAACGAGCCTTCGAGGCGCAGCGTGCCGTCCTGCCGGTCGCCCACCAGCAGACCGGCGAACGCAAGTTCCCCCTCCACGTCCGGGAGCGCCACACGCCACGCCTCCCACTGGTCGGCGACCCCCTCCGAGGGCTCCAGGAATGCCTGTGTGTATGAGCCGTTCTCCAACCGGAACCGCGCGCGCAGCACGAGGCGGGCCGGGACGGGCGTGTTGATCCACAACTGCAGCGTCTCGGCATCCTCGGGCAGCACGTAGCCGCCACCCGGCGGCACCACGCTCTGGAGCTCCCGCATCAGGTCGTCGAGCGGCCTCGTGGCGAAGTCGTCCCGCCACCAGAGCGCGTCTGTCGCCACCACCGGATCGAGGGCGAGGAGCTGCGTGCCGAGGCCTCCTGCCGCCGCGATCGTGGAGCGGTGGACGCCGACGGCGCTCGCAACGCCCTCGGTCTCCGTGAGCGCGGCGAGCTTCTCCTCGAAGTGCTCGTCCGTCTGGTCCTCGAGCCGCCCACGGAGGTCGATGCCGGCGGTGTACCTCGCGCGGTCCTCGTACGAGCGGTCGACCGTCGGGCCGTACGAGGCGGCGAACGTCCCCACGGCGATCGCGAGGATCACGAGCAGGGTGACGCGCGCGTAGGACGCAGGCGCCCTCCCCGCCCGCCGCAGGCCGATCGCGACGGCGGTCCCACGGAGGAGCAGGAGGAACCGCGCGGCCAGACGTACGAGCGGCGGGTAGAACCGCAGCATCATCAGCGACACGGCGAGCGTGATCGCCAGCGGCGCGGCCAGCAGCAGCGGGTCCGAGGACCACCCACCCACGGAGGATGGGTCGAACACGGAGCCACGCTGGTTGAGCTGCCACAACAGGAGCCCCGCCAGCGCGACCACGCCGAAGTCGAGGTAGTAGCGCTGGAGCACGTTGCGCTGCGCCGGCCGGGCTTCCTCGCGCTTCACGTCCACGATCCCGCGTCGCACGACGAGGAACGCCGGCAGGAGGATCGCGAGCAGCGACAGCACCCCCCCGGCGACCGCCAGGAGGTACGCCTCCGGCGTGATCGCCGCGGGCAGCGCCGCGCCCCCTGTGACGCCATCGAACGCCGGCGTCCGGCCGAGGAGCGCGACGACCTGCGAGGCCAGCCACGGCGCCACGAGGAGCGCCGGGACGGCGAGCACGACACCCTCGACGAAGGAGAGGCCGACAAGCTGGCCGGTCGTGGCGCCTCGGCTGCGGTAGACGCCGAGCTCCTCCTGCTGCCGCTCCAGCAGCATCGCCATCACCATGACCACGTAGTAGACGACGATGCCGACCACCTGGAGCAGCATGATCAGCAGTGGCACGGACGTGAACGACTGCGACGTGCGGTAGCCCTGCAGCGTCTTGAGGACATCGACGCTCCCGACCCCGTCGAGGCCGAGGCGCGTGCGCACCTCTTGCTCCCATGCCGAGAGGTCGCCGATCGCGTAGTCGACCTCGCCGAGGCCGATGCGCGACGTGTCCACCACGATGCCCGCGCGATGCGAGTAGGTGGACTCGGGCAGCAGGGTGCGGAACACGCCGTCGAACTGCTCCTGCGTGGTCAGCAGCGGCATCTGCCCGATGCCTCGCGCCACATCGCCCCGCCGAGGGTCCGTGGGCAGCGCGGCCGAGAGCCGCGGGAGCACCGGCGCGTCCGTCGCCACCCACGCTCCGCGGAACATCGACCAGCGCTCGTCCTCCAGGTCGTCGGGGCGCACGAAGCCGACCACGGTGACCTCGACGCTGGTCGAGGCGAACAGTGTCGGCTCGCACTGGATCTCCTCGGCGGCCTGCTCAGGGTCCTCGGCGCCCGGGAGGTTCGGGCAGTCGTCCAGCCCGCCCCCCTGCAGGCGGATCACGTCACCGAGGGCGGCGTGCCGCTGGAAGCCCCACGGCAGGACGACCTCGGCGGTGTCGGCGCCCTCGGGGAGGCGTCCCTCGACGACCTCGACGTGCTCCTCGAACCCGCCGAGGTGGAACAGGTAGCCGCCCCACGGCTGGCGCACCGGCTCCCCGGAGGCGTCCTCGGGGACCGCGACGGGCTCCTCCGGCGCGTCGAAGCCGGGGAAGGAGATGTCAAAGCGCTGCGAGCGGTCCTCGGAGATCGCGTCGTCGCCGAGCCAGCCGACGCGCGCCTCGGTGACCGCGTCCATCGCGGCCACGGCACTCTGCCCCACCGTGTCGCCGAGGCGGAGCCCGTCCGCGTCGAGGAACGTCCCGCGCTCCTCGACCGTCGGGAGCTCTCGCCCGAGGCGGAACGCAAGCCCGAGGTCCGACATCGCGGAGGCGTAGATCGGCGTGATCGCGAGAAGCGTCGATGCGACGAGTACGCCGACCGCCGCGACGAGCATGAACCGCCACCCGGCACGCAGCCTCCGGAGCGCGAAGCGCCAGCCAGCGAGGAAGTCGGTCATGCGGCGTCCGTGGTGATCGTGATAGTCACGGGCGAGTGTAGCGGTCGTTTGCGCCCGATGACTGACGTAGGCTGTAGCACGCAGGATGGAGTGTGCCGGTGCTACCGAAGCCCTCGCTCAAGTTCGCGGTACTCGCCGGGCTCGCGGGATTCCTTGTTGCGTTCGCCAACCACCGAGGCGAACGGCGGATGCGCTCGCTGGCCACGCTCCAGGGGCTGGAGTGGTTCCTCTCCGCCGGTGGCGCCTCCCTCCTGACGGGCGCGGTCCGTCGCACCCTCGAGGAACACGACGTCGAGATCACCGAGCGCCTGACGAAGGTCGAGCAGACCGTCGTGGACCACGCGCCACACCTGTAGCGCGCTACCGGAGGCCTCGGACGACTCGGTAGCCTCCAAGTTTCCTCGCTGATACGTTGGGCGCCGCCCGGTCGAGGTCCGACGGGCGCCAGAATGCACGACGCGCGGACGTTCCGCGTTCACGATGGGAGTCCTGATGCCGGCACCGTGGAGCAACTACGCCGAGGTCGTGGAGCACATCTTCCGGGTCGCCCCGGAGGCCAAGCCGACCCGCTCGGACTTCCTCGACATCTGCTACGCCAACGACATCAGTGACGACGTCATCGACGGGTTCGACTCGCTCCGCGAGGGCGTGATGTTCAACAACCCGGACGAGGTCAAGGCCGCGCTCGAGGCCAACGGCCAGATCGCCGGCTAGCCCCTCCCGACATCCCTCCGAGGTACACATGACGAGCGACCCCGCCGACGCCCTGCGGGAGCAGGCGCGCGAGTGGGGTCGCGCGCTGCTTGCCGGCACGCCATGGACTGGCGTGCCTGACCGCGTCACGCTCCTCCTCGTGGAGCCGCCCGTGCGCTTCCCCTCGACCGGAAGCGTCACCTACTGGCTCACGGTGGACACCGCCGCCGCCCGAGGGCTGGCGGACCCGTACGGGCCGGCGCTCACCTCGGACCGCGCAGTGGTGGAGCACCCTCGCACCCCGGGGCTCAACGTCACCCTCGCCGTCATGACGGACGAGGCACTGCACCGCTTCCTCGGCGGCACGACACCGGCCGCGATCGAGGCGCGCTGGCAGGCTCGCCACCTCGAACCGATCTCTGACCGCCTGCGCCGGGGCGAGCAGTATGCGCTCCGCGCCGGCCTCCTGCCGGACGACGTGCCCGAGCGCGTCACGCGCACGCTCTTCCTCGAGCTCGTCGCGGCCGTCCGTGCGCTCGCACCGCTGGAGGTGCAACCCTCGGCTGGCCTCGCCGCGGCCGGCGCGGCCAGCGCGGCGGCCTGCCGTCTCGCCTGCTTCGACGACGCGGGGAACTATCCGCCCGCCCAGCACCTCCGCGCGGAGGCCGCCGAGACGCGCCTCGGGCGTCGGATCGTGACGTGGCTGGACGACCTCGTACGCGCCGTGGGTGGCGACGACGCGGCGGCCCGACGTGCCGTCAGCGCCGGTGACCAGGTGATCGAGGAGGCCCGCACCATCCTCGGCGAGCTCTACCGCGACCGCCCGTGGCTGCGCACGCCGGAGGCGTTCGCCCTCCGCGCTCCCCGCTAGCGCGCCCTACCCTCGCTCCATGACCCTCGACGCGGCCGCGATCGCCTGGCTCCGCACGCCCGAGGGCGACGCCGCCACGCGTGACGCCGTCGCTCGGATCGGAGGCGGCACGCCCCTCCTCAAGGTGATCGACGCCCTCCGTCGCTCGCTCTCGCCGGATCAGGCGCGGTGGGCCGTGACCCTCGCCGAGGGCCGCACCACCGCCCGCGCGAAGTTCGAGGACGCCGACCGCCTCTTCTTCGACCGCGAATCCGCCGAGCAAGCAACCAGCGCCGTCGTCGCCCGCCACACCGCCGGCCGCTTCGCAGGTGCATCACGGATCGCCGACCTCGGCTGCGGCGCAGGTGCTGACGCGCTCGCCCTCGCCGATCACGCCCCGGTCCTCGCGGTCGACCTCGACGCCGGCCGCGCCGGGATGACGGAGGCGAACGCCGCGGTCCGAGGCCTCCCGGTCACCACGCTCGTCGCAGACGTGCGCGAGGTTGCCCTCGACGGCGTCGACGCGGCGTGGCTCGACCCGGCGCGCCGGGACGCCTCGGGCCGGGTCCTCGACCCCGAACGGTGGAGTCCACCGCTCTCCGAGGCCCTCCGCATCGCCCGCAGCGTCCCGCGTGCGGGCATCAAGGTCGCACCCGGCATCGACCTCGCGCTCGTGCCGGCGGACGCCGAGGTCGAGTTCATCTCGCTCGACGGTCGCCTCGTGGAAGCCGTGATCTGGCTCGGTGACGCGGTGAGCACGCCACGGAGGGCGACCGTCCTCCCCGAGGGCGTCATGCTCGCCGGAGCGCCGGACACGGGCGCAACCGTTCTCGGCGCGCCGGGCGCCTACCTCTACGACCTCGACCCGGCCGTCGGACGCGCGGGACTGGTAGACGTGCTCGCGCCAGCCCTCGGCGCCTGGCTGCTCGCGGAGGGCGTCGCCTACCTCAGCAGCGACGAGGCGCACGACACGCCGTTCGCGCGGCGCTTCCGGATCGTGGGGTGGTTCCCGTTCTCCGAACGACGACTGCTCGAGGCGTGCCGCGCGGCGGACGCCGCTCGCGTCGAGGTGATGCGACGGGCCTCACCGGTGGAGACGAACGAACTGGAGGCGCGACTCAACCGCGGCCTCTCGGGCGGCCCTGGCCTCGTGCTCACGGTGGCCCTCACGCGGCACGAGGGCGAGCACATCGCCATCCTCGGCGCACGGGAGCGCTAGTCCCCCGGCGCCCCCGAGGGCTGCCTCACGGCGACCGAGGACGAAGCGGGCGCGGACGCCTCCGCTCCCAGCGTGCCCTCGGCACTGCGACGGCGGAGCTCGTTCACCTCGGCTCCCACGATGAGCAGGAGCGAGGAGTAGTAGAGCCAGGTCATGAGCACGATGACCGCGCCCAGGCTCCCGTAGGTCGCGTTGTACGAGCCGAAGTTCGCGACGTAGAACCCGAACGCGATCGTCCCCAGGAGCCACATCACGACGAACAGCGCCGCGCCGGGCGACACCCACTGGAGCGGCAGGTCGGTGTTCGGCGCCGACCAGTAGACCAGGGCGACTGCCATGGCGATCAGGACGATCACCACCGGGATCCTCAGGAGGGTCACCGCGACTGACCAGGCCTCCCCCAGGCCCACCGCATCCGCGATCTGCTCGCCCGCGGCCTGCCCGACGACGAGCACCAGCGCCCCCGCGAGGAAGGCGAGCCCACCGAGGACCGTCAGGCCGACGCCGAGCGCCTGCTTCCGCAGGAACGGGCGGCTCTCCTGGACCTCGTGGACCTTGTTCAGCGCCTTCATCACGGTCTTCGTGCCGCTGGAGGCCGCCCAGATCGCGGTAACGGCGGTCACGGTCAGCAGGCCGGGGTTCTGAGCCCCAAAGATGCCGTTCAGCTGCGCCTCGAGCAGGCTTGCCACGTCCGCCGGGAGGTGGGCGCTCGCCTCGTTGAGGATCTCCTCCGTCGGGTTGTCGATACCGAGCCAGCGCGCGGCGTAGCTACTGAGGGCGGCGAGGAAGATGAGCAGCGGGAACAGCGCGAACATGAGGCGGAACGCGAGTTCCGCCGCCAGCCCCATAGCGTCGTCCTTCTGGATCTTCGCGACGAGCGTCTTGCCCCACTGGACCATGCCTGGCCTCCCGTGACGACCATACACGGGGCGTGCTTGCATCCCCGTCGCATCACGCAACGGACGCGAGCAAGCTCGGTAGCGGCGAGGTGGCCGCTGTCCCGCCGCTAACCGGCGAGGTACTCCGCGGGCTCTTCGCTGTCCTCGGTGTCTTCGACAATGCCGACCGCCTCGGGCGTCACGTCCTCGGCCTCGGCGTCGTCACCGAGGTCGAACGTGTAGCCGTCCGCGAGCGAGCCAAAGAACTCGTACATCAGCCGCTCGCGCAGCGCGTCGATCCCGAGGCCCGCGACTGCCGAGGTGAACGCGATCTCGCCCGGCACGCCGGGGTCGTACTCCGTGGCGAGCTGGGCGAGGTCATCCTCGGTCGTCACGGGGGAACCGTCCTCCAGCGTGAGGCCGTCAGCCTTGTTGAAGACCGTCAGCACGGGCATGTCGTCCAGCCCCAGCTCGTGGAGCGTGTCGAGCACCGTGCGGATCTGTGCGTCGCGCGTGCTCGCCGTCGCGTCCACGACGTGCAGGAGGAGGTCCGCCTCGCCGAGTTCCTCGAGCGTCGCGCGGAACGCCGAGACGAGCTGCGTGGGGAGCTTCTGCATGAACCCCACGGTGTCGGTCAGCAGGAACGCCTCGCCCGTGCCCGCGCCGATGCGGCGCGTGACGGGGTCCAGCGTCGCGAACACGGCATCCGCGACGAGCACCTTCGCCCCGGCGAGGGCGCGCATCAGCGAGGACTTCCCGGCGTTCGTGTACCCGACGAGGGCGACCGTCGGCAGGCCCTGCCGCTGGCGGCGCGAGCGCTGCAGGTCGCGCTGGCGCTTCACCTGCTCGATCTGCTTCTTGAGGCGCGCGATCCGCGTGCCGATCAGGCGGCGGTCCGTCTCCAGCTGCGTCTCACCGGGACCGCGCGTGCCGATGGCGCCCTCGGTCCGTTCG
>JALOAM010000249.1 GCA_023228765.1 Dehalococcoidia bacterium
TGCAGGTCCCGCTGGCGCTTCACCTGCTCGATCTGCTTCTTGAGGCGCGCGATCCGCGTGCCGATCAGGCGGCGGTCCGTCTCCAGCTGCGTCTCACCGGGACCGCGCGTGCCGATGGCGCCCTCGGTCCGTTCGAGGTGCTGCCACTGGCCGCGCAGGCGGGGGAGGAGATACTCGTGCTGGGCGAGCTCCACCTGGAGGCGCGCTTCGCGCGTCCGCGCGCGGCTGGCGAAGATGTCGAGGATGAGCGCGGAGCGGTCCAGTACCTTCACCCCGAGCGTCCGCTCCAGGTTCAGCTGCTGCGTCGGCGAGAGCGCGTCGTCGAAGACCACCAGGCTGTAGTCGTGCTCCTCGCGCTGCGCCACGATCTCTTCGAGCTTCCCGCTGCCGATGTAGTGCGCGGGGTCCGGGTGCGGCCGGCGCTGCGTGGTGCTGCCCGCCACCCACCCGCCCGCCGTGCGGACGAGACGCGCGAGTTCGCGCATCGACTCCTCGGTCGTCATCTGACCCGGCTCGTGGCCAGAGTCGACCGCGACGAGGAACGCGCGCTCTTGCTTCGGGGTGGTCGTGTGCCGCGCGCTGCTCGACGTACCGTTCGAGGAATTGCTCGAGCGCGGAGTCGTCGCGGGGTGGGGTCGCTTACGGGGAATAGTCGGCGTTCTCCTTGGATGTGATCCCATCGATCGTATGCGACGGAATCACATCCAGTGTAGGGCCAACGTTAGCCATTCCCCGGCGTCCCACCCGAGGTGCGCTCGCGGCTACAGCACCTGCTCGCCACGCGCGAACTTCGCGAGGCGGCTCAGGGCCTCGTCGAGACGGTCGTCCGGCGTGGTGAGCGAGATGCGGATGTAGCCCTCGCCGGCCGCTCCGTAGGACATGCCCGGCGTCACGACGACACCAGTCTGGTCGATGAGACGTCCCGCGAAGTCCGCCGAGGACCGCTCGCCCTCGGGCAGGCGCGCCCAGATGTAGAGCGACGCCTTCGGCGGCTCGACGCGGAGGCCGAGCTCGCGCAGCACCTCGATCGCCCGGTCGCGACGGCGCGTGTAGATCGCGTTGTGCTCCTCCACGGCGTCGAGCGGACCGTCGAGGGCGGCCATCGCCATCTGCTGGATCGCCTGCGGGATGCCGGAGTCCATGTTCGTCTTCACCCGCGTGAGGGCGTTGATCAGCTCGGCGTTGCCGACGGCCATGCCGACCCGCCAGCCGGTCATGTTGAACGCCTTCGAGAGCGAGTTGAACTCGATCGCCACGTCACGAGCGCCCTCCACCTGGAGGATGCTCGGCGGCTCGTAGCCCTCGTACGACACCTCCGCATACGCGAGGTCGTGCGCGATGGCGACATCGTGCGCCTTCGCCCACGCCACTGCGCGCTCGAAGAACGCGAGGTCCGCGATCGCACCGGTCGGGTTGTTGGGGTAGTTGAGCCAGAGGATCTTGGCGCGCGCCGCCACGTCGGCGGAGATGTCGTCAAGACGAGGCAGCCAGCCGTCCTCCTCGGCGAGGGGGAGCTTCACCGTCTCGCCGCCGGCGAACATCGTCGCGACCTCGTACACGGGGTAGCCGGGGTCCGTGATCAGGGAGACGTCGCCGGGGTTGATGAGGCACAGCGGGAAGTGGGCGATGCCCTCCTTCGAGCCGATGAGCGGCACCACCTCCCGGTCCGGGTCGAGGATGACGCCGTGCCGGTTCTCGTACCAGCGCGCGATCGAGCGACGGAACTCCGGCAGGCCGTCCGACTCCGGGTACCGGTGGTTCGCCGGGTCGTCGGAGGCCTCCTTGAGCGCATCGAGGATGTGCGCGGGCGTGGGGAGGTCCGGGTCGCCGATGCCCAGCGAGATCACGTCCACCCCGGCCGCGCGCTTCTCCGCGATCAACTGCGAGATGCGGGCGAAGAGGTACGGCGGCAACTGCTGCACGCGCTGCGCGAGCTCCACGTGTTCGGTCCTTCCCGTACGGGCTTGTCTATCTGCTGCGGTCTGTCCGAGGCGTCCCTGAGCGCTAGCGCCAGCCACCGAAGCGTGCCTTCACGCCGGCCTTGCGACGCTCGTCGCGGCGCGCCTGGATCAGGTCCTCGTCCACCTCGCGGCGGAACTCGAGGCCTGCGGCCTGGTGGCGGAAGCCGAGCTCGGAGCAGGTGCGCAGGCCCTGCTTGATGTCCGGGCGCACGCGGAGCGAGGCCTTCACGGCCCCCTGTGCCGCCAGTGCATAGGTCGCCGCGCCGAGGATGAGCTTGCCGTAGCCGTTGCCCCAGGCCTCGGGCGCCACGGCAGCCGCGAGGATGCGCCCCTCGCCGCGCTCGACGGCGCCGGTGATCGCGAACGCGACGACCTCGCCGTCCTCGTCCTCCAGGCAGCCGGCCCACTCGGACTCGTCCGTCAGCCAGTCGAAGGTGGCGGGGCCGTCACCGAAGTCACCGTAGGCCTCGGTCCAGATCGCATAGCAGCGCTGGAGGTCGTCCTCCGTCGCCTTGCGCATCGTGATGCCCTCGGGGAACTCCGGGATGCCGAAGTCGGAGATGTCCGGGTTCGCCATGTCCATCCACTCCGCGAAGAACGCGAAGTCGGCATCCTGCAGCAGCGGGTCGAGCCAGGTGCGCGTCGGCAGCCCGGCGATGTCCATCGCCACGTAGTCCACGTGATCGCGGTCCAGGTGGGCGAGGACTTCCGGCCACATCAGCGGGAAGTCGTTGCGCATGTCCTCGATCGAGCGGAAGCCCCACCAGATGCGCTGCTGGCCCTGCTCGTACGCCAGGATGACCTCACCCGTGTCGCTCTGGATCGCGTACGTCGTGTCGCGCTCCAGCAGCTCCTGCCGGTCCCGAGGGCGCAACGGGGCGTTCTTCAGCTCGTACGGCTGATCCGTCTCAAGCGCCGGGCGTGAGTTCATCGCGTCCACTCCGATTCGAACACCTGCTGCGCGGGGCCCGTGAGGGTAACATTGCCCTCCCCCGACCACTCGATACGAAGCGTGCCACCGGGCAGGCGCACGTCCACCGCGTCGTCCACCCAGCCCTGAACGTGCGCCGCCACCATGACCGCGCACGCGCCGGAGCCGCACGCCAGCGTCTCGCCGACGCCGCGCTCCCACACCCGCATCTCCATGTGCGACCGGTCGAGGACACGCGTGACCTCGTAGTTGGTGCGGTACTGGAAGAGCGGGTGGTGCTCCATCTGCGGGCCGATCCGGTGGAGCGGGTACTCCTCCGGCGCCACGTCGATGAACTGGATGGCGTGCGGGTTCCCCATCGACACCAGCGCGACGCGCTGCACGGACTCGCCGAGCGCATCCTGCGTGGTCACCGGCAGGTCGAGGATCGGCGCGGGCTGCTCGATCGAGACGCCCGAGGCAGCCGGGTCCAGGTCCGGGACGGCGGCGGTCACCTGGACGCGCTCGACCTTCCCGTCCTCGCCGAAGAAGGCGGTACAGTGCATGGGGCCGGGGCCGGTCTCCACGACCATCTTCCCGTCCGCATTCGTCACCAGGCCGCGGTCGAAGCAGAACTTCACGAAGCAGCGGATGCCATTCACGCACATCTCGCCGTCGCTGCCGTCCGCGTTGAAGATGCGCATCTTGCGG
>JALOAM010000040.1 GCA_023228765.1 Dehalococcoidia bacterium
CTACGGCTCGTTCTTCGGCGTGAACGTCTCGCTGATCCAGGTGGTCTACGCCGACTACTTCGGCCGGCGATCCATGGGCAAGATCCAGGGCTCGATCCAGCCCTTCCAGATGGCGATGAACGCCGCCGGGCCATTCCTCGTGGGCCTCTGGTACGACCAGACCGGGTCGTACAATGCCGCCTTCATCTCGTTCGCCGTGCTGTTCGGATGCGCCGCGCTCGCCCTCGCGCTGGCCGCGTACCCCAAGGCGCCCCCGCGCGCGTCCGAGGCCATCGAGGCGCGCTAACGGCAGGTCGCTAGCGGCAGAGCGTGGTGACGGTGCGCTGAGGGTTTTCCGTGCCGTAGTTCCAGAAGGCGTTGTACTGCTCCGCCACGGTGTCCAGGTAGCGCTCGGCGGCGGTGCAGGCCAGCTCGGGCGGCGACCCGCCTGAGAGCGACACGAGGTACTCGAGGGCGGCGCGGCCGTGCATGGTCGGCGCGTACGAGGTGGCGGTCCGCTCCAGCAGTTGCCCGGCATCCAACAGGTCACCCTGTCGGTACGCGGAGAGGCCCGCCCGGAACGTGGAATACGCCTGCAACTCGGACCGTCCCGGCGCCTCGCCGATCTCGGCCTTCCAGTCCGCCAGCGCGGTGTCGTTCACCACGGCGAGGTACGCGAGCCGGGCATCCTCGTACTGGCCGGCGGCAAAGAGTCGGTCGGCGTCGTTCACGAGGTGGATGAGGTGCGTGGGAGCACCCTCCACGGTCTCCGTGCGGAAGTGCGATCCGGCCCAGGTCACGGTCTTCGTCAGCTCGCGCTGCGGCCCGGCACCCGCCGAGGAGACCTTGCCGCCACGGAGGCTGATCGCACCGCCCTCCATCGTGAACTCCTCCACCGACTCCAGGGACGCGTCCTCCGGGGCGAGGTCTTCCAGCGTGCCGTTGTGGTTAGAGGCGATGGTCACATGCGTCAGGCACGTGCTCGCGCCGCACTCGTCCCACGTCAGCACCACGTCGGGCAGCCCGTCGCTCGTGAGGTCCTCGACGCTGCGGATACGGAGGGCGGAGGTGATGCCGTTCGCCAGGGCGCGGGCGGAGTTGAAGAAGCGGTAGCCGGCATCCTCGTCCTCGAAGAACCAGAGGTCAGCCTCGTACGGCGACGTGTCGTCGGCGCCCGCGCCGTACGAGATCAGGAAGACGAACTCGTCCTTGCGATCGCCGTCCAGGTCCAGCGAGGCGCAGCGCACGCCGTCCACCTCGGGGGCCATGCCCCACTCCGTCACGACCTCCGGGAGGCAGCCCTCGATGTCCGGTTCGCCCTCGGCGAGGTAGGCCTCCACGAGGCGGCCGCCCGCGAAGGCGTTCTCCGGCTTCGCCGGGACCGGCAGCGGGGTCGGGGTGGGCGTCGGTGTCGGCGTGGTGGTGGCGAGCGCCGTCGAGCTGGCGGCGTCGACGGAGGAGATGCGGATGCTCTCGTCGCCTTCGCCACCGCCGCTGCAAGCGGCCGCGGCCAGGGCGACGAGTCCAGAGACGGCCAGTAGGAGCCGGCGGAGGCGTGGGGAGTTCGCGCGCACGTTCCGGACGGTAGCAGAGGGTCGCGGCACGTTCTTCCGGCGCTGATCGAATGAGAGCGACATGCGAGGAGAGGATTGTGGAAATTTTTAATTGTTCAAGCGTGTTGACGGCTTGGTAGTTCCTCGGTACAGTCCCCGTTGTCGAGGCGCAGGACATCTGGTCCACCTCGACGGGCGTGGGGGAATACCGTGGACGAAGCACTGGACCCGCGGAAGCTGGTCGCCGAGGCCATCGGCGTGTTTGCCCTCGTCTTCGCGGGCGCGGGCTCGATCGTCCTCGCCGCGGGCAACGCCAATATCGGACTGGTCGAGATCGCGCTGGCGCATGGGCTTGCCATCGGCCTGCTCATCTCGGCGCTGGGACACATATCCGGTGGGCACTTCAACCCGGCCGTCACCGCCGGCTTCTGGGTGACTCGCCGGATCAGCAGCCCGCTCGCGGTCGGTTATGTGCTGGCGCAGCTCGTCGGGGGCATCCTCGCCAGCGTCGCGCTGGTGTTGCTCTTCCCGGAGGGGCTGCGGGAAGCCGCGAACCTCGGTACGCCGGCCCTCGGCCCCGGCATCGACTTCGGCAAGGGCGTCGGGATCGAGGCGATCCTCACGTTCTTCCTCGTCCTGGTGGTGTTCGGTACGGCGGTGGACCGCCGGAGCGCCAACCTGGGCGGCTGGGCCATCGGCATGATCATCACGATGGACATCCTCGCGGCCGGTCCGCTGACCGGTGCGGCGATGAACCCGGCGAGGGCGCTGGGGCCGGCACTGATGACGGGCACATGGGACGACCAGCTCGTCTGGTGGATCGGCCCCATCATCGGCGGTGTCCTCGCCGCGATGCTCTACCACTACCTCTTCTCGGAGGAGGCGGAGGCCGCGGCCTCCTCGTAACCAGGACTTTCCCGCGAGGCCCCACGCAATTGGGGGAGGGGCTCCGTAGTCGTACTGAAGCCGCATCTGTCGAGAATCAGTACCCCCGCCGCACGGCAGATGTTGGTGAGAGAGCGGGCCGCAAGGCCCGCTCTCGTCTTGTCTGCGTACTTCGAGGACTGGGTGATCCAACCCTGCCACGAGGCCCTCGATGCGACCGAGGGACACCACCAGGTCAGAGGGTCGAAGGTGTCGAAGGTCAGGCCTTCGCTGCCGCCTGCTTCGCCTTCGTGCTCTTCCCACCGGCCGGCGTGGCGGAGTCGCGGATCGCCTTGAGGCGGCGCACGTTCTCGATGTCGGGGCCGTCGCCCTTGGGCTTCTCCTCCGTCGGGATGCCGGGGACCTCGAGCTCAAAGGCGTTGCCCTGGAACGCCGGGTGCGCGGCCATTGCCTCGAACCCCGCGGTGCCGATGTGGCCGTCGCCGATGTTCTCGTGACGGTCTCGGAAGCCGCCGAGGGCGATCTTGGAGTCGTTGGCATGGACCACGGCGAGGAGATCGAGGCCGATGTGCCGGTCGAACTCCGCCATCGCCTCGTCCAGGCCTTCGGGCGTGTGGATGGCGTAGCCCGCAGCGAACGTGTGCGCCGTATCGAGGCAGGTCTTCAGGCGGGGCGACTTCACCTCGCCGATGATCGCGCCGAGCTCCTCGAAGTACGTCCCGATGGCGCCGCCCTGCCCGGCCATGGTCTCCAGGGCGAGGACCGCCTCGCCGGGCGCTTCGTCGAGGATGCGCTTGATCGCCCCGACGACCTGCTCGAGGACTGCCTCGATGCCCTGTCCCTTGTGCGAGCCGGTGTGGAGGACGACACCGGCCGCGCCGATGCGCTCCGCGATCTGCATCGCGTTGATGACCGAACCCACCGACTTCTCGAGCTGCTCGTCGGTCTCCGTGGCGAGGTTGGCGAGATAGATGTTGTGGATCCACACCTCGCCGAGACCGGACTCCGCGTGCGCCTGCCGGAACTTCTCGATGTCCGCATCCGTGTGCTTCGTCGCGCGCCACGTCTGAGGCGCGCTGACGAAGATCTGGAGCGTCTCCATCTCCTTCTCCACGGCGCGCTCGATCGCGCGGTAGAGGCCGCCTGCCGCGGACACATGCCCGCCGACCTGGAAGTTCGCTGTCATCCTGACCTCCCCGCTCCCTCGATCACTCCATGCGCGGCCGCTCGAGGACGGACGCGCGACACGGCACGCTCCAGCCATCGACGGAGGCCCATCCCGAGGACGACGCCCTCGACGGCCTGTTGCAGCGCGGCCACGTCCACTCGTGCGCCGGGGGAGAAGCGCACCGTTGCTTGCAACCCTTCGAGGTCGACCGATGCCACCTCGACGCCCGAGACGGAGCGCAACGCGGCTTCCGTCCGGCTTGCGCAGACCGCGCACACAACGCCGCGGAGGCGGAGCACGCGGACATCGGGGCTGTCGCCCCGCGCACCCGCCGCTTCGATGCGCGGCGCGTCCGCGAGCCGTCCGAGGTGTACGCGCACTCCGTGGCGCCGAAGCGCTCGGAACCCGTCGTTCACGCTCCCGGGAAGGGTCATGACGCCAGTCTACCAGCGGCCCTGGCGGGGAACTGGCACAGCCTGCGGAGCGTCCTCGGCCGCGCCGACAATCATCGCGGAGGCGTCAGACATGACCGGATTCGAGAGCTGGTTCGCGCCCGTACCACGCAGCCAGCACACCGCCACGAGGTCAGCGCTGGTGATCATGACGGACACGCGCGCGGCCGTCGCGACCACGCTCATCCTCCAGGAGATGGGCCTGAGCGTGGACCTCGGCGTGGAGGCGGAGCCTGCGCTCCACTGGCTGCGGCGGGCGCGGTACGACGTGGTTGTCGCCGGTGGCCCCGGCGCCGGGGAAGCCCGCTTCGCCGCCCGCCTCCGCGAGGCCGCGCCGACCGCCCGCATCCTGCTGATCCCGGAACGCTCGATGCGGGGACAGGACGCCCTCGCGGCGAACGTGGAACTCCTCGACCGGCCCGTGGACGTGAACCAGCTCGTGGCGTGCTTCGCCGCGTAGCCACGCCGAGGGCGCGCGGGGGTCCTGTCTCGGCGGTCTGATACGGTGTAGACGACTTCTCGATTCTTGATGCTCATCCTCGCCAGTGTTACGGTTGCGCGTAGCGCGTCCGGGCCGTTCGGCGTAACGTGCCTGGCGGACCCAATCCACCGGAAGGTGCTGCTTTGGCCTACAAGATCATTGAGACCTGTATCGGCTGTACGGCCTGCGTGAAGAAGTGCCCGGTCGAGGCGATCTCCGGTCTCCGCAACGAACTCCACGTCATCGACGCCGAGGTCTGCATCGACTGCGGTGCCTGCGGCGCGGTCTGCCCGCCCGAGGCGATCCTCGACGAGTTCGGGGACCTCTGCCGCACGTTCCCCCGCCGCGAGCTGCCCCTGGCGAAGATCGTGGAGGAGAACTGCATCGGCTCCGGCTGTGAGCTGTGCATCAACATCTGCCCGTTCGAAGCGCTGTCCCTGCAGGACGCGCCGAACCACCACGACTATTACGGCATGGCGACCGTCGACCCCAAGAAGTGTGTCGGCTGCCGCCTCTGCGAGCAGTCCTGTGGCTGGTCCGCCATCTACATCGACCCGCCGCGGGAGATGCTCAAGAAGAAGGTCTACCCCGTCGAGATCCTGACCCCGAAGAAGGGCAAGGGCCTCCAGAAGGCGACCGCCTGAATCTCGGCCCGATCTTGGGCGAATGTCACCAACACCAACGACCCGCCGAGAGGTGGGTCGTTGGTTTGTGCGTAAGTCGGTGGACGATCACGGTACAGATGGCGAACGCGTCACTAGGCTGTCGCGGATGAGCCAGCGCCCCATCCCCATCCAGTTCCGCCGCCTCTTTGAAGGCGCGCGCATCCCCACGCGTCAGACCTCGCTGGCCTCCGGATACGACCTCCACGCGTGCATCGACGCACCGATCGAGGTGGGGACCATGCCCGTGCGTGTCCCGTGCGGCATCGCGATCGCGGCCCCCGCGGACGCCGACGTCCAGATCCGCCCGCGCTCCGGCCTCTCCTCCAGGGGCGTCATGGCCACCTTCGGCACGATCGACGCGGACTATCGCGGCGAGCTGATGGTGACCCTGTACTGCCTCCCGGAAGCAGCCCCCTTCACCGTCCGCGACGGCGACCGCGTCGCCCAGCTCGTCGTCACCCGCCTCGCCCCCGTCGAGTGGACCGAGGTCTCCACCCTGGACGACACCGATCGCGGCGCCGGAGGGCACGGCTCCACCGGCGTCGGCGGAGGGTAGACCTCCCCTGCTTCGTTCCACCTGACCGGCTCGTTCTGGCCCGGCAGGAGGGCCGCTGGTACGCTCGATGCTCGCCCGGTCGCTCTGATCCTGCCGCTCGAAAGACGCCTCATGGTCGACAGCGTTTCGCGTTCGAACGTCCGCCCGCTGCACTCGGCGGTGACGCCGGCATCCTCGTTCGTCGCGTACGCAGAGACGATCGAGTACGAGACGCAGCACGCGCTGGAGTTCATCGACATCACGGCAGACGTGCAGAACGTGATCGCACGGTCCGGGGTGCAGTTCGGCCAGGCGGTCGTGATGTCCAACCACACCACCGCCGCGGTGGTCCTGAACGAGCACGAGCCGCTACTCCTGAACGACATGGCCCGAGTGCTCTCTCGCCTCGCCCCCGCCGGCGACTATTACGAGCACAACGACTTCTCGATCCGCACGCACAACATGACGGACCGTGAGTGCGCGAACGGCCATGCGCACTGCCAGCACATGTTCCTCGGCGCCAGTGAGACCCTCCCCGTACACGCGGGTGCCGCGCACATCGGGGAGTGGCAGAGCGTCTTCCTGGTCGAGCTGGACCACGCCCGCCCGCGCTCCGTCTTCGTGCAGGTGCTCGGCATCGGCGGATAGGGCCCGGCTCGTCGCGGTCACCGCCGAGGCACGCACCCCGTCGAGCGCTCCCGGGACGCTGTAGCCTGACCTCATGCCTCCGGTCCGCATCCTCCACCGCGCGGGGAACTTCCACGACCTCCTGCACCTGAGCAGTCACCCCTCCGTGGACGCGATCGAGGCGGACATCTGGGTGATGAACGGGAGGCTCTTCGCCCATCACGAGCGGCCGATCGGCCGGTTCCTCCTCGGGAACCACGGGGTCGCCCGCGGGGTGGAGCGCGTACCGCTCGAGGTGATCCTGGAGGCCGTACAGGGGCAGTCGGAGTTCGTGATCGACCTACGGTCGTGGTTCGGCGACCCCGCACCAGACCTCGCGCGGACGCTGGCCCTCCAGCTGGACGACTTCTCGCACATCCACGTGACCTGCGAGTCATGGCGCATCGCGGACCGGCTACGCGAGTGGTTGCCGGGCCTGAACGTGGCCTACTCGATCCGCAGCGCGAGGCAGCTCCGGCGCTTCGTCCGCGACGTCGACGACGGCCGCATCGAGGCGACACCCGTGACGGTGCGCCAGAGCCTGCTCCGCACGCGCGAGGTCCTCGACGCCCTCCGCCAGCGCGCCGGGTACGTGGGCACGTGGACCGTGGACGACGTGGACCGTGCGCTCGAACTCTCGTCGTGGAACGTGGATGCTGTGGTCAGCAACCGGCTCTCCGTGCTGAACGCGCTCTGAGGACCCAAGTGACCGACAACCCCCACAACTTCGCGGAGGCCGACGACTTCGCCCTGGCCGACGAGTTCGCGCTCGCCGCGGAGAGCACGCCCCTGCTCCCGGTGATCCTCGACGCGATCGCACGGGAGGGCGGGCGCATCACCTTCGCGGAGTTCATGGGCCTCGCGCTGGGGCACCCGGAGCATGGGTACTACAGCCGGAAGGACCTCCGCTGGGGCAAGGACGGCGACTACGAGACCAGCCCGGAGGTCCACCCGATCTTCGGGTACCTCTGGGCGCGCCAGATCCTCGAGTGCTGGGAACGCCTCGGACGGCCGGAGGAGTTCGCGCTCGTGGAGCCCGGCGCCGGCTCCGGGGCGTTCATGGCCGCCATCCTCACGTGGCTCCGCGCCCGCGCCCCGGAGTGCTTCGAGGCAGCCCGCCCCACCGTCCTCGACGGCCACCCGCACCGCCTGGACCAGCAGCGCGCCACCCTCGCCGCCCGCGGCTTTGCGCCCCCGGCGTACGAGGTGGAGCACGCCCTGACCGAGGACTGGCTCGCCCGCCCCGGGCGGGTGACGGGCATCGTCATCTCCAACGAGTTCTTTGACGCCCTCCCCATCCACCTCATGGAGCGCGAGGGCGACGACCCCCGCGAGCTTTACGTCACGAGCGAGGGAGGCCGTCTCGCCCTCGAAGCCGGTGAGACGAGCACGGCGGCGATCGCGGCGTACTTCGACGCCCTCGGCCTCCGCCCCGGCGAGGGCGCGACTGCCGAGGTCGGCCTCGCCGCCCGCGACGCGATGCAACGCTTCGCCGCCCGCGTCGAGCGCGGCTACATCCTCACGACCGACTACGGCTACGAGGCGCGCGAGCTCTACGCCTCGTGGCGGACGCAGGGCACGCTGATGGCGTTCCGCGGCCACAGCCCACAGCCGGATCCCCTCGGCCAGCCCGGCCGCACCGACCTCACCTACCACGTCGACTTCACCACCCTCGCCACCGCCGCCGCGCAGGAGGGCTTCGAGTCCGCACCCCTCACCACGCAGGCCGAGGCACTCTCCGTCCTCGGCCTCGCGGACGCCCTCCGCGCGGCGGGCGAGCGCGCCCACGAGGACGTCCATCGCTACGCCGCCGAGCGCCGCGCCGCCGAGACGCTGACGGACATGAGCGGACTCGGCCGCATTGCGGTGCTGGCGATGGCGAAGGGTGCCCCCCTCGACGGGTTGAGGTGCCTCCAGCCGATCGAGTCGCTGATGCGCCGCGCGTAGCTCCGAGGAACGCACGCACGCAGCAAACAGAGGCGCCGGGCATTGCCCGGCGCTTCTCGTCTGACCTCAAACGGCGAGGGCTACGCCTTTGGTGTACGGCGCGCTTCCTTGACCCGCGCGGCACGACCGGTGCGCCCGCGGAGGTAGTAGAGCCTCGAACGGCGGACCCGGCCACGGCGGGTGACGGTGATGGAATCCAGCCGAGGGCTGTTGAACGGGAACGTCCGCTCCACGCCGACGCCGGAGGCGATGCGGCGAACCGTGAAGTTCCCGGCGGGGCCATTCTTCACGCGGATGACCACGCCCTCGAAGGGCTGCAGCCGCTCGCGGTTCCCCTCGACCACGCGAGCCATGACGCGGACGGTGTCGCCGGCGCCAAACTCGGGCAGGTCGCTCATGCCCTCCGGGCGGGGCTGTGCGAGTTCACGCAGGTCTACGGTCATGGTCATGTCCCCCGTGGGTTGGATGCGAAAGGTGCTGCGCTCCAACCACTCAGGCGGGCGCGCGAAGGGAAAGTGTATGCAACGGCCCGCCGTAGCGTCGAGAGGCCTCACAGCCCCGCCATCTGCCCCCGCAGTGCAGGCACGATCCGCGTGGGGCGCACATCGAGCGCATCGAGGTCCGCGGAGGCGACCCAGCGGAACTCGAGGGCGAACTCGTCGGGGGTGCCGGCGAGCTCGGCGCCGCGGAAGGTGTCGCGGCGGGTGAATCGCTCGGGGACCGTGGCGGCGACGTAGACGCCGATCTCGTGGTGGAGGAGGACTTCGCCGCGGCCGGGGCCGTCGATGGCGGAGCGCCACTCTGCGAACGCCTCATCCACCCAGAGGACCTCGCCCGGCTCCGCCTTCATGCCGGCCTCCTCGCGCAGCTCACGACGGACGGCGTCCTCGACGCGTTCGCCGACGCGGAGGCGGCCCCCCGGAAGCGACCAGATCGAGTCGCCAGCGGTGCGGTGGAGAAGCACACGACCCTCGTGGATCGCGACGGCGGCGACGCGGACCTGGAAGATCGTGTCGCCGACGCGGCGCTGCGCGAAGCCGGGGTCGCCCTCCAGCGCGGCGCGCTCCTGCGGGGTGAGGTCGGCGATGGGCAGGAGGTCCGGGCGGCGCGCCGACGTGCGCTCGATGCGCTGGACGCGGCGCCAGGCCTCGATCGCGGCGTGGTTGCCGGAGAGCAGGACCTCGGGGACGGACAGGCCGCGGTACTCCGCGGGGCGCGTGTACTGCGGGTACTCCAGCAGGCCGTGGTCGAACGACTCCTCCTCCAGCGATCCCTCGGAGCCGAGGACGCCGGGCACCTGCCGGGCGACGGCATCAAGGAGCAGCATCGCCGGGAGCTCGCCGCCCGAGACGACGAAGTCGCCGATGGAGACCTCGAGATCGACGGCGTGCTCCAGCACGCGCTCGTCGATGCCCTCGTAGCGCCCGCAGATCAGCAGGAGGCGCTCGTGCCCGGCGAGATCGGTGACGAGCGCACGATCGAGGCGGCGGCCCTGCGGGGTGAGGAAGACGCGGTACGGGGGGACGGCGTCCTGCGCAGTGATCGCCTCGATCGCCTCGAACAGGGGCTCAGGCTTCATCACCATCCCGGCGCCGCCCCCGAAAGGGTAGTCGTCCACGGTGCGGTGGCGGTCGTGCGCCCAGTCGCGCAGGTCGTGGAGGTGGACCGAGATGTGCCCGGCCTCCCGCGCACGCCCGAGGATCGACTCCGAGAGCGGGCCCTCGAACATGCCGGGGAAGATCGTGAGGATGTCGAAGCGCATCGCGCGAGGTTAGCGCCCCGGAAGCGCAGGGTGAGGCTCAGCGCGGCTCGTTGTCGTCGCGCTTCTGGATCTCGTCGTGCGTCGCAGCCACCTCAGGCGTCTCGCCACGGACCTGGTCGCAGGCGTGATGCAGCACCGGGAGGATGACCTCCAGGTTCTCGCGCACGGCTGTCTCGCTCCCCGGCAGGTTCACGATCAGCGTCCGGTTACGGACGCCGGCGATGCCGCGCGAAAGCATCGAGGTGGGCAGACGCTGCGCGAACGCGGCGCGCATCGCCTCCGGGATGCCGGGGACCTCGTACTGGACGACCAGCCGCGTGGCCTCCGGGGTGCGGTCGCGCTCGGTGAGGCCCGTCCCGCCCGAGGTCACTACGAGGGCGATGTCGCACGCGGCCCAGTCCTCCAGCCGCTCCACGATCTTCACCTGGTCATCCGGCACCAGCGCGCGTTCCACCACCTCGAACCCCGCGTTTGCCAGCACCTGCGCGGCGGCGGGGCCGGCGGTGTCCTCGCGCTGCCCGGAGGCGCCGAGGTCGGAGACGGTGAGGATGGCGGCGGTGTGCGGCATAGGGACTCCCTGGGCTGGAGCGGATACCCCTACGCCCGTGAGGTAATGAGGCCGACTCTCTCGGAGAGCGATCCTAACAAGGCGTCGCTGATAACCTCGGCGCGCATCCAGCCCCGCTTACTCCTCGAGGTCTTCCGTGAAGCGACGTCTCACCCTGGCGCTCATCGCGCCCGCCATCCTCCTGCTCTCCGCCTGTTTCGGCGTCGAGACCACCTACGAGGTGAACGCGGACGGCTCGGGATCCCAGACCACGCGGATCGCGATCCCCGCGGAACTGGCCACCTCGTTCGGCGAGGAGATGCCCTCCATCGAGGAGATGGAGCAAGAACCGGAGATGGCCCAGCTTCGCGAAGCCCTGGGCGATGACGGGGAGATCGAGTTCTTCTCCAGCGAGGAGGAGGGGGTCGGGTTCGTCTTCACCGTCCACGTGGACGCCTCGGACGACTTCGGCGCCGCCGTCGCCGCGAAGGGCGAGGCCCTGCGCGCGGCGATGCCGGACGACGACGACATGGGATCGATGATCGAGATGGCCGGCCAGACACCCACCCTGCGCCGCGACGGCGACACCTGGGTGTTCGAGCAGACGGGCGTTGCCATCGATCCGGCCGCCCTCTCCGAACTCTCCGGAGAGGACGGGGACATGGCCGGCATGGCCGCCATGTTCCTCCAACAGACCACCATCACCACCCGCCTCAACCTTCCGGGCGAGGTCGTCGAGCACAACGCCGACGAGGTCGAGGAAGACGGGACGCTGGTCTGGACTCAGACCGGCTCGGACGCGCCTCGGACATTGACCGCCCGCTCTGAGGTCGGCGGAGAAGGTCTGTCCACCCTCATGATGGCCGGGCTGCTCATCGGCGCCATCGCCGTCGTGCTCGCCATCGGCGGCTTCATCCTCTTCGGCCGGAAGCGGCGCGCTGCCGCCTAGGGCCCGTGCGGCCCATGTAGTCCTCGAGCCTTGCTCTCACACCAGGACGCGCCCTTCGGGGCGCGTCCTGCGTTTGTGCGCTCCGGACCCCCCGAGGGGGCGCGGCAGCCCTCGACGTGGTCGTCACGGAAAAGCGATTGGGTGCGCTATTGCATGCCTGGGGCGCTGGGTGGTACGTTGCGGGTCGTTGTGGGGGGAAATGGGGGAGAAACCCCCGCCCACGACACATCAGTGATCGAAGGTGGCGGGTGTGTTCTTCTTCGGCACCTTCGAGCACGCCATCGACGAGCGCGGCCGTGTAGCTATCCCCGCCCGCTACCGGCGCGCGTTCGTCGATGGAGGCGTCCTCCGGGTCGGACCCGAGGGCGCGGTCGAGATGTATACGAACGGCACGTTCGAGGCCGAGGTCCAGCGCCGGCTGGGCGCCGAGGACGGTAACCGCAGCCCGGAAGCCCGCCGCACACGCCGCGCCTTCCTCCCCGAGGCCTACGCCGTCGACCTGGACAAGCAGGGCCGCATCCTGGTCCCGCCCCAGATCCGAGACCGCTCAAACCTCGGTGGAAAAGTATTGATCATCGGCTGTGGCGATTACCTCGAATTGTGGCATCCTGATGACTGGGCGGGGGAGCAAGCGGCACTCGAGAGAGCTGCCGCCGAGGATGGTGCATGACACCAGCCACCCCCTTGCCGCCCCGACATCCCGAGTGGTCTGCGGCCACTGAGGGCGGCGACTCAGGTCGCCCTCACGGGTATGCACCACGCCACGAGCCGGTGATGCTGCGCGAGGCCCTCGAGGGCCTCGCGGTGGCTTCCGGCGGGCGTTATGTCGATGCGACCGCCGGGCTCGGCGGCCACTCCGCCGCGATCCTCGAAGCCGCGACGTCCGAGGGCGCTCCCGGGCGACTCCTCGCCATCGACCGCGACCCGAACGCCATCCTCGTCGCCTCCGAGCGCCTGAGCGCCTACGGCGACGCCGTCGTCATCGCGCGCGGCGCGTTCGGCGACCTCGCGGAGATCGCCGAGGAGCACGGCTTCACGGAGGTGGACGGCGTCCTGTTCGACGTCGGCGTCTCCTCCCTGCAGCTGGAGCAGCCCGGGCGCGGGTTCTCCTTCCAGCGCGACGAACCGCTCGACATGCGCATGGATCCCGACGCCGAGACCTCCGCCGCCGACCTCGTGAACCGCACCGACGAGGCGTCGCTCGCCTCGATCATCTACGAATACGGCGAGGAGCGGCGCAGCCGCCGGATCGCCCGCGCGATCGTGGAGCGCCGCCCGATCCGCACGACGAAGGAGCTTGTCGCCGCCATCGAGGCGGCGGTGGGGCGTGGCCGGGCGCGCGACATCCACCCCGCCACGCTGACCTTCCAGGCTCTGCGGATCGCGGTGAACGAGGAGCTCCAGCAGCTCGATGTCGCCCTCGACGCGGCGCGTCAGCTCCTGAAGGCGCCCGGAGGGCGGCTGGTCGTGATCTCCTTCCACTCGCTGGAGGACCGGCGCGTGAAGGAGTTCTTCCGCCTGCATGCGAAGGACTGCATCTGCCCGCCGCAGCAGCCCGTCTGCACCTGTGACCACCGCGCGACGCTGCGCGAGGTCACCCGACGGCCGCTGCGTCCCACCCTCGACGAAGTGAACGCGAACCCGCGCGCCCGCTCCGCCCGCCTCCGCGTGGCGGAGCGCCTCGCACCGGTCGGGGAGGCCGCCTGATGGCCGCAGTACCTGGAGCCGGCCGCGGGCCGCTGCGCCCTCGCATCCCGGGAGCGCAGTCCACCGTCGGTATCGCCGACCGCGTCACGGACCGTGTCGCGGGGCGCGCTACCGGCCGAGTCACGCCGGGCGTGAACGGCGCCTCCACGGGCGTCGCTCGGCCCTCGGAGCGCGCGCGCGCCCTCCCGAGTGGCTGGGGCGTGGCGCGACGGCGCATCTCCAACACCATGATCGTGGCGGTCGCGATGCTCACGGTGGCCACGGCGGGCATCTTCCAGGTGCTCCAGACGAGCCGCGTCGCGGAGGTCGGCTACCAGCTCCGCGCCCTGCAGACGGAGCGCGAGTCGCTCGACGCCGAGATCCGGCTGCTGGAGGCGCAGGTCGCGGAGTCCTCCAACCTCGAACACCTGCGGGAGCAGGCGGAGTCACGCCTGGGCATGGTCCCGCCCGTCGACGACCTCTCGATCACCGTGGACACGCCGGCGCCGGAAGTGGTGCCGCTACCCCGCCGCTACGTCGAGATCCCCGAGCAGGAGACCCCGCCCGAACCGACGTGGTGGGAGGAGTTCATCGGCTCCCTCCCCGGGTTCCAGTAGGGCCGGGTTTCGGGAGGAACAGCAGCAGGAATGGGACGCCACTAGCGCCCGCGCGATCAGTCGCGCATCAGCACCCATCGAGGCCCGGACGGACGGATCCGCCGGGACATGACCGCCAGAGATCGGGCCGGATGTGACGAGGAAGCGCACCGATCAGCTCACGTGGCGTCACTGGACGCTCACGATCCTCGTGCTCGCCTCGATCGCGGCGGTCATGGTGCGCCTCTACCAGGTGCAGATCCTGAACCACGAGGACTACCTGGAGCAGGCGGCCGTCACGCGCCAGGGCGCGGCGACGCTCCCCGGGCCACGCGGCGCCATCCTCGACGCGACCGGGTATCCCCTCGCCACGTCCGTGGACACCTGGGATGTCTACATCGACCGCTTCCTGTGGCGCGACCGCGAGAAGGCGCTGGCCTCCGCGAGTGCGTTCGCCGACTTCATGGGCATGAACCCGGGCGAGCTGTTCGACATGGGCACGGACGCCGACGCGGGCGACGTGCTGGTGCAGCGCCAGATGGACTACGCCACCGGACTGGAGCTGCAGGAGCGCGACCTCTGGGGCATCCGCCTGATCCCCTCCGCCAAGCGCATCTACCCGGAGGGCAGCCTCGCCGGGCCGCTCATCGGCTACATCGGACGGGACGGCGAGGGGCTCTGGGGCGTGGAGTCGGACTTCAACACCACCCTGCAGGGGCACGACGGCTGGACCACGATGGAGCGGGACGCCCTCGGGCGGCCGATCGCCTTCAGCCACCAGCAGACGAAGGAGCCGGTCAGCGGCGGCGAGGTGCAGCTCACGATCGACCGGTTCATCCAGGCGATCGTGGAGCAGACCCTGTCCGAGGCGCTCGCGCAGTACAACGCGCGCAGCGGCTCGATCATCGTGATGAACCCCCACACCGGCGAGATCCTCGCGATGGCGTCCAGCCCCGCCGTGGACCTGACGCAGGTCGACCTGAACAACGAGGACCTGGACAAGCTGGTCAAGACCCACGCGGTCACGGACCTGTACGAGCCCGGCTCCGTCCTCAAGACCCTCACCACCGCAGTCGCGATCGACCTCGGCCTGGTCGGCCCGGAGAGCTCCTACGAGGACACGGGCGCCGTCGAGGTAGGCGGGTACACGATCCGGAACTGGGACCTGATGGCGCACGGCATCGTCTCCGTGCGTGAGTACCTCCAGCAGTCCCTCAACACCGGGGCGGTGTGGCTGGCCGAGATGATCGGCGCCGACAAGTTCTACGACTACCTCGGCAAGTTCGGCCTCGGTGAGTCGACGCACGTCGGGCTCTCCGGGGAGGCCGAGGGCACCTACCGCACGCCGGCCGATCCGGACTGGTACCCGGTGGACCTCGCGACGAACTCGTACGGCCAGGGTCTCGCGGTGACGCCGCTGCAGATGCTGACCGCCGTCAACTCCATCGCCAACGGCGGCATCCTCATGCGCCCCTACATCGTCTCCAAGGTCGTCACGCCGGAGGACGTCCGCACCTACGAGCCGGTGGAGGTGCGCCGCGTCATCTCCGAGGAGGCCGCCCGCACGACGTACGACCTGATGCACGACGTGGTCGAGGGCCAGGAGTGGGGCCACGGCGCGCAGGTGCCGGGCTACGAGGTCGCCGGCAAGACCGGGACCACGCTGGTCTCGATCCCCACCGGGTACGACATCGACTCCACGATCGCCTCGTTCGCCGGGTTCATCCCCTACGACGACCCCGCGATCTCCGTGCTCGTGAAGATCGACCAGCCCAGCGGCGGCCTCAACCTCGGCGGGCAGGTGGCGGCGCCGGTCTTCGCGGACCTGGCCCCGCAGATCATGGCGTACCTTCGGATCCCACCCTCGAAGCCCATGGTGGCGCAGCCATGAGCGCGCCTGCACCTCGACTGGACACCGACTTCATCACCGCGGCCCTGGGGCCGCGGTTGCGGCGTCCTGCGCCCTCCGAAGTTGTCCACAGTCCCGCCGTCCCCGAGTTCACCCGCGCCGTGATCGACTCGCGACAGGCGGGCCCGGGCGACCTCTTCGTCGCGCTCCAGGGCGAGCGCGTGGACGGACACGACTTCGCCGCCGCCGCCGTGCGCGCCGGCGCCCGGGGCGTCCTCGTGAGCCGCGGGCTGCCCGAGGTCGCCGCGCTCGCCGAAGCCGAGGACGTCGCGGTCTTCCTCGTGGACGACACGCTGGCCGCGCTCCAGGAGCTGGGGGCAGCATGGCGGGCGGTGCTGCCGCTGGAGGTCGTGGGGATCACCGGGTCGGTCGGCAAGACGACGACGAAGGCGATCACGGCCGCGATCCTCGGGCGGGCGTCCCGCGTGCAGGCGAACCCCCTGAACTACAACAACGAGATCTCCGTCCCGCTCTGCCTGCTCGAACTGCGCCCCGAGACGGAACGCGCGGTGATCGAGATGGGCATGTACACGCGCGGCGAGATCGCCACGCTCTGCCGCTGGGCGCAGCCGCGCACCGGCATCGTCCTGAACGTGGGCCCCACCCACCTCGAGCGAGCCGGCTCGATGGAGGCGATCGCCGCCGCGAAGCGTGAGCTGCCGGAGGCGCTGCCCTCGGACGGCGTCGCCGTGCTGAACGCGGACGATCCGCTGGTGAAGGCGATGGCGCCCCACACGAGGGCGCGCGTGGTCTGGTTCGGACTCGGATCTGGCGCCGACGTGCGCGGCGCTGACCTCCAGTCGCTGGGAGCCGAGGGCTTCCGCTTCACCCTGGAGTTCCAGGGCGAGTCGCGCCGGCTGCACGTCCGCCTGCCGGGCGCCCACCTCGTCTCGAACGTGCTCGCGGGCGCCGCGGCGGGCCTCGCGGACGGCATGTCGCTACGCGCGGTCACTGACGGCATCGAGTCGCTCGACGTGCCGACACGGATGCGCGTGATCGCGCTGCCGGACGGCACGCGCATCGTGGACGACACCTACAACGCCCAGCCGGCCTCCATGCTGGCGGCGCTGGACCTGCTGGACGAGATGCCCGGACGCCACATCGCCCTGCTCGGCGACATGCTCGAGCTCGGGCAGGCGGCCCGCTACGAGCACGAACGGGTGGGCGAACGCGCCGGCGAGGTCCTCGACGCACTGGTGACCCTCGGCGAGCACGCGCGCCACCTGGGCGAGACCGCGCAGCGCACCGGCCACGGCGAGGTGCACCACGCCTCCTCCCGCGAGGAGGCCGCCGCCCTGCTGCAGGCGCTCGTCCGCCCGGGCGACGCCGTCCTCATCAAGGGCTCGCATGCCCTCGGGCTGGACGCCGTGGTCGCGGCGTTCGAGGCAGACGCCGCCGAGTCTTCCGGGACGAAGGATGGGGACGCTCGATGATCGAAGCGCTGCTCTCCGGTGGCGGTGCGTTCCTCCTCGCGCTCGCGCTCGGGCGGCCGACGGTGTCGTGGCTGCGCACCAAGAAGCTCGGCAAGGCGATCTCGGAGGACCAGCCCTCCAGCCACATGATCAAGGCGGGCACGCCCACCATGGGCGGCGCGTTCATCTGGGCGACGGTCGCCATCGTCACCGTGCTCACGAACCTCTTCGAGTGGCGCAACGGCGAGCTCGTCTTCGAGCGCCGCTCGATCCTGCTGCCGACCATGGTCGTCGTCTCGATGACCCTCGTCGGGTTCTGGGACGACCTCGGCTCGCTCGTCGGCGGGCCGTACCGAGGGCTCTCGTGGCGGGTGAAGTTCGTCCTCATCGCCCTGCTCTCCGCGGTAGTCGCCGGGAGCATGTACTGGGGCCTGGACGCCCAGAGCATCAACATCCCGTGGGCCGGCCAGTTCGAGCTCGGTTATGTCTACATCGCGATCGCCTTCATGGTCGTGTTCGCAGGCACCACGGCGGTCGCGGTCACGGACGGGCTGGACGGACTCCTGGGCGGGCTCGCCGCGTTCGCCTTCGGCGCGTACGGGGTGATCGCCTTCGGGCAGGGACAGGACTTCCTCGCGGTGTTCTGCTTCACCGTGGTGGGCGCGCTCCTCGGGTTCCTCTGGTTCAACGCGCACCCGGCATCCGTCTTCATGGGCGACACAGGCGCCCTCCCGCTCGGAGCCGCCCTCGCGACGGTGGGGCTGATGACGGGCCACTGGCTGCTGCTGCCGGTCATCGGCGCGGTGTTCGTGGCGGAGGCCACCTCGGACATCCTCCAGGTCGCGTACTTCAAGGTCACCGGCGGGCGCCGCCTGTTCCGGAAGGCCCCCCTGCACCACCACCTGGAGCTCATCGGCTGGTCCGAGCCGCAGGTGGTGATGCGCCTGTACCTCGTGGGGATCGCCGCCGCGATGGTCGGCGTGGCGCTGGCGCTGTCCGTATGAGGCAGGAACGAGTCGGTATGACGGATTCACGCGCCGCCGAGGCCTCCGAGGTGCTGTCAGTGGCTCGGCGGGTGTGCTATACCGTGTTGATAAATTCGGCTTACCCGCTATGACACATATGCAGAACCTGGCGGGAGCGCGTGTGACAGTGATCGGGCTCGGCATCGAGGGCATTGACCTCGTGCGCTTCGCGTCCGCCGAGGGCGCTCGCGTGACCGTGTCCGACCGTCGGAGCGAGGACGAACTGCGCGAGGCGCTGGACGCCATCGCGGAGTGCGACGCCCGGCTCTCGCTGGGCGCGAACCGGCCGGAGGATGCGAGGAACGCGGACGTGGTGCTGGTCTCGCAAGGGGTGCCCTCTGACAACCCCGCGGTCGCCGCAGCGGCCGAGGCTGGCATCCCCGTGTCCACCATGCTCGAGCTGTTCATGCAGCGCTGCCCTGCCCCGGTCACCGGCATCACCGGCTCCGCCGGCAAGACGACCACGACGGCGCTGGTCGCCTCCATGCTGGAGGACGAGGGCGTCCCGCACGTGATGGGCGGCAACATCGGCATTGGTCTGCTCTCGCTGCTCCCGCAGATCGAGGCGGACACGCGCGTCGTCGTGGAGATGTCCCACACGCAGCTGGACCGCGTGCAGGTCAGCCCGCACCTCGCCTGCGTCACCAACGTGACCCCGAACCACCTCGATCGGTTCTCGTGGGAGGACTACGTCGCGCTCAAGCGGCGGATCGTGGAGTTCCAGGGCGCCGAGGACATCGCCGTCCTCAACCAGGACAACGAGGTCGCACGCGGCTTCGCGGACGCCACCCCGGCGCGCATCCTCGGCACATCGATGCGAGGCGCGCTGTCGGGCGACGGCGTGATGCTCGAGGGCGACACGGTCGTCCAGGTGAGCGCCGGCGCCTCGACGGCAGTCATCGACCGCCACGAGCTCGCGCTTCGCGGCGACCACAACGTGGAGAACTACCTCTCCGCCGTCGCCGTGGCGACGCAGATCGGCGTCTCGCTGGACGCGGCGCGCAGCACCGCGCGCGAATTCACGGGCGTCCCGCACCGCCTCGAACCCGTTGCCACGATCGAGGGCGTCACGTACGTCAACGACTCCATCGCGACCGCCCCGGAGCGCACGCTCGCGGGGCTGCGGTCGTTCACCGAACCCGTGGTCCTGCTCCTCGGCGGGCGGGACAAGCAACTGCCGGTCGAGGAGATGGCGCGCGAGTGCGCCTCGCGCTGCCGGGCCGTGGTCACGTTCGGCGAGTCCGGCGACATGTACGCCCGCGCGGTGCGCGAGGCAGGCCTCGCCACGGGCATGGGGAACGTCGAGGAAGTCGAGACCGTCGAGGAGGCTGTGCGCGCCGCGCACCGCCTCGCGCAGTCCGGCGACGTCGTGCTGTTCTCGCCGGCCGCGACCTCCTTCGACCAGTACCGCAACTTCGAGATCCGGGGCGCGGCGTTCCGCGCGGCGGTGGAGGCGCTCCGATGAGCCGTCCCGCCTCCGCGATGACGCGCCAGGCCGCTTCCCGGTCGACCTCTCAGGGGTCGTCGAGTGCCGCCCGGCGTCGGGCGCACGCGCCGGACTACCTGCTGCTGACGACCGTCCTGGTGATCGCGGTGATCGGGCTGATCGCCGTGTACTCGTCCTCGTACGCCCTCGGCGAGGCGCAGTTCGAGGACCCCAACTACTTCGTGAAGCGCCAGGGCCTCTTCATGGTCGTGGGCATCGTGCTGATGTTCGTGGCGATGCGGTTCCCGTATCACCTGCTGCGCGGACTGAGTCCGCTGCTCATGCTGGTTGCCCTCGTGGGGCTCATGGCTGTCCTGGTGGTCGGCGTGGAGCAGAACGGGGCGAAGTCCTGGGTCTCGCTGGGCCCGGGCGTGCCGCCGCTACAGCCCTCCGAGCTCGCGAAGCTCGCCGTGCTCATCTACATGGCGGCCTGGCTCTCCGCGAAGGGCGACGTCATCCATGACCTGTCGCTCGGGGTGTACCCGTTCGTGGGGATGGTCGGCCTGGTCGGTGCGTTGATCATGGCGCAGCCGGACCTCGGCACCGCGATCATGGTCGCGGCGATCACCGGCACGCTGTTCTTCGTCGCCGGGGCGCGGCTGTTCCACGTCCTGGTGCTGCTGGCCACGGGCCTCTTCGGCGCGCTCATCTTCACGCTGATGCAGGGCTACCGGATGGACCGCATCACGGCGTTCCTCGACGCCGAGTCGGACCCGACCGGCGTGGGGTTCCACGCCATCCAGCTGCTGGTGGCGTTCGGATCGGGCGGGTTCACCGGCCTCGGGCTGGGCGTCTCGCGACAGAAGTTCTTCTATGTCCCCGGCTCCCACACGGACGGCGTGCTCGCGATCATCGGCGAGGAGCTGGGGTACATCGGCGTCAGCGTGGTGATGCTGCTCTTCGTCGTGCTGCTGGTGCGGATCATCAACATCGCGAGGCGGTCCGACACGCAGTTCGGATCGCTGATCGCGATGGGCGTGTTCGCCTGGATCGCGTTCCAGATGCTGATCAACGTGGGCGGCATCCTGCGGATGATGCCCCTGACCGGCATCCCGCTGCCCTTCGTCTCCTACGGCGGCACCGCCCT
>JALOAM010000250.1 GCA_023228765.1 Dehalococcoidia bacterium
TCGGGAGAGGTGCCGGGGTGAGGGCTCCTTCCATCGAGCACGCCGATCGGAGCAGACCCTCACCCCCACCCTCTCCCGCTTCGCGGGCGAGGGGGTCAGAGTCGGGTCGGAGGGGGACGGTGCCCTCGGCGGTCACGGCTCCGCGAGCACGCGGTCGAGGAAGGCGCCGACGGCCTCGGCGTAGCCGGCGGGGTCGAGGTTCCACGCGCCGACGTGGTGGGCGCCTTCGATGCGGTGGTACTCGACCTGGTCCGGGTAGAGGCGCGCGAACTCGTCGCTCAGGTCGACGGAGATCACGTCGTCTGCGGTGCCGTGGAACAGGAGCACGGGGACCTCGAGCGGCCCGCGGGGCGGGAGGTAGTCGGTGCGCGCCCAGTCGAGGTCGAAGCGTTGCGCGGTGAGCCAGAGCGGCCACCACTGCGTGAGGCCGGGGACGCCCGCGGCGGTCAACTCGTCGCGCGCGATCGTGCGGAGGTCCAGCATCGGCGCGTCGAGGATGGCTGCGACGACGAGGCCGGTGTCCTCCGACCGTTCGAGGAATCCCATCGTGATGCCGCCGCCCATGCTGTAGCCGACCAGCACGATGCGCTCCGCCCCCTGCGAGCGCGCGAAGCGGACCGCGGCGTCGAGGTCCTGCCACTCGGTCGCTCCGTAGGCGTACTGGCTGATCTCGGACGGCGCTTCCACGTCGTTGCGATAGGTCACGACCAGCGCGGGCAGACCGCGCTCCGCGAGCGTGGGGAGGATGCGCAGCGCCTCGCGGCGGTCCGCGCCCTTCCCGTGCGTGAGGATCGCCCACGTCGTGCCGTCGCCGGGGACGTACCAGGCCGGCATGTCGCCGTCCTCGGCCGGGAACGTGACCTCCTGGAAGTCGAGGCCGAGCGTCGAGGGGTCACCGGGAAACGCGAAGTTATCGAGGCGGGCCGAGACGCCCTCGGGCGGGGCGGGCGAGTCGGGGACGAGCGCGCGACGGACGAGGCCGTCTCCGGCCACCTCGATGACCTCGCCGACCTGGGCGTATCCGGTGGCGTCGCCATCCTCGTCGCGCCACTCGAGGCCCCAGAGGCCACGCCGTTCGAGGTTGGAGTCGTCGCCGCGGAGCGTGACCTCGGTGTCAGAGACAGCGACGACCTCGAGGTGGAACTCGGGCTCGCCGTGTCGCACCTCGAGCGCCCCGTTGTGGATGCTGCCGGAGACGTACCAACCAAACCCGAGGAACCCGACGACGAGCAGCCCGAGGATCGCCGCAAGGATGAGCGCGATCCGCTGCTGCTGCCAGGCACGGCGCAACCTTGCGCTCATCGCACGGTCCTCGTCACCTCGTCCCCACGCGGGACAACGTAGCGGATGCCGTGCCTGTGGGGCGGGGGCAATCGGGGCTGGGCTCCTCCAGCCTGCCGGGAAAACGGAGAGCCCCCGCCACTCCTCCCAACGGATTGGTGGCGAGGGCTCTCCGCGGGCAGCGGATCGGTGCGGCCGCTGCCCTACGTGGCCTGCTCGTCGGCCCAGGCGATCGCCTGGCGGGGGCAGGTGAGGATGGCGCGTTCGACGTCCTCGTACAGGTCGTCGGGGACTGGATGCAGGAGCACCTGCGACCAGTCGTCGCTGTCGTCCAGCCGGAACACCTGCGGCGCACTCTCCACGCACTTCCCGTGGAGCTCGCAGGTCAGCTCGTCGACTCGTACCTCGCGAGGCATGACGCCTCCCCTCTCGCGGCGCGTGCCTACTGGTACTGCACCGTGAGGTGCTTCACGCCGTTGATGAAGGAGGAGCGGAGCCGGTCCGGCTCGCCCGTCACCTTGATGTCCGGGTAGCGGTCGAACAGCTCCTCGAACATCACCTTCACCTCCTTGCGGGCGAACCCGGCGCCGAGGCAGAAGTGCTCGCCGATGCCGAAGGCCAGGTGGTCATTCGGCGTCCGCTCGATGTCGAAGCGATACGGGTCCTCGAAGACGTCCTCGTCCCGGTTGGCGGAGGGGTACCACATGATGACCTTCTCGCCGGGGCTGATGTGCTGGCCGCGGACCTCGAAGTCCTCGGTCGCCTCCCGCGTCATGTGATGCAGGGGCGAGGTCCAGCGCAGCATCTCCTCGACAGCAGAGTCGATGTACCGCGGCACGTCCGACTGGAGCTTCGCTCGCTCCTCCGGGTTCCGGTCCAGCACGACCATGCCGCCGGAGATCGCGTTGCGCGTGGTCTCATTGCCCGCGACGACGAGGAGGTTACAGAACGCGAGGATCTCGCCCTCGGTCAGCTTCTCGCCGTCCACCTCGGACTCCAGCAGGAGTGAGATCAGGTCGTCCTGCGGCTCCACGCGGCGTGAGACCATCACCTCACGGAAGTACTCGGCCATCCGCAGGTTGCCGCGGCGGGCCGTCTCCTTCGCATTGTTGATGTGGCCGGACGCGCCGGTCTGCGCCTGCTGGTACTCCGGGTCCCCAGCGCCGAGGGCGGCGTTCGTGAGGTCGAACATCAGGTCCCAGGACTCACGCGGCAGCCCCATCAGCCCGCAGATCACGGCCAGCGGGAGGCGGCTCGACACCTCGAGGACGAAGTCGCCCTCCTTGCGGTCGCCGACCTCGTCGAGGATGGCGCGGGTCATCTCCCGGATCTTCGGCTCCATCGCGTTCACGGCGCGCGGTGTGAAGCCCTTGTTCACCAGCCGTCGCATCTTCACGTGCCGCGGCGGGTCCATCGTGATGATCGAGGAGGCACCCTCGCCACGCGGCCGCGCTGCCTCGCGCGCCTGGTCCACCTCGTCGGGCTCACGCTCGCCGGAGCCGCCGATGCCCTTCGAGGAGATGAAGATCTCCGGGTTCCGGGAGATCGTGAGGATGTCCTCGTACTTCGTCATCGACCAGAACCCGTTGGCACGCGCGGAGCCCGGGTTCCAGTGGACCGGCGCCTCCTGCCTCAGGACGCGGAACGCCTCGTGGAACTCGTCGTGCAGGAACAGGTTGACGTTGTGCAGGTTGATGTCATGCGTGGCCTTCTCGGCGACCATGGAGCCCCCTCTGCCGCGAGGTACGGCGTCGCTGCGATGGCGTCCCATTCCCCGTGGGAGCCTCGGCGTTATTACCGGCATGATAGATACATACAAGGTGCATGTGTTGCCAAGGGGGCAAGGATCTAAGGCGGCCCTATCCCCCCATGGGGGAGGGTTGGGGTGGGGGACTGCCTCCCTTGTATCGGACGAAATCTCGCTAGAGCTGCTCCGCTGCTCCGGACGCGACGCCCGCCAGCGGCTCCCACACCTCGCCGTACGCGCGCATCGCGACCAACACGGGGACAAAGGCGCGGCCCTTATCCGTGAGGCGGTACTCCGCCCTCGGCGGGTGGTCGCTGTAGAAGGCGCGCTCGACCATGCCGTGCTCCTCCAGCTGCTTGAGGCGTGCCGAGAGCCGGTTCGCGGAGATCCCGCGGAGGGACTCGAGGAGCGCGGAGAAGCGCCGGCGCCCGAAGGACAGGTCCCGCAGGACGAGCATCGTCCAGCGGTCGCCGACCACGTCAAGCGTGCGGGCGACCGGGCAGTGCTGC
>JALOAM010000252.1 GCA_023228765.1 Dehalococcoidia bacterium
CCGGCCAGAGCGGGTGGGTGGTGCCGTTCGGGCTGGAGTTCGGGTCGAACCGACGGAAGCAGTTCTTTCCCTGGACGGGCCGCGGCCCGCGGGGCATGGGCAGCGCGGGGCGCATCTTCTACCCGACCCTGCGCGAGGAGATCCCGGACATGGTCGACGACCTGGGCGACCGCATCCTCGAGATCTCGGCGCGCGCGTTCCCGGATCGGATCGCACGATGACGCTAGGGCGAGGCGGTCACCTGCCAGCGCATGTTGGGCCCGGTGTTGATGTCGAAGTAGTAGCGGCCCGGGTCGCTGCGCACGACCGTACATCCTTCGCGGGTAGCGGCGCGCTCGGCGTCGCCCGCGAGGCTCGCCACTCGGCTCTGACCGTCCTCATCGCGGACCGTCGCGTAGAGCACCCCGATGTCACTGCCGTCGCTGAGCGTGTCCCAGGACAACATCTTGAAGCAGGCCTCCCACGTGCTCGCGCCGACGTAGAAGCCCACCGTCGAACTCGGGCCGCTGCCCGTCAGGGTCTGAGGTGCCCACGAGCGTTCTTCGTCGGCCGTCGTACCGGCACCAGCTTCGGCGCAGGCAGCGACCAGCGCCGCACATGCGACCAACGTCAGCAGCAGTCCGGTGCGGTTCATCGGCGGGAGTCTACACGATGACCAGCGGACGAGGACGGTCGCTCCGCGTCGACATCGCGGGAGACGCGGAGAAGCTGAAGCGTGAGCTCGCATCGGCGCAGCGCGCCGTCAAGGAGGCCGAACGCGACCTCGCGCGGATGGGCGTTGAGACCGCCGATGTGACGCGCAAGACCGACGCGTTCGGTGCGTCGCTCACGCGCCAGGAGCGCATCATCGCCGACGTCCGCCGAGGGTGGGCGGCGTATGCCGCGGCTATCGGTGTCGCGACGGCGGTGGGAGGTACGGCGCTTTACCAGGCTGGACAGGCAATCGAGTCCGCCCGCCAAGAGGAACAGGCCCGAGCGCGGGTCACCGCCATCTTCGAGGAGCAGTCGGGTGCGATCGAGGAGTGGGCGCAGCACAGCGCCAACTCGATTGGGCTCTCACGGCGTGCGTCGCTGGAGGCTGCTGGCGACTTCGGCAACATGTTCGACCAGCTCGGGATCGGTCGCGAGCAGATCGTCGGGATGTCCACGGACATCGTGAACCTGGCAGCCGACTATGGCGCGTTCCATGACGCCGACATCTCCGATGTGATCGTCGCCCAGTCCGCTGCCTTCCGGGGTGAGTACGACGCGCTGCAGCGCTACCTCCCCACGATCAACGCGGCCCACGTCCAGCAGAAGGCGTTGGCGATGGGACTGGCCGACACCACCGCCGAGCTGACGACGCAGGACAAGGCGCTCGCGACCTACGAGATCATGATGACCGAGTCCGGGAAGGCGGTCGGCGCCTTCGCACGCGAATCGGACGAGCTGACGGGCAGCCAGGCCCGCCTCGACGCCTCGATCGAGAACCTCCAGTCCCGGATCGGTGACTGGCTGGTCCCCGCCGCTGCCGATGGCACCGAAGCGCTGAACAAGCTGCTGGACTCGGAACTCCTCGAACAGGGAATCTCAAACCTCGAAGCCATTGTCAGCGCGATGCAGACACTGGCTGGCCTCGGCGTCGTCACGGTCGGCGTGAACGTCGTCGTGAGCACGACGGCGGCGACGGCGGCGAGCGCGCTCGACCCTCGCGATGGCATCACGGGCTGGCTTGGTGACCGCGTCCAGGACGCGGGCGGGATCCTCAACGCGTTCCGGCGCGGTGACGACCTCTTCGAGGCGATCTTCCAGCGCGCCGGTGGCGGGCTGCCGTCGAGCGTGATCGCGGAGGCGCGGTCGGGGCGCGGCGGTGGGGGTGGAGCCGCGACACCGGAGGCTGCAGCCCGCGGACCGCGCATTACGTACCTCGGCGGGTGGAACGAAGACGACGCCCTGGGCGCGGAGCGCAGCGCCATCAACACCCTGTCGGCCGGGTTCACGGGCAGCAGGCGCGCCGGTGGCGGGTCCTCGCGGTCGGGCGGCGGCGGTGGAGGCGCGGATGTGCGCGAGGCGCTGGACAAGGCGGCAGCCGAGTCCACGCGCGAGTTCTTCGCTGCGATGTCCACGATCACGCGGGACAACCTGGAGGAGCTCGCGCGGGCCCACTTCGCGGGCGGGGCGGAGCAGGTGGCGATCGTCAAGGAGCAGCAGGCGGAGATGCTGCGCGAGGTCACGAAGAAGGCGAACGAGCTGCGGCAGGTGCTGGGGATCGACCTCGCGGACGCGATGGTGCTGGCCAAGTCGAGCATCGAGGCTGTCGCGGAGGCCGAGGAGGCGCTGGCGAAGCAGCGCGAAGAGGAGGCCCGGCGGCAGCGGATGGACGCCTTCGGTGTCACCTCGACGCTGATCGACATGGGCGTGGGAGTCGAGGAGGCGATCCGGCTGGGCAACGAGTCCGTGGGGCTGGAGGCCCCGCAGATCCCGGTGACCGTCGGGATGCGCCCGTATGACGGCGGGTACACCCAGACGGGGCCGAATAGCGGTCAGTACGGGGGCTTTGTGAACTACGGCGAGGTCAACGTACAGACGGACCACGTCGACGCGGAGTCGCTGTTGCGGCTGCAGGATCGGGCGGTCGGATGACTATCGCGCTCGTCTCCTTCGCCGGGCATGACATCCAGAGCGCGACGTATGCGTCGTGGCTGGAGCTGCCGGACCTGCCGTACGGGCGGGATGCCGAGGTGCGGACGGTGCAGCCGATCGGGCGCTGGGGGCGCTTCGTGCGGTACGACGAGCGCGAGCGGGTCGTGGTCGTGCACCTGGAGGTGAAGACCTCGTTCGTGGCGAACGGGGAGGTACTGGCGCGGTGGTTCCGGCCGGGGACGTCGGGCGCGCTGGTGGCGACGTTCGACGGCACGAGCCGGGCGCTGGACTGCGTGGTGCGCCGGATCGTGCCGATGGACGGGAGCCCGAACCGGTTCACGGCGGTGCTGGTGGCGCCGGACCCACGGTGGCGGTCGGCCTCGCTGGTGCAGGACGTGGAGGCGGTGACCGCGAGCGGGCAGACCTGGGAGGTCACGAACAGCGGCAACGCGGCCGAGGACGGCGCGGTGATCCGGGTCAAGCCGACCTCGCTCAAGCTGATCGCGAACGACTGGCGCTACCAGAGGGAGATCATCGTCGCGAACCGCGTCGACCGGCCGCTGTCGGACTGGGCGGTGGAGCTGACGGGCGGGGGCTGGGACCACGCCGCCGAAGTCACCGCCTCGCGGTCGCTGTCCTCTGGAGACGACGTCCGAGTGCTGGTGGACGGGGTCGAGGTACCGAGGTGGGACGGCGGCGGGTCCAGTACGTCCTGGAACGACACCGGCACGAAGATCTGGGCCAACCTCAACTTCTCGCCCGGCCTTGACGCCGAATTGCTGAGCACGATCACGGACTCCGCGCCGGCGACCAACGGCAGCCTGGAGGTCGTCCGCAACAGCCACCAGGAGTTCCCGGACGAGGGCTACCTGCTGCTGGGCAGCGAGGTGATCCGCTACACGGGCAAGA
>JALOAM010000251.1 GCA_023228765.1 Dehalococcoidia bacterium
GGCGAGTGCTTCGTCGTCGTAGAAGTCCATGCGGTAGGCAGCGCCGAAGCGGTCGCGCAGCGGCTGGGACACCATCGCGAAGCGCGTAGTCGCGCCCACGAGCGTGAAGCGGTTGAGCTTCAGCCGGACATCGCGTGCCTTCGGGCCCTTGCCCAGGATGATGTCGACGCTGAAGTCCTCCATCGCCGGGTAGAGCACCTCCTCCACGGCGAGGGAGAGGCGGTGGATCTCGTCGATGAAGAGGACGTCGCCGGGCTGGAGGCTGGTGAGCAGGGAGGCGAGGTCGCCCGCGCGCTCGAGGGCGGGGCCGCTGGTGATGCGGATCGAGACGCCCATCTCTGCCGCGACGATCATCGCGAGCGTCGTCTTGCCGAGGCCGGGCGGGCCGTGGAACAGCACGTGGTCCAGCGGCTCGTCGCGCTGCTTCGCCGCCTCGATCTGGATGCGCAGGCTGTCCTTGATCCGCTCCTGCCCGAAGTACTGTTCGAGGCGGCGCGGACGCAGCGAGGACTCGCCGGCGGCGTCCTCCTCGGTCACGGTCGGGGCCAGCGGGCCGGTGCGCTCGGGCTTGTCTGCCATGCGTGCTCCCGGCCCCGACGGTAGCAGAACGTCCGTTCGAGGTCGAGGCGAGGGCGGCAGCCCTCGGCCGCTCGTACCGCTCACCCGCTCCTCTCACCACACGCCCAGCACCATCGCGTCCGCCGGCCCGTCGTCGAAGACGGCGACCGCGAGGAGCCGGCCCGCGACCAGCTCGGCGGAGTCGATGCCTCGCGAGACGGGGACGCCGCTGACCGAGGTCGACAGCGACGAGGCGTACCGCACCGTGGCGGTGTAGCCCGTGGACTCGAACGCGATCAGCGTGGCGGCCTCGACGACGAACATCGCGCACCCTCTCTACTCCGGGACCCAGCCTGCTCCAGGACTCAGCGATTCCCGAGCCCGAGCCGCATGACGTACTTCCCGCGCGGCTGGCACGTGTAGTCCAGCGCGACCGAGGTCACGCGAAACGGCTCCGCGTCGAGGCCGAGCGTCGCGTCCGTGATCGCGATGACGTCGCCGACCTCATGGCCGGGGTGCGGCGTTGCCTCCAGCGTCCCGCGCTCCTCGAGGAGGGCGGCGCGACGGAGTGTGGCCTCCGCGCGGGCATCGGCGATGCCGGCGTCCGTGATCGCAGGGTCGACCACCACCGCGATACCTCCGCCGAGGACCGGGTGCCCGCCGCTCCCCGCGACCGCCTCGCCGACCGCGCCACTCCCGAGGACACGCGCCCACGCGGGGGCGCCCTCGGCGTCGCGGAGCGAGAGCGAGTGGACTGGATGAGTGGTGCCGTAGGCGTACGTCGCCGCCTCGTCCGGGTCGCGCTCCTCGAGGATCACGGTGAGGCCGTGGCCGGTCAGCTGGTCTGGTACCCGCGCGAGGAGACGCGTGAGCGCCGCCGCGCCCGATTCGCCCGTGCGCACGACAAAGCCGGGTGTGAGCGTGGTGACCGCGGCACTCGTGCTGCCGAGGACGAGGCGCATGCCGCTCGCGCTCGCGATCGACCGCGCGGTGGCGCCGATGGTCGCGACGCCGGCGGACGATGCGGGCTGCCGTGGCGCCCTCCAATGCGCGAGACGCCCGAGGGCCCCCTCGGCCACGACCCCCAGCTCGCCGCGCCGCCGCTCGACGGAGGTGGCCCAGAGGAGGCGTCCGGCGGCGTACTCCAATCCGGCGGTCCGTGACGTAGCCGGGCGAGAACTCGACCTCCACGCCCACGTCCGTCAGCTCCTCGGCGAGCCCGGTGAGGGCTGACGCGTCGAGCGTGAGCCGCAGGCGCTCCTCGCGTGCGCTCGCCTCGTAGCGCGCGGAGAGCACCGCCGAGGTCACGTCGACCGGCGTGCCGCCGACGGTCGCGTGCCAGAGGCCGTCTGCCGCTGCGAGGTAGGCGTCCGTCCTGCGCTGCTGCGGCGAGTCCCCACGTCGACGTGTGCTCGAACGGCACGGGATCGCGCCATTCGCCATCCTCGAACGCGCCGCCCGCGAGCCCGGTGGCGAGCATCACGCGGTCGAACGCCCCCGTCCCGGCGTACGACTCGACGAGCAGCGCCCTCGGCGCGCCGACGTCGACGACCGCGGTCGCGCGATACGACACGTCGAGGCCGGGCGAGGCGAGGAGGACGGGCGCGAGCGCGCTCCAGTCCCCGGGCGGCCCGCCGACGCCCGAGCCGTAGCGCGTGCTCCAGCAGCCCGGCGCTCCGTCGCCGTCCTCGCCGCTCACGAGGATCGCCCAGTCCTCGGTGTCGGAGACCGCGACTGCGTTGATGCCGCCGAGGGTGTACGGCCACGCCGCCGGCGAACCCCACGCCCCGCCTGCGGGGCGCGCGGCCACGTAGAGGTCGTCACCCGCGGCCCAGGCGGCCAGCGCTGCGCCGTCCTCGCGGACCGCGCAGCCGACGGCGGTCACGTCCGCCGAGAAGACGAGGGCGCTGGCGGTGCCGAAGGTCGCACCGCCGTCCGTGCTCTCGCGCACGCGCACGGCGGTGCCGTCGTAGTACCCGACGAGCACGCGCGCGCCCGCCGCGTGCAGCCCCACCCCCGCGTCCGCCTCGGCGGTGGCGAGGGAGGACCATGCGCTGTAGTCGGAGGACGCCGAGGGCGTCGCGATGCGCTGCGTATAGAGCGTGGAGGTGGCGGCATCGATCCGCACGCGGACCAGCGACCCGTCGGACGGCAACGCCAGCCCCGCAGGGCCCTCGGCCTCGCTGCCCGTGTACCAGCGGGTGAAGCGCAGACGCGGCACGCCGAGGTCGCGGTCGCTGAGGCGGACTCGGACGTACGGCGAGGCGCTGGCGGAGCGGGCCGTCTCGATGAGCGTGGAGGAGGTGGTGAGCATCGCGCTACCCGCGCCGCCCGGCGCCGACCGCGGCAGCGACGTACAGGCGTCGCGACTTCAGCCGCCGCTCCCGCCCGTGCTTCGCGAGCGCCCTCGAGAAGGAGGCAAGGCGATCCTGCCCCCAGGCGAGGTAGCGCCGCCACACGTCGTCTCCGCCCACGTTGATGCGGTTCGTGGCGTACGAGGCCCACTCGATCGCCGCATACGCCGCCGCCCCGGTCGCGACCAGGTCATGCAGTGCGTCCGGCACGGTCGTCCCCTCGTCGTCGATGGTGTGCGCGCCCGAGTACCGCACGTGGACCTCCTCGCCCGCCGCGGGCGCGGAGTCGAGGTCCAGCGTCAGCGTGTCGCCCCAGATCGAGAACGCGACGAATGCCGGCGGGTACTGCCCCACGGGATACTCGACGGCATCGACCGCCACCCGCCCCGCAAGGCTGGCGAGGTCCAGGTCGCGACTGTCCGCGCTCGTCGTCAGCGTCGCGGTCACCTCGCGCGGCGCGGCCAGCGAGACCTCCGCCAGCGCACGCTCGATGTGCCGGTCGAGGGTGGTGTCGTCCCACCGCTCCGCGCTCGGATCGCGGAGGTCAGTGCGCACCCGCGCTCGCATGGTGTCCAGATCCATCGTTGTTCTCTCTCTTCTCGCCTGGCGTCGCGTCACG
>JALOAM010000253.1 GCA_023228765.1 Dehalococcoidia bacterium
TTCGAGGATGGACTGCCCTTCCTCGACCGGATCGAGACCTACGTGGTGGACGATCCATCCACGCAGCGGGCGGGCTACCTCACCAACAACTTCTTCAGCTGGGCGGCGCGCGACGACACCGAAGTCGAGCAGATGATGTCGGAGACGGACGACTCCGTCATGCTCAGGTACCCCTGGATCCAGGGGGCGAACACCAGCGGTATGCACTTCCAGATGCGGAACCCGACCTTCGAGGATGAGCGCGTCCGCCGTGCGATGTCAGTCGCCATCGACCGCGTCGAGTGGGACATCGCGAACGTTACGGAAAGCGACGGCTACTCCAAGTCACCGATCGCCTGGTCGTTCCTCTATGACGAGGTGCCGACGCTTGAGTCGCAGGGCGAGTGGTACCAGTTCGACCCGCAGAAGGCGTCGCAGCTCCTCCAGGCCGCCGGGTACTCCGACTCGAGCAGGCTGTCCGTCGACGGGCCGGTCTGGTACTTCCGCAACGAGTACCAGCAACTGCTCACACCGATGTACGAGCAGATCCCGGAACTCGACTTCACGGCCCGCGTCGTGGACAACCCGACGGCCGTGCAGATGCTCAACGACCGCAACTTCGAGGACACGATGAACATCACCTGGGGCCCGCCGGCGTACTCCGTCGACCAGATGGTGTTCCCCTGGTACCTCTCCACCGGCGGCCTCAACCACGCCAGCATCAACGACGCGGAGATGGACCGACTCTTGCTCGCCCAGCGCGCGGAGTCCGATCCCGAGGCGCAGCGTGAGTTGTGGCTGCAGATCGAGCACCGCATCTTCGACGAAGTCTGGAACATCTTCTTCCCGGCCCAGATGTACGTCCGCGACTTCTGGCACAACTACGTGCTGAACTACCGCCCTCATGGGATCACGCGGAGCGGGATGACCTGCTACCTCAACGGCGAGGCCCGCGGCATGTGGCTCGACGAAGGAGCTCCCAGCGCGTGACGGTGGCGTCGAGCCCCGGCAGGTCGCCGTGTCACGGGTCCCGAGTCTGCGTTTCGCACGACCGATCGACGTGTGCTCCGTCTCGCCCCTAGGACGCTCTCTCCTCCACGTCCCCGACCGTGGGAGGGCCAGGCGGGATGACGAGATCCGCGCCGCCCTGCGCGCGGAGGTCGGAGTGCTGGGCGGCCCAGCGCACGGAGAGGAGGAGGAGCGCACAGAGGGCGAAGCCAGCGCAGTAGAGCCAGTACGGGATCGAGTAGGAGCCAGTGAGGTCAAACAGGAAGGCTCCGCCGATCGAGCCGAGCAGCTGTCCGACGAACGAGACCATCTGGACACTGCCGCTGATCGCGCCGAAGTGCCGGACGCCGAAGACGTGCGAGATGAAGAGCGGCTCCAGCATCGGGCCGAACGCGCCGCCGACGCCCCACAGTGCGACGAACACGACGATGCCGAAGGTGTCCGTGTGCAGCAGCAGCGCGGCGACGGCGATCCCCTGCGAGATGGCCACGGCCACACCCAGCGGGTACGGGGAGCGGTAGCGGGAGAGCGTGGCGCCGAGGGGGATGCGCGCGAACGTCCGCACGACTGAGGAGGCGGCGAAGATCGCGGCGCCGGCCTGCACGCCACGACTCTCGAAGAAGTCCAGTCCGAGGTTCGTGACCGATCCCTGTCCCATGAAGAACAGCATCAGCGCGAGCCCCAACGTCCAGAACGCGAGGCTTCGTGTGGCCTGGGCGGCGGTGACGCCCCAGGGTTCCGGCGCCGGGAGGTCGTCGAGCGTGCGCTCGCTGCGGCGGACGCTGGGGCGCAGGCCGAGGTCGGAGGGGTGGTTGCGGACCATGACGAGCGCGGCGAAGCCCTGCAGGACGAAGACGAGCACCGCGAGGATCTGCATCGTCGCAGGCCAGCCCGCGCGGCCCTCGACGGCATCGAGGAGCGGGAGGAGCGTCGCCCCTCCGAGGGAGAAGCCGACGGTCAGGACGCCAATGGCGGACTGGCGCTGGCGGCCATCGAACCATCGGGTCATGAGCCAGGTGAACGGGATGGGCTGGCAGAGCCCGCGCACGAGCCCCGCGGCGCACCATCCGAGGTACAGGTGCACCAGCTCCTGCGAGAAGGAGGTGGCCACGAGCACTGCCGGGAAGAGCACGGAACCGGCCAGCAATGGTGTCCGCGCACCTCGACGGTCGATATAGCGTCCGACGAACGGGCCGATGACCGCGGACACCGCCTGTCCCGCCATGAACGCCGTCACGACCGGCGTTCGGCCCACGTCGAGGTCGTCGGCGATCGAGGGGATCCAGAGCGAGACGGCCCAGAAGGTGGCGGTGTTCGAGACGGTGTTACAGAGCACGCCGACGCAGAGCAGCACCCACCCGTAGTGGACCGGCAGTCGCTGCGCGATCGCCCTCATGGCGTGCCCTCTGGAGGTCAACGAGGCAACGAGATGAGGCACAGTAGCACTGCGACCGGTGAGGGCCACCAAGCCGCGCGAGCGGCGAACTCGTCCGTTAGCGCGCAACGGCCGAGCATTGAGTGACGGCCTCCCGCGAGCCCTCGCGGTACGAGGCGTACCAGTAGGCTCCCGGGGTCCGGCAGTCTCGAAGGAACCCCGATGGCAACGACCTTCCTCGATCTCAACCTCGATGCTGACGTGCTGCGCGCGATCGACGCGCAGGGCTTCGAGGAGGCGACGCCGATCCAGGCGCAGACGATCCCGCTGCTGCTCGAGGGACATGATGTCCTCGCCCAGGCGCAGACCGGGACCGGGAAGACCGCGGCGTTCGCGCTCCCCCTCGTGCAACGGGTGGACACCTCGCGGCGGGAGGTGCAGGCGCTCGTCCTGGCGCCCACCCGCGAGCTGGCCGTGCAGGTGGCCGAGGCGGTCCACGACCTCGGCAGCACCCGGCACGTCGCCGTCCTCCCCGTGTACGGAGGCCAGGCCTACGACCGGCAGCTCCGAGGCCTCCGAGCGGGCGTGCACGTGGTGGTGGGGACGCCGGGCCGCGTCATGGACCACATCCGCCGAGGCACGCTCGACCTCTCCACGGTCCGCACCGTCGTCCTGGACGAGGCCGACGAGATGCTGGACATGGGGTTCGTCGAGGACATCGAGTTCATCCTCGGGCAGGTGCCGGAGGAGCGGCAGATCGCGCTGTTCTCCGCGACGGTGCCTCGACGGATCGAGACCCTGAGCCGCCGCTACTTGCGCGAGCCGAAGCGGGTGACGATCGCGCAGGACACCGCGACCGCGCCGCAGACGCGCCAGATGTACGTGGTCGTCCAGCAACGCGACAAGCTGGAGGCGCTCACGCGCATCCTCGACCTGGAGTCGCCGAGCTCGGCGATCGTCTTCTGCCGCACGAAGCGCGAGGTGGACGACCTCGCGGCGACCCTCGACGGGCGCGGATACACCTCGGTGGCGATCCACGGGGACATCAGCCAGGCGCAGCGCGAGCGCCTGCTGCTGGCGTTCAAGGAGGGCCGGTCTGAGCTGCTGATCGCCACGGAGGTGGCGGCGCGCGGCCTGGACATCCC
>JALOAM010000254.1 GCA_023228765.1 Dehalococcoidia bacterium
GCCTCCCGGCTGCGGCCGTCGCGGACACGGCGCATCGCCACCGCGTGGCGCCATGGGTGCGCGCCGCACTGACCGAGCACCAGGCCCGGATCCCCGCGGAGCACTGGGCGCGCCTCAGCGCCGCCGCCGAGCAGCACGTCAACCGCACCCTGGCGCACTACGTCGGGCTGCTGCGACTGCTCGAGTGGGCCGAGTCCGAGACCATCGAGGTGGTCGTGCTGAAGGGCGCGACGGTGGCGCGCTGGTATCCAGATCCGCTGCTGCGGCCCTACAGCGACGTCGACCTGCTGCTCCAGGAAGTGGACGTAGACCGTGTGGTCGCCCGCCTGGTCGAGAGCGGGTTCGCGGAGAAGCCACACAGTCACGACGACCCTGCACACCACGAGCACGGCGAGTTCCAGCGCATCTTCATGCACGGGGTCACCGGCCAGATCGTGGAAGTCCACGTCAACCACCTGCAGATCGGCCTCCGGCCGGTCGGCATGCGTGACATCTGGGAGCGCTCTCAGCCGATCACCCTCCACCGCACGACCGCGCGGTCGCTCGAGGCGAACGACCTGTTCGTCCACCTGGCGGTGCACCTGCACCGGCACGGGTTCGACCGTCTGATCTGGTTCAAGGACCTGGACCTGATCGCCCGCACCGGGACGCTGGACTGGGACCGCGTCGCCGACCTCGCGGACGAGCAGGGCTGTGGCGAGAGCCTGGCCGCGACGCTGGAGCTGCTGGTCGAGATGCTGGGCACCCCACTCCCGCCCGAGGCGATCAGCATCATCCGGACGCGCAGTCGCGTCTCCCGCTGGCTCTTCAACCGCGTCTGGAAGCCCTCGGACGTAGCGGCCCTGCTGCCGCGCCGTCGATGGCGGATGCGCCGAGCGGTGCAGTTCGCGCCTGAGACGGGCCTCCTTCGCGGCGGCCTGCTCGCGTTCCTCTTCACGGGCCGCCGCCGCGACAAGCTGCGGATCCTCGTCGCCCGCCTCCGCCACCGCCAGGCCTAAGTCCTCTCTGCGCCCAGGGCGCTCTCGTTCCTCGCACCCCGGTACCCGCTCGACACGCCGAGGCCTGTCGTGGCGTCCGAGTGCTCGGGCGCACGCGGACGCCGGTACGGAGGTCCTCCGCACCGGCTCGAACGCATATCGCACGTCGTGGGTTAGTAGTGGGAGAGCGTCCCTCGGCGGGTGGCGATGGTGATGCCCTGGGAGACCGCCCAGACGCCCACGGGGAACAGGAGAGCGAACGCGCCCAGCGCTCCGAGGTGCCATGCCATCCCGGTTGACCAGCCTTCTCCGAGCGTGAAGCCTCGCAACAGCTCGAGCGAGTGGGTGAGCGGGAGCAGCTGGCTCACCGGCTCCAGCCAGGTCGGGAGCACGGTGGTGGGGTACAGCACGCCCGCCAGCATGAACGACACGATCAGCGAGCCCGTGATGAACGGCTCGTTCTGCTTGAAGACGATCGTGAAGGCAGCGGACATCAGCCCCAGCCCGGAGAACGCCGCGATGGTCAACGCGAGCACCCCGAGGACCGGAAGCGCCGCCCACGGGTCGTAGCGGGCGCCGAGGGCGATCCCGACCGCCAGGAGCAGCAGCGTCTGCCCCACGACGTACATCAGTGGGTACAGGCCGGACCACAGCACCGTGCGTGCCGGCGACATCGCCGTCGCGAGGAGGGCCTCCAGCGTGCCGGTGACCTGAGCGGCCCGGGTCGCGTTGCGGAACGTATTGACGAGCGGGAACACGAGCAGGTTGATCGCGGCGCCGAGCAGGATGAAGGAGAAGTAGTCCCCGCCATACTGCTCCAGTTCCTCCGGGATCGCGCTGCCGAACAGGTCGGACACGAAGCGGAGGGTCACGATCGAGAACAGCAGCCCGATGTTCTGCGTGAAGAAGGAGATGCGGTAGCTCCACGCGATGCGGAAGTCCCGCAGGAGGAAGGCGCTGGCCGCGGTCATCCGACGGCTCGCAGGGGACTCGTGAGGGCGGGGCGTGTCCGCACGGGGGCGTCGGCCACCTCGGACAGCCTCGCCAGCAGGGCGCCGACGGGCTGCCCCTGGCGCAGCGAGGTGAGCGAGACGCCGGCAGCAGTGAGCGTGGCGACGATCGGGCCGACGGGCGGCTCATCGTGCTCGCTCCAGACCTCGATCTGCGTCTCGCCGGGAAGCTGGGAGACCACGTGGACCTCCTGCACCCCGGGGATCGCGCGGACCTGGTCCAGCACGCCGGGCTGTAGCTGCCGGACCGAGAGCGTGACGCCCTGGTCGGCGGAGATCAGCTGGCGCGCCTCCTCGACGGACATGTGGGCGCCCACGCGACCCTCGCGCAGGACGGCGACGTGGCTGCACTGCGCCAGCGCCTCCTCGAGGTGGTGTGTGACGAGGAGGAGGGTGCCACCCTGGTCCGTGATCTCGCGGTGGACCAGGTCCCAGACCCGCTGGGTCTGCTCACCGTCCAGGCTCCGCGTGGGTTCGTCCATGAGCAGCAACCGGGGCTGGCCGATGAGGGCGCGCGCGATCGCGAGTCGCTGCTTCATCCCGGTCGAGAGGTCCGAGAAGTTGGCGCTCGCCTTGCCCTCGAGCCCGACACCCTCGAGCAGGGTCGCGATGCGCTTGTCGCGCTCCGCTCCGGTGAGGCCGGAGAGGGCGGCGAAGAACTCCATGTTGTGTCGCACGCTGAGGCGCCAGAAGAACGAGCGCTCGTCGGCCAGGACATAACCCACGGCCCGGCGCACGCGAGTTCCGTCCGTCCGCACGTCCATGCCGAGGACGCGAGCGTCGCCGTGGTCGGGATGAAGCAGCCCGGCGAGGATCTTGAGGAGGGTGGTCTTGCCGGCGCCGTTCGAACCGATCAGTGCGAGGCGTTCACCGGAGGTGATGTCCAGCGTGAGGTCGCGCAGCACCTGGAACGATCCTCGGCGGGACGGGCGGAAGATCGCCCCGATCCCGCCGGTCTGGAAGCCGCGGGAGACGTGCCGCAGGGAGACGGCAGCGTTCACAGGTTCCGCTCGGCGTCCTGGAGGATGGCCGCTCGGAGGTCGTCGAGGACGTCGAAGTCGCGGACATAGCGGACGACGCGTACGGGCACCACGGAGGCGACGCGAGTCGCCGCGTCCAGCGAGGCCACGGTCCGGCGGCCGCGCATCGAGTGGCTGTGGTACATCGAGCCGTGCAGTCGCATGACGGCCTCGACGTCGCCGATCTCCTCGATCTCTACGTCGCGGGAGTGCTCCACGTACGGTTCGAGGAAATAGACCGCGCGGAGGGGCACAGGGGCCTCAGCGATCGCGCCCCAGGTGCCGCCCGGGCGGATCGTGCGCTTGGGGTGCCAGGACAGCACGCGCCCGTACTCCGCCGGGTCTTCGCCGAAGCGCTCGACGCTCTCGTCGAGCAGCTTGATCCGGGGCACGTACGGGGCGACCTCGAGGCCGGTCCCGTCCTCCCGGATGTGGACGATGTCCTCCGCGAGCATGGGGTAGCCGGCGCGCGCGAACGACGTGATCAGGGTGGACT
>JALOAM010000255.1 GCA_023228765.1 Dehalococcoidia bacterium
GAGGAGACCCTCACCCCCGGCCCCTCTCCCGAAACCGGGAGAGGGGAGTGAGAGGCGGGCGGACGGCAGTGGGAGCGGAGTAGGGCCGCCGGTCCCTCGCTAGTCCTCGAAGAGGCGGTACATCACGGGGGCGTAGTACTCGCCGAGGCCGCGACGGACGATCTCGTCGGCGCGCTCCTTGGCGAGCTGGGCGCCCTTCGTGTCGACGCCCACCTCCCCCGCGAGGTCGAGGGCGTACGTGATGTCCTTCACGGAGTAGCGCATCGGGAAGACGTCGTCGGGGTACTCGCCCGTGGTCATGAACGACCCGTGGCGGGTGAGGGCGAACGAACTGCCCGAGCCGTGCTGGAGGATGTCGAAGACGCGCGAGCGGTCCACGCCCGCCCTCGTGGCGATCGCCATCGCCTCTGCCAGGGCGGAGACGTTCTGCAGTACGAGCATGTTGTTCATCAGCTTCATGACCTGGCCCGTGCCCACCGGCCCGCAGTGCGAGATGTCCGTCCCCATGCACTCGAGGTAGGGCCGGATGCGCTCGACGACCTCGGCGCTGCCGCCCACGGTGATGGCGAGCGTCCCGTCCGCGGCCGATGGCACCCCCTTCGCCACGGGCGCATCCGCGAAGTCCACGCCCTTCGCCGCGAGCGCCTCCGCGACCTCGCGGTCGACGGCGGGGCCTGCCGTGGTCATGTCCACGATCGTCTGGCCGGCGCGAGCGTGCTCGGCGATCCCGCCCGCGCCGAGGCAGGCCTCGCGCACCTGTGGGGCGCCGGGGACGCAGAGGAAGACGAGGTCAGCGGCCTCCACGACCTCGCCGATGGAGCTGAGGATGGTGACGCCGTCCGCCTCCAGCGCGCGCGCCTTCTCGGTATCCACGTCATAGCCGACGACCGGGAGGCCGGACTTCCTCGCGAGGTTGCGGGCCATGCGGCTGCCCATCACCCCCAGGCCGATGTATCCGAGACGTTCGATGGCCATCAGTTCCTCCCCATGGTCGTCGCCGCCGGTGTCAAGGGCCCGAGGGCGGGACGGCAGAGTAGCGCCTGGTCGAGGCGCGGATCGGTGAGGCCCGGGAAGTCCAAGGGGTGTCTGGGAGGTCAGTCGCCGGCGGGGAGGCGAGCCTCGATCGCTTCGCGGAGGACGGCGGCGTTGCTGAGTTCGGCGTCGCGGGCGCCGTAGACCAGCGTGACGCGTCGCTTGCGGGCGAGGCTGACGAGGCTGGCGAGCGCCTCGGCGGCCTCGCCGCTGGCGAGCTCGTCCAGGTAGCGGGTGCGGAACTCGTCCCACCGCTCGGCGCGATGGTCGTACCAGCGGCGGAGGTCGGAGCTCGGGGCGACCTCCTTCAGCCACTCGTCCACCGCGAGGTGCTCGCGGGAGACGCCTCGCGGCCAGAGGCGATCGACCAGGACGCGGTAGCCGTCGTTCCTCGTGGGGGCGTCGTACGCTCGGCGGAGCCAGACGCGCGAGGTCATCGTTACGCGGGTTCGGCTGCCGGCGTCGCGGCTTCGCCGGCTGCCTCGCGGTACGACTGCAGCTCCTGCTCCAGGGCGCGCAGCCGGCGTCGGGAGTCGCGGTCGCGCGTGAAGCGCTCGGTGATGTCGCGGGCGTAGGCGAGGGCGCCGACGCTCATATCGCCCTCGCGCACGATGGCGAAACTCAACTCGACGTAAAACTCGTGGCCGTCGCGGTGCAGGGCCCGGGTCGGCAGCGCCTGGCCGGAGTACTTGGTCTCGCCGGCGGCAAGGGCGCGCTCGAAGCCGGTCCAGTGCGCCTCCCGGAACGACTCCGGGATGATGATGTCCAGGTTGGCGCCCATCGCCTCGGCCTGCGTGAAGCCGAAGATGCGCTCCGCGGCTGCGTTCCAGTACCGCACGGTGCCCTCCGGATCGGCGAAGATCACACCGTCGGGGGCCTGGTCCACCAGTTGCGCAGTGTCGACCATTTCGAGGCCTCCTACCGTCTATCGTGCGAAGCGTGCCTGACTGGGCGCTCGGTTGTCTACGACTCTTGTCCCACACCGCCGCCTCCGTCACGGCCTACCGTCGACGAGGCTTCGTGTACCTCGAGTGTCCGTGATGGACTGAGTGTCCGTGATGGAGGAGTGATGACCGCGACCGTTGACCTCGCCTCCGGCACCCGGATGCCCGCGCTGGGACTCGGCACATGGCCGATGGGCGACGACGACACGGAACGCGCCGTCCTCGACGCGGCGAGGGCAGGGTACCGCCTCTTTGACACCGCCGAGAATTACCACAACGAGCGCGGCGTCGGCCGCGGCCTCCGAGGTTGCGGCGTGCCTCGCGAGGAACTGTTCGTCACCACGAAGTTCAACCGTGCCTGGCACGGCGAGGAGCTGGTGCGCTCGTACCTCGAAGCGAGCATGAAGCGACTGCAGGTCGAGTACGTGGACCTGCTGCTGATCCACTGGCCCAACCCGAGCTATGACCGCTACGTCCAGGCGTGGCGCGGGCTCATCCAGCTCCGCGACGAGGGCCTCGTCCGCGCCATCGGCGTCTCCAACTTCAAGCCCGCCCACCTCGAACGGCTGCGGGAGGCGACCGGCGTCCTGCCCGAGGTGAACCAGGTGCAGCTGCACCCGTACGTCACCCGGCCCGAGGAGCGTGCCTACCACTTCCAGCACGGCATCGTCACCGAGTCATGGGGCCCGCTGGGCCGAGGGGACGCGCGGCTGCTGCAGGAGCCGGTGATCACGACGCTCGCCGCGCAGTACGGCAAGACGCCTGCTCAGATCGTGCTCCGCTGGCACCTTGAGCTCGGGCTCGTGCCGATCCCCAAGACCTCCTCGCCCGAGCGCATGCGCGAGAACCTCGAGGTCTTCGACTTCGCCCTTGCGCGTGACGAGGTCGCCGCCATCTCCGCCCTCGACGACGGCTCCGTGATGGGCGTCGACTCGGACGTGTCCGGCCACTAGCGGGGTCGCAGGCTCGAAGGCCGCTCCGCCTTCTTGCGCGGAGCACCCGCCGAACATAGTGTGACCTAACTCAGAGAGAACGTCTGATCGTTCTTATTGAGATCGTGTCGACTGATATGACGAGCGCGATGACACCAGCGCCCGTCGTTAAGTCCATTTGACGGAACGTTACGTCACCGAAAGGAACCTCCCTTGCTGCGCCGTCTTGCATTCGTTCCGCTGGTTGCGGCGTTACTCCTGACCTCCTGTGACTCGTCCTCCGACGCCGACAGCGCCGAGGCGACATCCACGGCGACCGCGACGGAGGCCGCCACGGAACCTGCGTCGACAGCGACCGAGACCACCGAGGCAACGACCGAAGCAGCCGCCGAGGCCGGCTTCCCGGTGACGCTCGAGCACGCCTTCGGGAGCACCGAGATCACGGAGCGCCCGGAGCGCATCGCGGGCGTCGAGTGGGGCAACCACGATGTCGTGCTGGCGCTGGGCGTCGTCCCGGTCGGGATGCCGCGCATGACCTACGGCGACGAGGACGGTGATGGCGTCCTGCCGTGGGCTGAGGACGCACTGGCCGC
>JALOAM010000256.1 GCA_023228765.1 Dehalococcoidia bacterium
GATCACCCAAGCACGCCCACAAACGTCGCGCCGCGAGATCGTGCCCCGTCACCCCCGCCGCTCCACCTCCGACCCCCTCGCCCGCGAAGCGGGAGAGGGCTGGGGTGAGGGTCCGCCTCCGCTCCGCTCCGCCCCGCCCCGCTCCCCTCCCTCTGACTCCGCCTCCCCTCTCCCGGTTCCGGGAGAGGGGCCGGGGGTGAGGGCCACCAGCCCCCCGACCGAGCCCCTCGCCCCACCTCGAATCGAGCGAACAATCAAGCGCCACCTCTCCCGGCGACGAGGGAGCCCTCCCCGGATCCCCAGCAACAGCGCGCGATCCGCCCCGCGCCTCGCGGAGAGCGGAGCGTCACTTGATTGAACGTCAGGCCCGGATCACGCCCCCGCAGCGACCAACAATCAAGCACCCTTCGAGGCGCGGATGCGGCCTCGGGCGTGGCGTGCGGGGAGGGCAGGCTCGTCGGAGAGGAGCTTGCGGGTGACGCCGTTCGTCCACCCGAAGCCGTCCTGCAGCGGGTACTCGCCGCCCCCGCCGCCGTGGGCCTCGCCGTCCGAGGCCCGCAGCTCGTACTTCTCGACGAGCTTGCCCTCGCGCTCGTAGAGGTTGCCGACCGTGGTGAGCCACCGCTCCGCGAGGTCGTGCCCGAGCGGGGTCTCGCCGTAGTGCCGGAGGCCCTTGATCGCCATCCACTGCAGCGGCGCCCACCCGTTCGGGCGGTCCCACTGCTCCCCCGATCCCGCGACCGTCGTCGCGAGGCCCCCCGGAGCGAGGAGGTGCTCGCGGATCGCCTCGGCGACGCGCCCCGCCTGCTCCCGACTCGCGATCTGCACGTAGAGCGGCGTCGCCACCGCCGCCGTGAGCAGCGTCCGAGGCGCGTCCCGCTCCCAGTCGTAGTCGACGTAGGCACCGGCGTCGTCGCTCCAGAGCCAGCGGTCGATCGCCTGCCGGCGCGTGTCCGCGTGCTGGCGGAACTCCTCGGCGCCACCCGCGTCGCCTGAGACCTCGCAGAGGCGGGCGATCTGCGACTCCAGCTTGTGGAGGAAGCAGTTGAGGTCGACCGGCAGGATCGAGGTGGTGCGGATGCCCGTCAGCGCCCCGTCGTCGCCGCACCATCGGGAACTGAAGTCCCACCCCGACGCGGCGCCGGCCCGGAGCTGGCGGTAGGTCTCATGCGCCGGCCGGCTGCTCGTGGAGGCGGTCTGCACATCCTCGAGGTAGGACTCCTCGCGCGGCGTGTCGCGGTCGTCCCAGTAGCGGTTGAGGATCGCGCCGTCCGGCATCCGCACCGAGTGACGGTGCGCCTCGCTCGCGCGGAGGTGCTCCGCGCCGTCCATCCAGGAGGCGTACTCCTTGCGCAGTCGCGGGAGGTAGCGCCGTGCCGCACCCATCCCGCGGCCCTCGAATAGCTCGGTCATCATCGCGAAGAGCGGAGGCTGCGACCGGCTCAGGTAGTAGCTACGCGTCCCGTTCGGGACGTGGCCGTAGGTGTCGATGAGGTAGGCGAAGTTGTTCGTCATCGACCGGACGAGGTCGAAGCGGCCGCTCTCGGCCAGCCCGAGCATCGTGAAGTACGAGTCCCAGTAATACATCTCGCCGAACCGGCCGCCCGGCACGACGTACGGGTTCGGCAACGGCAGCAGCGAGGACCGCGTGGGGTGCTCCCTCGGTTCGCGCGTCAGGACGTTCCAGAGCTCGTCGATGTGCTGGAGCAGCGTGCGGTCCGGGTTCGAGACGTACTCGCTGACCGGTGGGTGCTCGGTCACGAAGTGCCGGTCGACGAAGTCGGCGAGGTCGAACGCGGGCGCCGACTTCTCCGCCCGGTACGTCTCGAGGATCTGCTCGGGGTCGCTCAGCGGGGCGCAGTCCACGAATGTCTTGCTGTCCGGGAAGATGCGCTGCGTCTGCACGGCGACGAACAGCTCCTGGTATCGGTCGGCCGGGGTGAGGGTGTCCGCCGGCGCGACGGTGGCGACCTTCTTCGCGCTCTCCTCGGCGTCCGAGGACGCCGGAGTCACGGATCCCGGAGTTATGGGCGCCGGAGTTGTGGGACCCGGAGTGGCGGGGTCTGGCGTCACGGGATCGGGACTCAAGGGGCGGACCTGCGCGTCTCCGAGTAGTCCCACAGCAGCCCGCCGTCGACGTAGACCGTGCTGCCGGTGACGTAGTCCGCGTCCGCCGAGGCGAGGTAGACCGCCGCCCCCGCCACGTCCGAGGGCGTCCCGAGGCGCGCGAGCGGGATGTTCTCGAGTAGCTTGCGGACCAGCGCAGGGTTCTCGGTCAGCTCGGCGTTGATCGGGGTGCGGATGGCGCCCGGTGCGACGTTGTTCACGGTGATCCCGAGCGGCCCGAGTTCCACGGCGAGGTTGCGCATCAGCATCTTCATACCGCCCTTGCTCGCGCAGTAGCTGGCGAAGTTGGGGAACGGCAGGTCCTCGTGGACGGAGCTGATGTTGATGATTCGCCCTCGGCGGCCGGTGTCGCGCAGGTGCCGGGCGACTGCCTGGGAGGCGAAGAACGCGCCCTTCAGGTTCACGTCCATGACCTGCTCGTAGTCCTCCTCGGTCACGTCGAGGAAGGGCGCGAACCGCTCGATGCCTGCGTTGTTCACGAGGATGTCGATGCGTCCCATCTGCCGCACGCCGTCCTCGACGACCCGCTGGATATCAGCGACCCGCGCGACGTCCCCGGCGAGGACGCATCCGTCGCTCCCCGCCTCCCGCACGAGTTCGAGCGTGCGCTGCGAGTCCTCATCGTCCCGCAGGTCCTCCACGATGACGCGCGCGCCTTCGCGGGCGAACGCCACCGCGATCCCGCGCCCGATCCCCTGTCCCGCGCCCGTGATGAGGGCGACCTGGTCCTGCAACCGCATCCTCAGAGGGTAGGCGTCGGCGGCCTCACCCGGGGATCACGGGCATCGCAGATCCAGTGCCCGCCGCGTCCGGACGCTCTCGGTTCAAGGTCCACCGCTACTCCGCCCCGAACGAGATCACCTTCGAGGGCGTCACGCGGACGAGCGTCCACTGGCCCGGGCTGACCGGGTTCGCGGCGAGGCGGGCCTCGGCGTCGTCGCCGTAGTAGCGGTGGTAGTAGTTCGCCCGGTGTGGCGCGTAGTCCGCGTCCAGGATCTCCGCGGTCCCGCTGATCAGCGCGACCGCCATCGGCCCATCGCGCCGCTCGATGCATACCGACACCCGTGGGTCGCGCTCGATGTTGCGCCACTTCTGGCTGCCTCGCTCGGTCGGGATGAAGAGCGCGCCCTCGCGCCACTCGAACCAGACCGGCGCCTGGTGTGGCGCACCGCCAGGCCCCAGCGTGCCGAAGACCGCGATCTGTGGTTCCGCCATCAACCGTTCGAACGCCTGCTCCGAGAGTGCCATAGGTGCCTCCTCTGCTGCGACGGCACTATATCGGCGCAGGCGAGGAGACCCTCACCCCCGGCCCCTCTCCCGAAACCGGGAGAGGGGAGT
>JALOAM010000041.1 GCA_023228765.1 Dehalococcoidia bacterium
CTCGAGCATCGCCGGGGTGCCCTTCCGGCTGACGTACGCAACCTGGTTCGCGACTTCCGCACGCGACGAGGTCAGGCGCGGCACCACGCCATGCAGCGGCCGGTATCCGACGAGGTCGCCGATGTACGGCGCGACCCACTCGGCGCAGGTCTCGATGAACTGGTCGTCGTAGAGCCGCTCCAGGTCCTCGCCGAGGATCGCGATCTGCTCCGCGATTACCCCCAGCAGTGATGCCAACGGCCCGCGGTCGGCTCGCTCCCGCAACTCGCGGAGTCGCGCCTGCTGCTCCACGGTGAGGCCCGGCGTCGCCTGGAGCAGCGCGAGCTCTCCGAGCTCGGCGCCGGTGAGCAGCCCCTGCTCGTGGGCGACCTCCGTGTCTCGGAGTCGGTAGATCGCGGGCAGGAGGTCGAGCAGCGTGTCCGCCGTGACCGGCCCGGCGCCCGTGGCGGAGGTCGTCATGGCATCTCTCCCAGCCAGGCCAGCGGCCCATCTGCCAGCGTCAGGAGTTCCGCCGCCACGGCGCGTCCGGCGGCATCGGCACGAGGGCCGGCCGCCGTCAGCCGTGTCGCGAGCGTGGGCGTGGCGTTGCGGTAGAAGTGCTCGACGTCCACCGCCTCCACGCCCTCGATGCCGTCCGTGACGGCGATCACCTCGGAGAGCGCGACACCCTGCGCGAACGCGCGCTCCTCGAAGCCGAACACGCGGTGCAGGTCCGCCTCCACGCGCTCGAACACTTCGCTGCGGCTTGTGTCCGGCCGGCGCTTGATGCGGAGGCGCACCTGGAACGAGGCCGGGACGTACGAGGCGACTTCGAACCGGACGTGAGGATCGCCGCTGGCGCGCAGCGAGGCGACCAGCCGCGTGAGGACCGGATCGTCCGGCGCGATCACGGCGCCGGCGTCTCCCGCCACGGTGATGAAGATCGTGCGGCCGGCGCGGAGGTTCAGGACGGCAGCGTGCGCCTTGGCGATCCCGGCGAACGCACGTGAGAAGTCCTCGTAGTCACGGAGGGAGACCGCGCGCCCCAGCGTGCGGACGTCGAGCGGGATCTGCTCTCGCACATCCTCGGTGCCGTCGGGGTCGACGCCACCCCGCGCGGGAGCGGGGTTCGTGACGCCGGCGAGGCCGAGCGGGCGGCTCATCAGTTGCGAGAGCTGCCCCGCCTTCAGGTTGCCACCGCTGCCGATCCCTCGCCGGTAGGTGGCGAGGATGTTCTCCCGGCCGGTCGGCGGCCTCGTCCCGCGCACACCGTCACCGAACTGGACGACGGCCGTGGTCTCGCCGTCCGTGCGTAGCGTGTACACATGGTCGCCCGGCGCCGCATCCACCAGCGTCGGGCGTTCCTGCCACGTCGAGTCGTTCACACGGACGTGCACGGTGGAGGTCACACCTCGGGCGGTGTCGTCGCCGACGAACGTCAGGGGGAGGCGCAACAGCGAGAAGCGCTGGTTCTTCTTCGCGGCGTCTCCGCTGCCCAGCACCTGCGTCACGGTCTCGCCGTGCGTGGCCCGCGCGACGTTGGCGTTGATCACGAGCTGCCCCGGGTCGTAGCAGTGCTCGATCGAGCCGTCGAGGTCGAGCGCGGTCCGGCCGTCGCCGACCTCGATCGAACCGGTGATCGAGGAGATCTGGACGACCTCGCTCACCACCTCGGCGTCACGGGGAGGGGGCGACAGGGCGAGCTGGCCGAGGCGCGCGAGCACGGTGCCGGTCCGGCCCTGGTCGTCGCGCACGTCCCACCGCACGGTGGTGGTCTGCGCCTGGGCAGGCGTGGCCGGAATCGCGTCCCCACTCACCACGCGTCGCGGTGGCGCGAGCACCTCGAGGACTTCGTCCCGCCGGAGGCGGCGCGAGCTGCCCTCGACCACGATCTCCAGCGTCTGGCCGGCTTCGGTCACACGGAGGTGGGCGCGCGGCCCGATCAGCGCGAGCGGCTGTCCGAGCGCGAGCCCGTCGACCTCGCTGCCGAGCGCCAGCGTGTCGCCGAACACCGGCGCGATCACGGGCCGGCGGGCGAAGCGCAGCTGTTCGTTCGCGGCCAGGACGGTGGTGTCGCGGACTTCGTTCTGGAAGAGGTCGTAGTTCTCGCCGTTCAGGCTGGCGCGGGTGACCTTGCCGGAGATCGCGAACTCGGCGCGGGACGTCTCGATGGTCCCGGTCACCTTGAACAGCTCGGAGTACTCCGGCTTGACGAGGACGAGCCACGAGCCGGGCGTGACACCCTGCTGCACGGACTCGAAGTCCACGGCGTTGTTCTGGGGGCTGATCGTGAAGTTAGGCCAGTCCGAGGCGCTCGCCGCTCCGTAGTCACGGCGGTAGTCGGAGGGCATCGCGCGCCAGAGCGGGGCGTTGTGCCCGAAGACGGCGCTCCGCGTGCGGAAGACGTGGACCTCCGGGAATGCCGCCGGCAGCATCCACGGCATCACGGAGCCGAGCGTCGGCTGCCAGGTGACGTGCGTCAGGTCGCGGTCGGTGTCGGTGGTGACCGAGGTGATGAAGCGCAGGTCCCAGTTGTCGCGCGTGACGTTCGCCTGCACCTCGTGCCCCACGAACAGCAGTGCATCGCCCGGCCGGAGGTTGAGCCCGACCCCTTCGAGGTAGCAGTCCGTCGTCACCGGCAGGTGTGGCGTGGATGTCTCCGCGCGGAGACTGGTCCACTCGGCGCGCGCATCGAGGTCGTCGACGGTCTCGAACACCTGTGGTTCCTCGCCGGGACCGGGGACGCTCTGCACCTTCATGCCGTGCTCGAGGAAGACCTCGTCGGGAGCGCCCGGGCCTTCCTGCAGCGAGAAGGCGAGGTACGTCTCGGCGGCGACGCCGGGGTTGGGCTGGTATCCCAGCAACCGTCCGAGGTGCACGAGGGAGCGGCGCTCGGTGGCCGTCCTCAGGTAGGACTCCGCGACGATGCGCTCCTGGTAGAACGTGAGCACGTCCGCGCAGGCGGCGAACGCGTCCAGCAACGCCATCGAGAAGTCACGAGGGTCGCGTGTTCGCAGCCCGCGCAGGGCCGGGTAGCGGTCCGACGACAGCCGAGCCTGCATGGATGCGAGGAAGTCCGGGTGACGGCCGCTGCGGTAGCGGATCTTGGACAGGCCGGGCGTGTTGACGATCGGCTGAGGTGTGCGCTGGGTCACGCCGTTGCAGCAGGTGCAGTTGTCCGGGCAGGCGCTCACTTGCCGCCCTCCAGGTTCAGTCGGAGGAGCCCACGCTCCGGGAAGTTCGGATCGTTCGCCAGGCGGGCGATCTCCAGGCGGCCCATCGGGAGGACGCCCTCGTCCAGCGGGCGGGGGTCAGGGGCGTGCAGCCGCTGGAAGGTGCGGACCACCACGGACTCGACACCGGGGACGGCCTGCGCCGCCGCGTAGATGTCGCTGAGGTACACCGGCTGCCCGAACGTGAACCGGTCGGGATGGAACAGGGCGGGCGACCCGTCCATGGCCCAGCCGTTCCCGAGGACGTGCAGGAGCGACTCCTTGACGTGCGCCCGGAAGTAGTCCGCGCAGACGCAGACATCGAGTTCTACCTCGAGCGCGATGTGCCGCGGATCGTCCACCTCCACGTCGTGGCCGGCCATCCGGAACCCGTCTACGTGCGTACGTAGCCCCGCCTCGTAACCGGAGTCGATCGCGCGCTCACTGAGGCGGTCGACCGTGAGGAACACGGTGTGCCACGAGCCGGTCCAGCGGAACGTGGCGTTCGCCTGCTGTGCGTCTGGGTAGCGCGAGGCGACGGCGGCGTAGTCCGCCTCCGTGACCGCGCGTCGCTGCACGCGGAACGCCTCCGGCGCGTTGCGGCGGATATCCTCGGCGCTCTCCGGATCGCGCCCGCCGAAGGCGGGCAGCGGGTTCGACACGCTCACGAGGCGTGCATCCTCGGTGACGAGGTGCGTGATCGCCTCGCGCCCGACGTTCCCGGCAGCGCCGTTGCCCACGCGATAGCGCGCGACGAACTCCGTGGCCGGCTCGGGCCGCTTGCCGTAGATGTCGTCGCCGAATCGGAGTGCGGCGGTCCCGTCCTGCTCGACCTCCACGACGAACTCGCGGGCATCGCCGCCGCTTGCCAGCAGGTCCAGCCGGGGCGTCCAGTCCTCGGTGCGGGTGTCTCGCGTGGAGGTCAGCGCGACCGCGGGGCGAATGCTCTCGCCCGCCGCGAGTCCCGCGCGCGCCGTCGCCGAGGCCTGGGCGAGGACCCGCAGATTGCCCTCGACCTCCAGGAGCCGGAAGGCGGCGACGCCGTCGGAGACGGACCAGTCGCCGTCGCCGCCCTGCACGGAGACGGGGCCCGCGGTCAGGAGGATGCCCGCCGAGTGGAGCAGCCCCTGGATCGCCACGCTGAACAGCCCCGCGTCCAGGTCGTCGCGGACCTCGGTCGTGATCGTCATCGCCGCCAGCGGCGAGGGAGCCGCGGGACGGACGTGCGTGAGGGGAGCCTCGCTGAGTCGAGGTGCGAAGCGCGGTGGGATGGCCTCGACCTCGTCGGCGCACTCGCCCTCGCCCGGAGCCCACACGAGGTGTGAGTCCGGCACCACGCCCAGCGGCTCGTCCGGCAGCGTCCGCCCGTGGTCGGCGAGGACGATGTTGCCGAGGGCGACACTGACCACTGCGAGGTCACCACCCGCCGTCGGGTCGAGCGCGGAGAGACAGAGGTCGAACGGCAGCGCGTCCTCTGGCTCCCACGCGATCTCGGTCACCGCAACAGGATCTGCGGTCGGTGGCTCCAGGAAGAGGCCGCCGGAGGGATCCTCGGAGGGACGCACGTCGAGCAGGCGGACGGCCCAGCGGTGGAGCGGGTCCGCGTCCTCCGGCACCCCGGTGCGAGGCCCGACGACTTCAGCGAACACCAGGACATCGCCGGCCTTGAGCCGCGGCCAGTCGCCCAGCAGCGTTGCGCTGGTCGCTCCGGTGGGCAGGCAGCAGTCACGGGCGCCCCACGTGTAGAACTCGAGGCGCTCGTGGCCGGCGTACAGGCGCACCGCCTCGGTCGTCTCGAAGACCTCGGCGCCACGTTCGAGGGCGTCCCGGAAGTCCGGGGTGTTCGGCGCGACGCGCGGTGGGATGCCCGGCGCCGTGGTCAGTAGCTGGAGTCCCTGCGGCGCGACGAGTCCGTCCTCGGTCGCCGTCAGTTGCACCCACGCCAGCGCGTTGACGCCGTCGTCGACCCGGTAGTCCACCAGTCGCGCGTGACGCCGCAGCGACGTGCGGCGGCGCGCCGTGCCGAGGTAGGCCTCGGTGGCGATCGCGTCCTGGCGGTAGGAGAGCTGGTCGGAGACGTAGGCGAGGGTCTCCACGATCGCCACGCCGACATCCGCGGCGTTCCGCTCGCGCCAGTCGGGCGCGATCAGGTTGAGCCGGTCGAGCATCAGCCGCCGGAATCCTCGGTAGTCCTTCGCGAGGTAGTCGAGCTCGGGCGCTGGCAGGAGGGGCGTGCCGTTGGGACGGCACGTCGCGCAGTCGAGGTCGGATGGGCACTCGACCTTGAACGAGAAGTCGATCGAGACAAGCCGCGGGTCGAAGCCGCTCGGCGGAGCCGCATCCGCGGCGCCTGCCACCAGCTGCAGGGTGTACGTGGAGTGGTCACCGTACTGCTCGGTGCGGATGAGCCAGAACTCGTCGAGGGGGGCGAGGCCATCCACCAGCGAGGCGTCCTCGCCGGCTGGGAGGTCGTCCGCCCTCGCCACCCACTCCACGGCCACGGTGGGGATGCGGTCGCCGCCGGTGATGAGCACCTGGTCCGCTGTCAGCGTCGTGGCCGGCCGAAGCAGCCGCAGGACGAGCGTGCGCTGCCGGAGGTCGTCGGAGGGTGCGTCGTGGTCGATGACCTCGAGGTAGTCGATGCCGTTGAGCGTGCCGAGCGCCCGGACCACCTCGCGACGTCGCTCGTTGCCGCATTCGTATCTCATGCGCCCACCGCCGGTACGGCGACGTTCAGGACGTCCGCGGTCTGCGTTCGGCGGTTCACGTACCGCACGATGATCGTGAGGGTCGCGTCCTCCGCGACGACCTCGGTGGCCTCGATCGCGATCAGGTCGCCGAGGATGGACTGCAGCGAGGACTGCACGAGGAACTGGGTGGAGGCGGCCAGCTCCGGGCTGTTGCCCGCGAAGAGCAGCTGCCGCACGCCGCTGCCCCAGTCCGGCCTCATGACGCGCTCGCCGGGACTGGTGAGGAGCACCTGCCGGATCAGGTCGCGCACGTGCTCGTCCCACGCCGTGTCAGCGGTGAGGCCGCGTCCGCTGAAGCGGAACGGGAAGTCGAGCCACCGGTCCACGGGGCTCACGTGGCGGACACCCGTGGCTGGACGACGACGGGCATGAGCCCTGTACCGGTGGGGACGCAGACGGCCTGCCCGGTCTGGATGAGGACCGGGGCGCCTCCCGCCAGCACTCGGACGGCGCCGGTGACCCACTGCGCGGACACGCACGGCGGAGCGGAGCCGGTGAGGGCGCACCCCGTGATCACCCACGGCGAGATCTGCGTGACCACCGGTTGCCCGCTGACCGTTACGCGCGGGAATGGCGTGGTCGGCTGTGCCGGGCCGGCGTGCTGGCAGAGGACGGTCGCGCCGAAGTGCAGGACGGGGGCGGGCATCGGTACTCCTCCTAGATGACCGTCAACGCGCCGAGGTTGACGTCCGTGGAGGGGCCCGTGAGGTTCACGACCGCGCCCTTGCCGTTGGAGATGATGATGCCGACATCCGAGACCGAGATCATGGCGCCGGTCGTGGTCTGGATGAGGATGCCGCCCGCCGGCCCGGGTGCGTCGCTCACCACGAGGCCGTTCTTCAGCGTGGTCTGCAGCGTGATCCCCGCGATGCCGGGCGGCACGGTGCGCGCCATCACTGGCACTTCGGCCGCGGTGCCCCAGAAGCCGCCGACCCAGATCGGGTAGTCCGGGTCGCCCTGCTCGAACTCCACCCACACGCCCGCGCCGATCGGCGGGACGGTGAAGAGCCCCATGTTGATCCCCGCCACCGGCACGCACGGCATCGCCCAACTGGTCGGCAGGACGCTCGACACGTCGGGCACCACCACCTGGATGCGCCCGATCTGCATGGGGTCCACGTTGTTCAGCACCGTGCCCCGGTACTTCCCGAAGAACTGCCGAGGCCCGGTCATGCGGGCACCGCCGGGACCGTGGAGACGAGGCCGTTTCGGACGAGCGTGAAGTCCTGCCCGTAGTCGCCCCGCTCGATCGTGTGGGTCACACTCTTGACGTAATACAGGCCATCGAAGGCCATCCCCGCGCCGCGCACGCCGACGAGGCCACGCGACCGCAGGACGCGCCCGTACCGCACTACATCCAGCGAGCCCGTCGCCGTGACGGCGTCCTGGTGCTGCGCCGCGTAGGCGAGGCCGGTCATGATCGCCTGCGCCGGGTTCTGCTTCGCCGTGTCCGTGAGCATCTTGAACTTCGGCGGCAGCGGCGGGATCGCGCCCAGGGGAGGGTTCAGGGGAGAGATGTCCGGGATCGGAATGGGGATCGGCACTTTGGTGGCCGCGTTCTGGATCATGACGATCGGCATCTCCTTGGCCTCCTGGTCGAAGCGGAACGAGAGCGATTCGACGTTGGTGTGCGCGTCCATGTCGAGGTTCAGCGCCGGCTGAGGCTGGCCGACGCGGAGCTCCGGCCCCCAGTACGCGCGACTCATCCCGGGGAGGGGGCCCGGGTCGATGTAGAAGACGTAGCCCGCCTGTTCCGCCAGGTAGCGGAAGTACTGGTAGTCCGTGCCCTGCTGGCGTGGGATGCGGTCCACCGGGATCGGGATGTCCTCCACGATCGCGGGGATCACCATCGGCACCACGCCGAACGCGGCGTACTTCGCGAGGCTGGTGAGCACGCGCAGGGACGAGGGCATCGCGGGGTAGGGGAGGCCGTCCAGTTCGAGCAGGTCCATGACGTGCGTCAGGTCCTTGCCCTTCACCACGAGCGAGCCTCGGCCGCCCGAGGCGCCCGGACGCATCTCGTGGTGCGTCATCACGCCGTCCATCAGCACGCTGGTCTCGCCGCCCACGGTCACCGCGATGACGACACGCACGAGCGGGATGCTGGCGCCGCCGGCGAGGAGGAACAGTGTCTCCAGCGGCGACCGGCGGGGAAGCGAGAAGGTCAGCTCGAATCCAGCCTGCGTCCCGCCGGCGGGCGACTCCACCTGCACCCGCTCGAGGCTGTCGAGCACCTCGGGCGGCACGGGGACGGGCACGGCCGGCCCGACCATCAGCGTGAGGTGGATCCCCTTAGCCATCGCTGCCCCCGCCGATGCCGTCGGGCAGCGTGATCGAGATCTGGTCGCCGGGGGTCGCGGTGAGGTCCGCCGGGTCCATGGCGGCATTCGCGTCCGCGATCTGCCAGTAGCGCTCGGGATCGCCCAGGTAATGCGCCGCCAGCCGGTCGATGCGATCGCCCTGCTGTACGTGGTGACGCTCGACCTCGGTGTAGCGCTCCACAGGAGGGATGAAGCGACGCCGGACGTACGGGATCGGGTCAGCGCCTGGGCGCTCGTAGCGCGCGATCGGCAGGCCGTAGTACCGGCTGTTCTGCTCGAACGGCGACGTGTTCAGGGCACCCGCTTGTCGGAGCTGCTCGAGCGGATCGTTCATGGCAGACGCTCCAGGCCGAGGGTGCTCAGGCTGCCCGAGGGACTCCGCGCGGCGAGCCCTTCCTTATTCGCGAGATACGACATAAAGAGGCTGCCGCCGCGGTGCTTGAAGCCCAGGTCATTGACCGACAGCACGCGGAGCGTCAGCGAGACAGTCGCGCGGATCGGGTTGAGGGCGGCGTCGAACGCCTCCTCCGAGATCGAGAAGGAGGTCACCCGCACCGGCATCACCCGGTTCTTGCTCCACACGAACAGCGCGAGGGGCGCCTCCATCGGCACGATCTCCAGCATGCCCATGGCGGCGAGCGCCTGGTTGGACTGCAGCACCTGCGAGGTGGGATAGACCATCACCTCCAGCGCTGCGAGCTGCGGGTGGATGCCGAGCTCCTGGGCGCTTCCGTCCGATGCTTCCAGCTGGTCGGTCGCGTCGATCTCCGCCTCCAGCGTGATCGTCTCGACCGGCGGGCCCTTCAGGCGCATCGCCTCGGAACGGTCGCCGGACTCGCCATGGGCGGCGATCGTGTACTCGCGCTCGAGCGTGTCCGGGTTGTACTGCAGCGAGATGACGCGCTGGACGTGACCGCTGTCGGGGTCGACCAGCACGATCCCTGCCTTCAACACCCGCGGCGACATCGGTCCGCTCATCGCATCACCACCGCTCCGCCGAGGGCCGGCTGCCCGAGGAGCGCGACGAGGGACTGCGCGAGCTCGCGGCCCAGTCCCGCCGCATCTGCCTCGGCGTCGACTCCGCGCAACGGCGTCGCGCGCCCTCGTGCGAGGTGCCACGAGGCCGTGAGGTCGGAGTCCGCGAGCTGGGATGCGAGTTCAGTCGCGAGCGCCCGTTCGAGCGCCGGTCGGTCGGTGAGCTCGATGCCGTGCAGGACGACCGAGTCGATGTGTACGCGGATGGTGGCGTCGGTCACGGGCGGCCTCCTCCGCGCTTCTCGGTCCCCGCAGCGAGGTAGTCCTGCAACGACAACCGCTCATGCGATGCCGCGGCCGGTCGCTGGGGCTTCTGCACGGGGCCCGACTTCGGTGTGGCGCGGACATCGATGCGGCCGATGGTGATCTCCACCCGAGGCGCGGATGCCGGTGCGTTCACGGCGGCGGCAAGGGGGCGAAGCTCCTCGGACCGCTCGGTGACGCGAGGTAGGAGGGGAGCCGGTAGGCCGGCAGGTGCTGAAGCAACCACGGAGGCCCGCTCCTCCCGCGGTCCCGCCTCGCGAGAGGTGGCGGCGTCGGGCACGGCGACGCCGGCGCGGGTGGTGTGCACCTCGACCCGCTCGAGGTGCTCGATCTGCTCGCGTACGACGGCCGTCTCGAAGGTCGCCGGGACGATGCTGGGTGGTGCGAGGTTGGGCGGGGTGGGGCGGACCAGTGGGGGCGAGGCGACGTCAGGGCGCGCCTCCTCGCGCTCCACGCGCGCGGCAGGCCTCAGCGGCGGCGGTGTGGGCGCGTCAGCGGTGACGGCCTGCGGTGACACCTCGACCGCGGCAGGCTGCACGGACGACAGGCCGGCGTGCCCGGGGGCGCTCGATATCTCCGTAGCTACGGTCGTCGAAGCGTGGCCGATCGAGGCGTCGGGCAACCCCTCCTCGATGACCGGCGCCGTCTCCCAGAGCGACGGCAGCAGCGGCTCGACCGCGTGTCCGTGGCCGAGCGTGCGCTCCGCGAGGCGGGTGAGGAAGTCGCTCATCCGACGGCCAGTTCCAGGTACGTGGCACGCCGAGTCGGGCTCAGCGCCAGGATCTCGGACTCCCTCCACCCGTACGCGCGGGCCAGGGCATCGACCTCCAGGAGCAGCCGGCGGGCGTGAGTGGAGACGTGCACCCAGACCGCCGATGCAATGTCGAACGACGCCTCCCACCCGGCGTTGCACGCCGGACAGATGAGGTCGATCACGAATTCGGCGTGGGGATCGGCCACGGCCATGCTTGCGGCGATCTCGGACACGACTGGCTCGGGCAGCGAGCGGGGCGTCGCGCCGTCCGGCCCGGCGATGCTGATCACGCAGCGTTCGAGGATCACGGACCGCGCTTCGTCCACGTCGTCGAGGTGGGCAATCGCGGCGAGATCGGTGCTGTCCGGCAGTCGGAACGCCACGTGGTAGTCGCCCTCGCGGACGTCGAGCTCGGCGCCAGCGAGTCGGTTGGATGCGCCCGCGTCGAGCAGGTCGCCGCAGCCGAGCGACAGCTCGAGTGCCTCGGCGCATTCGGGGCACGTCGCGCGGCCGTCGATCGGGTCACCGAAGGTGGCCTGGTACAGCCGGAGGAGGTGCTCGTCGCGCACGCCGACGGGCAGGCGAGGGAGATCCTCCCCCGCGAGTCCGCGATCGGCAGCGGCAAGCATCAGGACGGCGCGGTCCACGGGGTGCCGGGCTCGGCCCGTCTCCCAGAGGTCCAACATCTCCTGCGCGCTGACCGCGCGTACCTCGGTGGTCATGGCCTCGGTGGTCACGGCGCGTGTCAGGCGGGTTCGGTGAACCGTGGCTCGCTGGGCTCGGTCACGTCGTAGTCGCGCTCCCAGCCCTCGTTCTCGATCTTGATCGTCTGGATCGCGACCGCGTTTGCATTCGCATCCAGCTCGGGCAGCGCCTGGAACTCGGACACCCAGCAACGGAAGACGCGGTACGCGATCGCCAGCTGGCCGGCCTCGTTGTAGACCTCCACGATGAGGTCCTTGCGGAAGTCTGCGAGGGAGGACTCCGCGCCCAGCCCGGAGCCGAAGTTCCACACCTTGTTCGCCCACTTCTCGAACTCGGTGTCGTGGGTGACACCGCGCTCCAGGGTGAGCGCCTCGTAGCGGCGGCGGCCCGGCGACTTGCGAGACGTGGAGGGGTCGCCGCCCTCGCGGTGCTCCACCACCTCGGTGGTGTGCTTCAGGGCGCTGACCTTGGAGATGCCGGCGACATAGCGCCCGTCCCACTTCACGCGGAACTTGAAGTTCTTGTAGGGGTCGAACCGCTGTGCGTTGACGCTGAACTGAGCCACGGAGTGCTCCTCTATCCCTCGACCGGTGGGTGTCCTCGGCTACGCCTGGAGCTGGCCAGCGATCTGCTGGATCTGGATGACGACGAACTCGGCGGGCTTGAGTGGGGCGAACCCCACGTGCACGTTGACGATCCCGAGGTCGATGTCGTTCTGGGTCGTGGTCTCGCTGTCGCACTTCACGAAGTACGCGTCGCGAGGTGAGCTGCCCTGGAAGGCGCCCTGGCGGAAGAGGTTTTGCATGAACGCGCCCACGTTGAGGCGGATCTGCGCCCACAGCGGCTCGTCGTTCGGCTCGAAGACCACCCACTGCGTGCCGCGGTAGAGGCTCTCCTCGATAAACAGCGCGAGACGCCGGACGGGCAGGTACTTCCACTCCGAGGCGAGCTGGTCAGCACCTCGGAGGGTGCGGGCGCCCCAGACGATGTGCCCTGCCGTCGGGAACGTCCGCAGGGCGTTCACCCCCTGCGGGTTGATCGTGCCGTTCTCGCCATCGGTCAGGCGGACCGTGAGGCCGGAGATGCCCCGGAGCGCTGCGTCGAGGCCGGCGGGGGCCTTCCACACACCGCGTTCGCTGTCCGTCCGCGCGATGACGCCGGCAACCGAGCCGGACGGCGCGTACTCGGCCAGCCGGTTCTCCTGCAGCGGGTCCGGTGCGAGGAGACGCGGGAAGTAGATCGCGGCGTTCTCGTCCCGCGTCACCACGGCGTTGATCGCCGCAGCGGTCACGTCGGAGGCCTCGTTCCACGAGGCCGGCGGGTCCACGAGGAGGATGGCGCGGCGGTCGCTGCAGTACTCGGCGGCGGCGTCCCACGTCGACTTCGGCACGTCGGTCTCGGCGTCGAACGGCGGGATGCAGAGGAGGTTGAAGATGTCAGCCTTCTCCAGCGCCCAGATGCCGGTCTTCGCGGTCTCGCTGCCTTCCACCTCGGCGAAGGTGATCGGGTCGCCGTTGCCGCCGGCAGTGTCGGGCGACGCGGGGCTGCTCGCGGCGATCGCCGTCGGCCGAGCCTCCGGAGGATCACCGACGAGTTCCAGGAGGTGGGACTCCTGATCGAGGATGGTGCCGATGTAGCGCGTGGCGTCCGGCGCGACGGAGACGTTGCGGATCACCTCGGTGTTGCGGACGGTGTCGGTGGCCGGGTCAACCTCCAGGATGGTGAGGTTGAACACGAGGTTCGCCTCCTCCGCGGAGAGCGGGCGGGTGTCGTAGTCCACGACCACGCGGAGGTTGTCGCCCCAGGCGCCGGGGCTCGCGGCATCCAGCACGAGGTCATCACCAGCGGTCGCGAGCTCGAACCGAGCCCTCCCACCGTCGTTGTCGACCCGGACGATGAGGGCGTCGCCGCCGCCGTTCAGGAAGAACTGCCTGACGGCATAGCCCAGGGCGCTGTCCCGCCAGAGGCCACCGAACCGGCGCTCGAACTCACCGAAGTTCTGCACGCGCGTCGGTTCGTCCACCGGCCCGCGGAGGGCGCGTCCGATGAACGCGGTGATCGATGTCGCGACGCCGGTGATCGTCCGTGCGCCGCTGGGGACTTCCTGGATGTAGACGCCCGGGTAGGTGACTGGGGTTGGCACGACTGCCTCCTTGGCGGCGATGGCCACGTCGGTTGCCCCGGTTCCGAGAGCCCGGGGCACGCCCGTGGCCCGCACCATCGAAGACGGCTGTCACCACGCCGTCACCACCGGTCACCGAGGCGTCACCAGCCCCCGAGGTGCGGCGATCCGTCGCCGTCGCGCCGAGCGAGGACATGACGATCGAGGGCATCAGGAGTGGCCGTCGGGCAGAGCGTCGAGGCTAGGAGGCCTGACTAGGAGGCCTGACTAAGAGGCGTGGCCTCGCACGGAACGCACGGCCTCGCGAGGAGTCCACTGGCCGGCCGGCGGCGCTCCGGCCACGGGCGCGCCCACGTTGGTCCAGGTGCGCTGGCGGCGCAGCTCGTCGATCACCACCTGCAGCGCGCGCTGCGCGTCCAGCGCCGTCTGCAACATCTCCTCGAGGTCGCCGAGCGAGGGACGGGTGGGGGCGAGGGGCTCCTCGGCTGACGTACCGGTCACCCAGTCCATCAGGCGCTGCGTCTCATCCATCGGGGCGACGCCGAGTTCCGTGGCGAGCACGGCCCGGCAGGCCTCGTACTGGCGCATGGCCAGAGCGCGCCGGCCGGAGCGTGCGTACAGCCGCATCATCTCGCGGTGGATGTCCTCGCGGAGCACGTCCTGCTCCAGCAGCATCGCGCCGTAGCCGAGCGCCTCGTCCCACGCGCCGTGCTGTGCGTAGTGGCGCAGGAGGTACGCGAGGCAGTCCTGGAGCAGCAACTGGTAGCGCTCCCGCTCGCGCACGGCCCACTCGTCGGCGTGCTCCTCCAGCAGGTCGCCGCGGTAGAGCGCCACCGCGTCCTGCAGGCCTCGGATCGCGTGCGTGGTCGCCTGCTCCGGGGGCACGGCGAGGATCGAGCGTGCGGTGCGCTCGAACTGGACGACGTCCACCCAGCAGTTGCGATCGATCCGGATGGAGGTGTCTCCCACCTGCAGGGGGGACTCCGGCCGGGGCGCCGAGGTGTCGCACTCGTGGTCGGCGCCCTCGAGCGAACGACGGAGCCGCCAGAGGGCAGTCGCGAGGCTGCGACGCCCGCGCTGCTCGGGCTGGTCGCGCCAGAACGCGTCAATCACCGACTGCCGCGAGACCCGGTGGTCGCGGTTCAGCAGGAGGTACGCCAGCAAGGACTGCGAGAGCGGGGACAGCCGCAGAGGCCCGTCCTCCGACGCTCCGACGACGCGGACCTGCCCGAAGAGGTGGAACTGCCAGCAGTTGCTCACGGCTGGCCCTGGTCGTGCAGACCGGAGGAGGTGGATCCCCCCGGTGCGACGAGGCGGTCAGTCCAACCCACGGCAGCAGACATGGGGGCACCTCCTGCCGTTGCATCGCGACCGCGAGCAACGGTGTGTTAGTTCGGGTGCCGCCCTGAACCTGCTCAGCAAAGCGTCGCCGCTGCTGACCGTGACATCTCGGCGGGCTCTGAGCCTGAGCGAAGGGACCGCCTGCGCCGAGAAGGATAGTGAACTTTCACTACCCGTGTGAACCTCTTGATGGTTCTCATATGAAAATCTACGAACACGAGAGAACACAGCGTGCAATGTCGTGTATTCCATGGCTCACGGCATCGGCCGGCGTCACTACTAGTAGCTGGCGGACACGCGAGGCCGACCAGTCCTGCGCGGGAGGGACACCTCGAGGCCATGACTGATTCGCCGGCCTTCGAGGCGTCCCGATCCCGCGTGGACTACACGACCCGGTTCTTCCGGCGAGCCTGCGTGACGAGCGTCTGCACGCGCGCCCCGAGTTCCGCTGCTTCGTCCAGCAGGTCGTCGATCTCCGACCGGAGGTGATCGTCGCGCGGAGCGTCCTCGCGAGGCGTCTCCTCGCGCGGTACTTCCTCGCGTGGCGGTTCCGGCCCCCACGGGTTCGTGAGCCCGGCGATCGCCTGCAGGGAGTCGACGCGGAAGGAGCCGCGGCGCCAGAATGAGACGCCGGTACAGCCCTTCGCCTGCGAATAGGTGATGGCATCGAGGAGTGGCGCCGGCTCGGCGTTCCCGGGGAGCACCGGACGGATGCGGGACGGCCCCACGCGGTAGTCGGCGAGCGTGATGAGTGCGTGGTCGAGCGCGACTCGGGCCGGCTGCCTGAAGTCCGTGAAATAGACCTGCGGGAGGATCGCCGTCACCGTGGGCGAGTCCGCCCAGGTCTGGAACGACACCGGCGGCAGGTGCGCCGTGCGGGCGTCCGGCGCCACCCACAGCTCCTGGCCACCGGCGGCGACGAACGCCTCGATGAACCGCTGCACGTGGGCCGGACCGGCGCCGAGGTCATTGCGCCAGAACTGCGGGTTGTTCGGTCCCCCGTGGTAGTACGGCTCCAGGTCCACGATGTACCGCGCGGGCTCGCCCGCTCCGGCGGCAGCGACCGCGATCTGCCCGGCGCGCTTGCCCTCCTCCGCGGAGATGTCGCGCTTGTTGCGGTTCACGCCCTGCACCACGCCCCACGGCATCATCCCGATCCCCTGGGGTTGGTAGATCGTGGTCCGCGCGACCTTCACGGCCTCCAGCCCGGAGATCTCGGCGGGGTGGTCGTCAAACTGCCCCTGCCACGAGTTCCCGTCGTTGGTCTTGATGTAGACCGAGGCGAACGGCAGGCGTTGGTCGTCGTTGCCTACCTCCCCTGGGTAATCCTTCCCGAACTGCCAGATCCAGGCGTCAATCTCCATGTCTCACTCTCGTCCGGCCGCGCCGCCCGTGGTGAACTCGCCTCGTGCCGTGCCCCCGTGTGGCGAGGGCATCGACCCCCGGTTGGTCACCCACCCGGCGGTCGTCCGGCTTGAGGCGCCCACACGATACCGATGACCTCGCGGCCCGGCATATCGGACGATGGCGGAGCCGCTCGCGGACCGGCCGGTGAGGCCAGCCCGCCCCCTGTCCGCTACGGGATCGGCGGTGCGCCGCGCGAGGCGATGGCGGCCCGGTCCGGCGTGGCGTGGAGCGGCCAGTCGCCCCCGAGCTCGTCGAGGGCGGCGAGTCGCTGCTCCGCCAGCGCGAGGTCCTCGGGCGTGTCGATGTCCTGCCAGAAGAGGCCGTGGCTCGGGACGGCGATCGCGTCGCCCTGCGGGATCAGGTGCTGCACCGCTCCACTCAAGGTGAAGTCGCCCGACTGCTGCGTGATGCGCACCGCCTCGAACAGGGCGGGACGGCAGAGGAAGACCCCGGTGTCGACCGCATCGAAGACGGGGATCTCCTTGCCGATGTCCACGATCTGGTTCTCTTCGAGCCGCACCTTGGTCGCCTCGTCGACGTCGGGGACGGCTTCCCAGTGGCGGTCCACGATCAGCGACAGCGCCGCGCCCTGATCGGCCTCCTGGAGGAGGTCGAGGAAGGTCGGCTCGAAGAGGTGATCGCTCATCGCGAGGAAGAACCGGTCACCTACGTGCTCCGCTGCCGCCAGGACCGATGTGCTGTTGCCGCGCTCCCAGCGGTGGTTCCTCGTGATGGTCACGTCGATGTCCACTGCGTCGGCGATTTCATCGATGCCGGCGCGGATCCGGTCGAACTCGCACCCGAGCACCACGACAGCCTCGCGCACCCCGGCCTGGGCGAACGTGCTCAGCGTGCGCTGGATCAATGGCACACCGGCCACGGGCTGCAATGGCTTCGGCGGTGCGAACGCATCGTCGCCACGCAGCCGGCTGCCCGCACCGGCAGCGAGGATGATCGCGGCCGGGGCTTGCGCCGCCGTCCCCGAAAAATGAGCAAGCTCCGCCTCGGACGCCCGGGCGTCCGCAAAGTCCGAACGCAACACTGAGTCCTCCTCACCATCGAGGGCAGTGCGCGTGACCAGGTCACGAATGCGGCGCATGCGATCCGGTACACGCCAGCGTCGCCGGCGTGCTGCTCAACTCCGGATGCGGTCGGTTCTCCCTTTCGGGAACGGGCGCGCCGCAGGCACTACCCGAGCTTGACCACGCCTACGGGGTGAGCTGACGGGCTCGGTCGGCAAGTGACCTACACCGCTGATGCGGTGATTCGCCCCTGAGCGCTCGCGTGCGAGCGTTCGGCGGAACGTGATTCACGCTCCGTGGATCCCCCGTTTCCCCGTGAAGGGAACTCGGCACAGTCATTCTTAACCGAGCCTTAATGAGGCCGTCAATGTCAAGATCGATAAACACCCCGCCGGATCGCCGGCGTGGCAGCGTCACCGCCACCCGAGGTCAGTCGAGCGGGTGCGTCTCTCGCTCACCGAGACGATCGAGGTCGAGGAGCTCGGACAGGCGGTCGATGACGTAGTCCGGAGCATCGGGTAGCTCGCCCGCCGGAGCGGTGGCGGGGGTGCCGCCCCGATACCAGATCGCCGTCATCCCGAACGCCTTCGCTCCGCGCACATCGACGTCGAGACGGTCACCAACGTGGGCGCACTCGTCCGCGCGCACCCCCAGTACCTCGATCGTGCGCTGGAAGATCGCGGGGTGCGGCTTACGGTGGCCGACCTGGTCCGAGGAGATGACCGCGTCGAACCGCGGGAGCAGGTCGTACGCCCGGAGCTCCTCGAGGAAACTCGCGCCGCCGTGGCTGCGGTTCGTGAGGGCGGCGATCAGCAGGCCGCGGCCTCGGAGCCAGTCGAGCGTCGGCAGGGTGTCCTCGAACAGCACGCGCCCGAGGAAGGCGCCGCCGATGTTCTGGGAGTGCCAGGCCTCGGTCACCTGCTGGTCGGCGAGGTGGAGGCCGGCGCGGTGCAGCTCGGCCCGCACCCGTCCGAGGTAGTCCGGGCCGAGCCCGCCGGCCGCCTCGGAGGTCCGTTCGGCCTCGGCGCGGGCGTCGGCGATGCGCTGCTGGATCTCCTCGGGCGGCGACGTCGGAGTGAGGCCCCACGCTCTGAGGAGGTGGGCGAGGCGGCGGGTCAACTCCGCCGCGACCTCCGCTTCGGGCGGGCGGTGCGGGAAGTGCCAGAGCGTATCGCCGAGGTCGAACGTGACGGCCCGGAGCGCGGGCCTCGGACGGCTCACGTCATCCGACCTCGCACGATGACGAGCCGGTACACCCAGTTGAGGTGCATCACCACGATCATCGCCACCAGCGCCCACACGAGGACCTCGAGGCGCCAGGTCGCGACGATCGAGACGACCATCAGGAGGAAGACCCGCACGTCTCGCCCTGAAGCGAGGTAGGCGAAGTATGGCTCCAGCTGGCGCTTCGGATAGTTCTCGTGCATCACGGAGCGGTACTTCTCGGACGCCGCGGCGAGCATGAACGACCCGCCGATGCCCGCCGTGACGAGCGGCCAGGCGATGGCGTCCCACCGCTCACTCTGCGCGAGTCCGGCGCCGATGCCGACGAACGTGACGTACTCGACGAAGCGGTCCGTGACGGTGTCGAGGAAGTCCCCGTACTGGCTCGAGCGCCCCGTCCGCCGCGCGATCTCGCCATCGACGCCGGCGAAGATCGAGGAGCACTGCGCCAACAGTCCGCCGAGCCACCAGAGCTGCCAGCCGTACGCCACCGCGCCGACCACGCCGATCGCCAGCGCGATGAACGTCGCGCCGTTGGGTGAGACGCCGGCGCGTGCGAGGCGCGCGGAGACCGGCTGCGAGAAGCGCCGGTTGACGGCGACTGAGATCGGTCCGTCGCTCGACTTGATCAGGGGTACCGGCGCATCGGCGCTCACGCGGCCGCTCCTCGCTTGATGAGGTCGTCGTGGTCCTCGATCTCCGCGTCCTCGATGTAGAGGCGGAACCAGAGCTCGAGGTTCGCGAGCATCCACGCGCGGAGGCCGAACTCGCCGCCGTTCGCGGCCCCTCGGTCCAGCCACGTGCGGAGCCCCTCCGCGTCGAACAGTCCGCTCTGCTCCAGTTGCCCGCCCCGCAGCAGCCCGCGCGCATAGGCGAGCGTGTCCTCCGCCAGCGAGCCCTCGAGCGGGACTTTGAACCCCACCTTCCGGCGCTCGAGGATCGCCGAGGGGACGGCATCCTCGAATGCCCGGCGGAGGATGTACTTCGTCGTGTCGTCTCGCTCCCGGAACCGGTCCGAGTAGCTGAGCCACGCCCGCGCCCGGTGGAACGGCGAGCGCCAGCGCATCTTGTACTGGAATGGAATGCCCGAGGCGAACTCGACCAGCCGATGGTCGACGAACGGCACGCGCGCCTCGACGGCGCTCGCCATCGTCATCGAGTCCACGCGCTGGAGCAGGTTGACCAGGTGGACTCGCTCCAACACGTACAGCACGCGGTCGTACGCGGACCACCCGCGCGTCTGGTCGAAGTGGCGCAGGATCCGGTCGCGTCCGGCCGTCGCTGCCGTGTCGATGACCGACGGGGCGAGCAGCGCGGAGAGTTCTGCGGGTGGGAACCAGTGGTACCCGGCGAGGAAGTGCGCGCCGAGGTCGGCCTCGTAGGCGTGCTCGCCGTACTTGTCCTCGATCCCGCCGTGGAGCAGCCGTCGCGCCGCCGGCGGGAGCGGCCGGAGCAGCTGCCCCTTCCGCCAGTCGAAGGGCGTCCGCGCGTAGTCGCCGTATCCGCCGAACAGCTCGTCGGCGCCCTCGCCGGAGAGGACGACGGTGATGTCCTGCTTCAGCACCCGCGACATCTCGTACAGCGGCACCTCGTTCGGCACGCCGAGGGGGGCGTCGCGATAGCGGATGAGCTCCGGCAGCAGCTCGAAGTACCGGGGCGCGTCCAGCACGATCTCATGGTGGTCCGTCGCGTACCGGTCCGCGACCATCCGCGCGTACGGGAACTCGTCGCTCGGCGCCCCGAAGCCGACGGAGTACGTCTTCACAGGCTCCTCGGACAGCTCCGCCATGAGGGCGACCACGATGCTGGAGTCCAGGCCGCCGGAGAGATACGCGCCGAACGGCACGTCGGTCATCAGTCGCTTCCGGACGGCCTCGCGGAGGCCCGCGCGAGTGAGGGCGGCGTACTCGTCCACGCCGAGGTCCTCGGACGGATCGGGCTGCGAGATGTCCCAGTAGCGGTGCGTCTCCACCCGGCCGCCCTCGGCCAGGAGGTAGTGGCCGGGCTCGAGCGCGTGGACGCCCTCGAACATCGATGCCGGCGAGACGGGGTGACGGAAGGCGAGGTAGTTGACGAGCGACGAGGGATCCGGACGCGCCTGGATCAGCCCGCTCGCGAAGAGCGCCTTCGGCTCCGACGCGAACAGCAGGTAGCCCTCGGTGACCGCGTAGTACAGGGGCTTGATGCCCAGCCGGTCTCGTCCGAGGAGGAGCCGCTCCCGCCGCCG
>JALOAM010000258.1 GCA_023228765.1 Dehalococcoidia bacterium
GGCCGAGGATGCGATCGGTAGCGCGTTGCGCCAGTCCCGCCGCGGAGACCGCAAGCCGCCGGTCGTCCTGCAGTGCACGCAGCCACGACGCGATGTAGGCGGCCGACTGGTCGAGGCGCGAGGCGTCGATCCCCGCCTCCTGGCAGAGGAATGCCGCTGCGAACTCCGCGACCAGCTCTTCGCGTGAATAGACCGGCGACCCGAACGGTGCCGACTCCTGGTAACCCTGCCGGTTCAGCCGGCTCGGATGTCCGGTCGAGTGCGCGAGCTCATGGAAGAGCGTCGCGTAGTAGCCATCGGCGTCGCGGAAGGCCGTGCGGGCCGGCAGATGCACCTCGTCCTTCGACGGGACGTAGTAGGCCGCGTCGGCGTCGTGGAGGACCGCAGGGCCTCCGCTGTATCCGGCGGCCACCGCTTCCGCGCGCTCGATCGAGTCGAACGCGATCGCGGCCTCCGCTTCCGGCAGTTCCACGCCATCGCATTGCGAGGCGTTGAACACGGTGTAGAACCGCATCACCGGGAAGGTGTCGATGACCTCGCCGTCGACCGCGTCGCGTCGTTCGATCGGCTTCCAGAGCACGATGCCCGTGCCGCGTTCGCCGCGATGGACATGTCCGCCGAGGGATGCGGCCTGCCGGTAGGTGAGCCAGCGAGGATCGGTGTAACCCTGCTGAAGCGCGAGCAGTCCGAGCAGCAGGAGGTTGATTCCGCGGTACGGGCGATTCGAGATCGCGTTGCGATGTCCCCGCGCGCGCCACGGGTGGCGCCACGGCACGGTGCCCGCTTCCAGCGCCGCGGTGATGCGGGCCGTGACCTCCGCGTACGGGTCGGGCCGTTCCCCAGCCGACCTGCCCCGGTGGCGCCTGGCTGCGGTCGTCACGGGACGGCCGGTGCGCCTGCGCGTTCGCCCGGCGGCGCGTGGCGTGGCCGGGACGGTGAAAGGGTGGTCGCTGTCATCGCTTCCTCCTGATCGCGATTGGTCGCTGGAACCGCGCTCATGCGGCGCGGGTGTGATCGGTCGGCGCGTGCGGTGAGATGCGCTCGAAGAGCGTGAGACGCACCGCCCGCGTGGGGTCGTCGTCGCGCACCGCCTGGAAGTGGGTGGCGTGGAAGCCGGGGATCTCCGAGTACGACAGCGGGATCACCGCGGTCGTGTAGCGTCCGGACTGCGTCTCCATAACGCGCAGGACGCCGGGCAGCGCGGCGGTCATGCCGCCCGCGGCTCCGGGGTCGTGCCCTCACGAGTGGTGGGAGCCGGCGTCCGCGACCTGCGTCCGTGGCGCGCACGGCCACGCGCCACGATCTCCCCGAGCGGCGTGCTTCCGAAGTGATCGATCAGGCCGCCGTCCTCGATCCCGAAGTCGCGGCATACGTCCTCGCGGTCGGCGGACGGGACGCGTGTCGCGTTCGCGTAGGCGACCATGAACGGCTCCCAGTCGGCGGCGGTGGCCTCGTCGCACGGGACCTTCCACCAGCGCGCGTCAGCAGCGGTGGACGTCCCGGTGCGGTCGACGCTTGCCGTGCCGTCGCCCGGGGTCGGGTCGTAGCGGCTCGCCTGCGCCGCGTCGTCGTCCTGGTCCACGCTCAGGCCGACCATGGCGGCGAGGCCATACCGGCGTGCGTAGGTCAGCGCCGATCCGTAGCCCTGCGGCGTCCGCGCGGGGAGCGGGATCGCCGTGGTGCCACGAATCCACTGGCCGGATGTGTGGAGCAGCATGGTCGTGAGCCGGAGTTCGTCCGGCGTCCCTGCCTCGCAGGTCTGCACGACCGACAGCCCGTGGAGCGCGAGCAGCGGGCGGACCGCCTGCCAGACGCTCGTGAGGGAGGCATAGCGATAGCTCCGTTCGCTGATGCCGTCGTCGATCAGCCCGGTCTCGTCCGTCCGGACGGGATCGAGGCGTTCCTGCACACGCGCCAGCGCGGTCGCGATCTTGTCGAGCCGCTCCGAGTGCTCGGGCATCAGGTGTTCCTCTCCGCACACTTCGCGGTCACGCGGCCCGTGCGCCGTCGGTGTCGCTCGATCGCCCACGCACGCCGTGCCGCGTGCGTGCGTCTGCCAGAGCCCGGAGGAACCAGTCGCGGCCACCTTCGACCTGCCCGAGTTCGTTCAGGTCGTGGACGCCCCATGGGAGGTCGACGGCCAGCGCTCGATCTCCGAGTTGCGGTGTCATCGCCGCCGTCGCGCGCCGGCCGGCCTCGTCCGCATCGAGGGCGAGGTAGACGCGGTCGAACGGTGAGAGTGCCTGGAGGGCGGTCGGTGACAGGTGGGTGCCGACGAGTGCGACGGCCGGTATCCGCCACTCGCACGCCGTGAGCCAGTCGAACGGTCCCTCCACGACCACGACCGCGTGCTGCCCGAAATTGCGGGCGTGCGCCAGCCCGAGGAGCGGCGAGGGCGCCTCAACGTTCAGGTAGCGCAACCGCCGGTGCAGGATCGCGCGGCCGGTGAACCAGATCGCGCGCCGAGCGCGGTCGAGGTTGGGGACGATCACGCGACCCGCGAAGGGTTCACGCCACGCGCCCTGATCCCACTTCACGAGGCCGAGGCGCTGCGCGGACGCGAGGTTGAAGCCACTCCGGCGGAGATGCTCCGTGAGGCCGCGTCCGGCGTACCCGAGACGCAGGGAGCGCGCGGTGTCCAGCGAGACTCCGCGTCGCGTGATGTAGGCGCGCACGTCGGGGAAGGTCGTGAGCGTCTGCTCGTAGAACGCGACCGTCGTGTCGACGATCTCGAGGTCCCCTGCGCTCAGCGCACGCGGAGCGCGTTGCCGCAGCGGCGTGACGTTCGCGGGCAGCGAGCCGGAGCCCGCCGCGAGCGCATCCGCGGTCTCCTTGAAGGAGAGACCGCGGATGCGTCGCACGAACTCGAAGACGTCACCGCCGACCTCGCAGCCGTAGCAGTACCAGGACGCGGTGTCGGGATAGACCGTCAGGCTCGGAGCCGAATCCCGATGGAACGGGCACCGGGCGACGAACCGCCGCCCGCGCGGAAGCAGCTCCACACCCGCTCCCTGGATCGTCTCCGCGATGGGGTGCGCCGCGCGGATCGCGTGGAGGTCATGCATGTGCACAGCCCCCGGCGATCGCGACGGCGCGTCGCCAGAAGCACTCGTCCTCGACCGCGATCGCGGCCTGCAACGTGAGCTCCGGATAGAGACGGGGGAGCCGCTCAGGGCGTGTCGGATCGTTGAGCGCCAGGTAGCGGTTGATCAGCTCCTCCTCACTGCCGGCGTCTGCCAGCCACGCGAGCAGGGCGTCGACGCCCGGCTGCACGAGTGCCTGTTGATCGGCCGGCCATCCCTCGAAAGTGGCGTGGCCGTGTTCCCACACGCCGCGCACGGCGTGCCGGTACTGTTCGTTCTTCTGCATGTCGGACCGTCCTCCTGTTGACCTCGTTGCCAGTTGTTCGCGCGCCCTCTGCAGGGCACGCTCCGCCCACGACG
>JALOAM010000257.1 GCA_023228765.1 Dehalococcoidia bacterium
GATCCGGACGGGGCCCTCACCCCAACCCTCTCCCGAAACCGGGAGAGGGGGTCAGAGTCGGAGGGGCCGGAATCGGAGGGATGGGGGCGCTCACAGCTCGTTCGGAAGCAGAACCCGGAGGAGACCCTCACCCCAACCCTCTCCCGCTTCGCGGGCGAGGGGGTCGGAACGGTTGGGGGGCGGAACGATGGGGGCCGGAGTCGGTGGGGCGGGCGGCGTCTCGCGAGCGCCAGCTGCGAGGCGGTACGATGCGCCCTCGGTACGCCGCTTCGGGCGGCAGTGAGGGGGCATCCGTGGACTTCTCCTGGGGCGACGAGCACCGCACGTTCCGCACGCAGGTGCAGGACTTCATCCGGGGCAACTGGTCTGGCGGCGACGCCGGCGAGGAGCGGACGGAGGCGGCGCACGCGTACACGAAGGCCCTCGCGGAGCACGGGTGGCTCACGATGGCGTGGCCGAAGGAGTATGGCGGACGCGAGGCGACGCACTGGGAGCAGATGATCTTCGCGGAGGAGTCCGCGGCGACGGGTGCGCCCACGGGCGGGCAGGGCGCCGACCGCGTCGGGCCCACCCTCATGATCCACGGCACCGAGGAGCAGAAGCGGGAGCACCTCCCGAAGATCGCCAGCGCCGAGGTGTTCTGGTGCCAGGGGTATTCCGAGCCCGGGTCGGGGTCAGACCTCGCGTCGTTGCAGACTCGGGCGACGCGGGATGGGGACGACTTCGTCATCAACGGGCAGAAGATCTGGACCTCCGGCGCGCAGCACGCCGACTGGATCCACATCCTCACCCGCACCGACCCGGAGGCCCCGAAGCATCGAGGCATCTCGTACTTCATGCTGAGGATGGACACGCCGGGCATCTCGATCCGCCCGATCACGCAGATCCATGACGCGACCGGGTTCAACGAGACGTTCTTCGAGGATGTGCGCGTGCCCGCGAAGAACATGATCGGCGACGAAAACCGCGGCTGGTACGTCGCCGCGACCGCCCTCGACTTCGAGCGCAGCGGGATCAACCGCATGGCCGGGGTTCTGGGGCCGTACCGACGGATGATGGAGCACGCACCGAAGGCTGACTCTGCCGCGAAGGGGCGCCGCATCGTCGACAGCGGGCCGAACCGCCTCGCGCTGGCGGACACGACGATCGAGATCGAGGTGGCGCGCTACCTCGGCTATCGCGTGACGTGGATGCAGTCGCAGGGGCTGGTGCCGAACCAGGAGTCCTCGATGTCGAAGATGTTCGGCAGCGAGCTCCAGCAGCGCATGGCGCGTCGAGGCATCAACATGCTCGGACTCTTCGGTGGGCTGCGCCCCGGATCGAGGCACGCACCGCTCGATGGCGAGTTCTGCCGCTACTACATGGCGTCCGTCTCGCTGACGATCGCCGCCGGCACCAGCGAGATCCAGCGCAACATCATCGCCACGCGCGGCCTTGGCCTTCCCCGGGGGTAGGTGCCTCGCCGGTAGTCCCCAGGAAGTAGCGCCGCAGGGGAGGGCATCGATGCCAACGGTCCCGCCCATCCTCATCGTGGACGAGAGCACGCGGCTGCGCCGCTGGCGGCTGGAGGATGCCCAGGCCCTGTATGACGCCGTGATGTCCGGGCAGGAGCACATCGCCCGTTGGATGTCCTGGGCGGACGGCACGTACACCCTCGACGCCGCGCGCGAGTTCCTCGCAGCGTGCGACCGGGGGTACCCCACGGGCCAGCTCGACTGGGCGATCGAGGTCGACGGGGCGCCGGTCGGGAGCATCGGCGTCCCGCGCTCGGAGCCCGCGCACGGCGAATACGAGATCGGGTACTGGCTGGCGGAGCCGTACACCGGGCGCGGCATCATGACGCGCACCGCGGCGACCGTGGTTCAGTGGCTCATCGACACAAAGCAGGCGCATCGCGTGCAGATCGCGGCGCTGGGTGGGAACCGCCCCAGCCGCGCCGTGGCGGAGCGACTCGGTTTCACCGAGGAAGGCACCTTCCGTCGCGCCCGCTACCACCGAGGCACCTGGCACGACCTCGTCTGGTACGCGATCACCTCGGACGAGTGGGCTGCCCGCCCGTCCTTCGCTCGCCCACTCCCCCCGGGCGGAGGCGCTTGACGTGCGCGCTCCGTCCGAGGATGCTCCCGCCGATCTCGCACGAGTGACGCGGAACCGGGAGCGCCCCATGCAGGCTGCGATGACCCCCGCCTCCGCCTCGACCGTCCGCTAGCACCGCTCTCATCGAGCGCGCTCGCAATGGTCTGAGGCCTCACCGGCTCGGCCGGGCGTTCACCATGCCCCGGCCCGTTGCGAGGGACATCGCGCTTGTCTCATTCACCGTGGTTTCACCGGCAGCCCACGCTGCTCCCGGGTCGCGCCATCCCGGCGGCCCACCTGTTCCGCCTGAGGGCGGTCGTCTTCGGGTTCTTCATGTGGCTCACGTTCGGGATGTACGCGCTGTACGTCGTCCGTGACGCAGGCCTCACCCCGTTCCAGCTGCTCGTGGCGGGCGCGGTGCTGGAGTTCACCGTCGTCGCGTTCGAGATCCCCACCGGCGTCCTTGCCGACACCGTGAGCCGCCGGCTCTCGGTGGTCGTCGGGTCGCTGATCACGGGCGCCGGCTGGATCGTGATGGGGCTCTTCCCCTCCTTCGAGGGCATCCTCGCGGGGGAGTTCCTCTGGGGGTTCGGGTTCACCTTCATCAGCGGCGCCAACGATGCGTGGCTGGCGGACGAGGTCGGCGAGGAGCGCGCGGCGAAGATCTACCCGCAGGCGGCGCAGTGGCGGCAGGCCGCCATCGTTGTGGGTGTCCTCGTCGCGGCGGCGTTCGCCCTCGTGGATCTGCGGCTGCCGTTCATCATCGGCGGCGCGGGTGGCATCGCGCTCGGGATATTCCTCGCGTGCACGATGACGGAGGCTGGCTGGCATCCCACGCCCGCCGAGGGCCGCTCCACGTTCGCGCAGGCGAAGCAGGTCGCCATCGATGGGTACCAGGCGGCCCGTATCAGGCCGATGGTGCGGGCCGCCGTCGGCATCCGCCTGCTGGTGGGCGCGGCCTCCGAGGTCTTCTACCGCCTCTGGGGCTACCACCTGCTGGAGGACATCGGCGTGCCGGACGGCACCAACGAGGTCCTGCTCTTCGGTGCGATCGGGGTTGCAGGACAGGTCGGCACGTTCGCCGTGATCGCGCTCGGCCGGCGGGCATCCTCGGACGGATCGAGGGGCTCCGCGGCGCGGGTGTTGTCCGTCCTCTACGTGGTCTACATCCTCGGACCGCTTGCGTTCGCCTTCGCGCCGGCCGCGACGATCGCCATCGCGCTCGTCGTCGTGACGCAGTGGGTGTCCTCCGCGGAGCCGCCGTTCTTCGTCATGTGGATCAACCGAGGCCTGGACTCCCGCACGAGGGCGACCGTGCTCTCCGGCACGGGGCAAGCGGACTCCCTCGGGCAGACCGTGTCGTCACT
>JALOAM010000259.1 GCA_023228765.1 Dehalococcoidia bacterium
GAACGACTGTGCCATCCCCTGCATGGGGATCGCGATGTTCGCGTCCGCGAGGGCGATGACCTCCTCGGTGCAGCCCCGGTGCTCGTTACCGAAGACGACGGCGAGGGGCTGGGTCCAGTCCACCTCGCGGTAATCGATCGTGCCCGGCGCGAGGTTGGTCGCGAGCACCCTCAGGCCGTCCGCGTGGAGGGCATCGACCAACGTCGAGGCATCCTCGAAGCGCCGGATGTTGAGCCACTTCTTGGAGTACGCGGCGACGGGGTTGGAGATCTCCGGGAACTCCTTCGCCTGGTACAGCAGGTTGATCGTCTGCAGCCCGAAGCCGTCCGAGGTGCGCAGGATGGCGCTGGCGTTGTGCGGATCGTGGACGTGGTCGATCACCACCTGCAGGTCCAGCTGCCGGCGCGCGGCCACCTCGCGCATGCGCTCCACGCGCCGCTCCGTCGGCATCACTCCGCCTCGAGGAACGCCGCGCCGCGAGGGCTGATGCGGTACCCGGTGCCGAGGCTCTGCGTGAGGCCGAGCGCCTTCAGCCGCCGGACGTTGGTCTTGAAGCGCTGCGTCTCCATGCTCACGGCCGGGGCGAGGTCGCCGGCGCGCACTCCCTCGTTGTCCTCGATCAGCCACAGCACGTCGCGGGTCCAGGGGTGGTCCCCGTCCATCCGGTCGAGCCGGTGACGGAGGTCGGCGACGTCCTCCGGCGAGAGCTGGTCATCCTCGGCGAGTTCGGCGCGAGGGTCCGGCAGCTCGCCGATGTAGCGCAGGCCGATGCGGTAGAGGTCGCCCTCCTGCTTCCCGAGCCACCGCCCCAGCATCGCGAGCGACTTGAATCCTGCCGCCCGCGCGTCCGCCTCGGTCAGGTCGGACTCCTCGATGACCTCAAGCGAGGTCACCTCGACGGCGCCTCCCGACCACAGCCGGTACTGCCCGCCGAGCTTCGCCTGCGGCGCTCGCCAGCGGCGGATCGTGAGCGTGATCTCCCCCCGCCGGATCGGCTCATGCGTGATCGACTTGAACAGCATCGCCCGAGTGTACCCACGCCCCCGGCTACCGTCGGAGGCCGCCGATCTCCCGAGGATTCGTTATGGACTCGCACAACATCGTCAGCATTGCACCCGAGTGCCGCGTGCAGCCGGACTAGAATGAGACTGCGGGGCGGCCTCGGGCGGTCCGTGGCGCGCAAAGCGCCGGGGTGGCGAAACGGCAGACGCAGCGGGCTTAAACCCTGTGGGTGGAAACACCGTGTGGGTTCGACTCCCACCCCCGGCACCAGTGAGCACTCTGGCCCGCTCCGACCCGACCATTCCCGCCCACCTCGCACGCCCTCACACCCGGGTCAGCCCGAACACCCCGCCGAGGATGGCGAGGACGCTGCCGATGCGCAGCGCCGTGACCGGCTCGCCGAGGACCGTGACGCCGAGGATCACGGTGCCGACGGCGCCGATGCCCACCCACACGACGTAGGCGGTGCTGGTCGGGAGGTGCTGCATCACGAGCGCGAGCAGCGCCATGCTGCCGACGATCGCGACGAGGGTGCCGAACGTGATCCAGGGGTGCGCGGGGCCGCTGTGCTTGAGGCCAAAGGCCCAGGCGGTCTCCAGCAGGCCGGCGACGACGAGGACGATCCAGTACATCTCTCACCCACTCAGGCGCCGGAGTCGTCCCCGGAAGGATTCGTGGGCGAGGTCGTCCTCGCGTCTCTAGTCTAGCACTCGGCGGTGCCCGCCCCTACGCGGGGCGGAACACCGGGACGAGGTACTCCCCGTCGTCCTGTTGCTCGAAGTCCACCTTCACGCGCTGGCCGACGCTGATGTCCTGCGTCGGGTCAGCCACGCCGACGACCGTCGAGAGCATGCGGAAGCCCTCGTCGAGGTCGATGTAGGCGACGGAGTAGGCGCCGAGGTCGGCGAAGGCAGGCTGCCGGTTCTGGCGGACGACCGCGTAGGTGTAGACCGTGCCCTCGCCCTTCGACTCCAGCGTCTGAAGGTCGCGCGCGCCGCAGTTGGTGCAGTGCTGGCGGGGCGTGAAGACCACGCCGCCGCAGGCGTTGCACTTCTGGTACAGGAGCTTGCGCTCCTTCGTCGCGTCCCAGAAGGCCTGGGTGTCGGGCTCGGGGAAGATGGGCATCGGGCGGTTGGGCATCGGGAGTGACCTCTCTCGTCGGTCTCGTGGAGGGTGGACTAGTCAGCGCCGAGGATGATCGTGCCGCCGCTGTGCAGGGAGCCGAGGAAGCCGCCGTTGCCGTGGGCGACGGCGAGCTTCGCGTCTGGCACCTGGCTGGTCGACTCGCCTCGGAGCTGCCGGGCGGCCTCCATCAGGAGGAAGATGCCGCGCATCCCCGGGTGGTTGGAGGAGAGCCCGCCGCCGTCCGTGTTGAGGGCGGGGCCGCCGGGGTTGTCGAAGCGGAGACGACCGCCTTCGAGGTAGGAGCCGACCTCGCCCTTCTTACAGAAGCCGAGGTCCTCGAGCATCACCGCGACGGTGATCGAGAACGAGTCGTAGATCATCGCGATGTCGAGCTCGTCGGGGCGGACGCCCGCCTGCCCGAAGGCGATCGGCGCGCTCTGCGCGGCAGCGCTCGTGGTGAGGTCACCGTCGTTCGTGGGGTACTTCACCGCCTCGCCGCTGCCGAGGAGCCAGACCGGCTTCTTCTTCGCGCCGCGGGCGACCTCCGGGCTGGCGATGATGACGGCGCCCCCACCGTCTGTCACGAGACAGCACTCCAGGAGGTGCAACGGGTCCGCGATCATGCGGGAATCGAGGACGTCCTCGATGGTGATGTCGTTCACCCCCTGCACGCCGAGGTCAGTGAGCGCCTGTACCGCATCCGGGTTCCGCATCGCGTGGTGGCGCGTGGCGACGGAGATCTCGGCGAGCTGTTCGCTGGTGGTGCCGTACTGCGCCATGTGGCGGCGGGCGACCATCGCGTAGTTCGCGATGAGCGTGACGCCGTAGGGCGCCTCCATGTTGGTGGACCAGGAGCCGCCGGCGCGGCCGCCGCCCGTGCCGATGGGGATGCGCTGGGTCGCGGCCTTCGATCCGTAGGAGAGCACCGCCACGTTCGCCTTGCCCTCCGCGATGGCGCGCATCGCGTGGGCGGCGTGGAACTCGTAGGAGGAGCCGCCGACCTGCGTGGTGTCGACCACGGTGGGATTCAGGCCGAGGTAGGCCGCCACCCCGCCGAGGGCGCCCCCCTCGCCGTCTCCGGCGTCGTAGACGGCGTCCACGTCCTTCCACGAGAGCCCGGCGTCGTCGAGCGCCGCTTTGATCGAGGCGGCCTTGATCTGCATCGCGGAGACGTCAGGATCCTTGCGCTTCGGCCACTCGTAGAGGCCGACGATCGCTGCCTTGCGGTCAGACTCGGGCATGGGTGTTCATCCCTTCTCGTGGGTCTTCGTGGTCTCGTTCAGTCGTCCCCCGAGGGGGATGGCAGGGGG
>JALOAM010000260.1 GCA_023228765.1 Dehalococcoidia bacterium
ACCGCTACTCCGCAGCGCCGGCCGGCGATCCCGCCTCGCCGCTGGTGCTGGAGACGGAAGTGCGAGGCGGCGAGCCGCCGATTGCGCGCGTGCCGAGGATCGTGTCGCGCCTCGGGCTGGAGCTGAACGCCCTCGACGTCCGCGATCCGGCCGACATGCGGTGGCTCCGGTCGCTCGTCTGGCCGGAGCACGAGCAGCGACGCGAGATCCTCGAAGCGGCGATCGCCCTCGCGCAGGATGACCCGCCCGAGGTGCGCACGGTGGACGTGTTCGAGGCGCTGCCCGGTGCGATCGCCAAGGCGCCGGCCGAGGCGGCAGTCGTGGTGTTCGCGACGTTCGTCCTGAACCAGTTCTCGCCGGAGATGCGGGAGCGGCTCCGCGCCGTCCTCCTCGAAGCGTCACGAGTGCGCGACGTGTACCTCGTGGTGGTCGGCTTCGCCGAGTGGTTCGGGGACGAGCGTCCGGCGGACGGCTCCGCTCCGGTCCACCTCGCGACGTTGCAGGGTGGTGCCGGGCAGGTGCGGCGGCTTGCGCTGTCCAGCCCGCACGGCTGGTGGATCGACTGGAGCCCGGGCGTCACGAAGGGCTGGTAGCGCTACCACGTGTGTTCCGCCTCGTGCGGCGGGTACTTCGTGCGGAAGGCCGCGTCCCACCGATCGAGGACGGCGGCGTCTCGGACGTCCTCGAGCAGACCGGCCGCGGCGGCCTGCGTCGCGGACAGCCGCCCGAACGCGAGCTGCGCGAGCGTGTCCACGCCAAGACGGAGGTCCACCGGTCCGTCCTCGCGGCTGATGTCGCTGCCGCCGAGGGAGGTGGAGAGCGTCCACTTCCCGGCGTTCCACTCGCAGAACGAGTCCACGAGCTCGAACCGCAGGTCGGCCTTCGCGGAGTAGGGACGGAGCGGGAGGGCATCCTCGACGTTCACGAGGCGCGCCATGATCCCGTCGGCGGTGCGGGCGTTCAGCATGCGCGGCTCGACGAGCATGTGCGGGAGCGGGTCGTCCGGGCTGGCGTTCGGACGGCGGATCTCGGCGACGTTGTCGTACCCGCCGAGGACGCTCCACAGGGCCTGGTGAGCAGCGGGCGTCATCGCGAACATGTCCGTCACCTCCAGCGACTGGCCGGCGCCGGCACGCTCTCGGTTCCCCGGCATCGGACCGTGGTGGTAGACGACATAACCCACTGGGTCGCCATCCTCCTCGTACGCGAGGACGACCTGCTGCTGGCCGGGTGGTGGGGTCGCCGTGGGGCCCGAGTCCCACATCGCGCGGCCGCGATGCACGAGACCGTTCCGTTCCTCCCGGTAGCGCCGGTATACCTCCACGAGGAGGCCGAACTCGGTGGCGAGGTCTACCTCGCGGACGCGCCCGGGGACCTCGACGGGGTGTCGCCACTGGATGTCGCGAGGGGCAACGGTATAGGTCGTGCGGGTGGTGATGCTGGCGTAGCCGTAGCGCCCGTAGATCGCCATCCACGCGGGGTGGAGGGCCGCGATCGCCTCCTGCCTCCGCTCGCGCATCTGCTCGAAGTGGTGGCGCGCGACCATGCGGAGGTAGCCGCGCCGGCGGTGCGCCGGATGCGTCGAGACCCACGTCACACCCTGGATCGGTACGGCGGGGCCGTTGAAGCGGATCTGGAGCGGCCACGCGGCGTAGGTCGTTGCGACCTCGCCGTCGACGAACACGCAGGTCGTCCACTCGGGCGTCATGCCACCGAACGAGGCGGGCGGGATGCCGAGCTGCCTCGACGCCTGCGCGGCCACCGAGGGCATCTCCTCCGCGGTCGCGGAACGCACCTCGACACGAGGGCTACCTGGTGTGGTGGGGTCGGCCATATACGAGTCTCCCGGGCTACTGCCCGGGAGACTATCGCAATGCTGCCGTGTGGGTGGACGCCGTGTGGTGCGGCCCCCTGACGGGGACGCTAGATGAAGACGCGGGAGCCCTTCGAGCGGATGTTGCCGGAGCGGATGGCCTCCTCGGCGACGGCCTCGGAGACGCGCACGACGACTTCCTCGTTGAACACGGACGGGAGGATGTAGTCCTCCGTCAGGAGTTCGTCCGGGATCGTCTCGGCGATGGCGCGAGCGGCGACGATCTTCATCTCCTCGGTGATGGTGAGCGCGCCGGCGTCCATGGCGCCCCGGAAGAGGCCGGGGAAGCAGAGGACGTTGTTGATCTGGTTGGGGAAGTCAGAGCGGCCGGTGGCGATGACGCGCGCCTTGCCGATGATGTCGTACGGCATGACCTCCGGGACCGGGTTGGCGAGCGCGAAGACGATGGCGTCCGACGCCATCTTGTCCACCCACTCCGGCTGGAGCAGGTTCGGACCGGAGAGGCCGAGGAACATGTCCGCACCCTCGAGCGCTTCCTCGATCGAACCGTCGAAGCCCTCCGGGTTGGTGTGCTCGGCGAACCACTCCTTCGCCTCGTTCATGTGCTCCTGGCGGCCCTGGTAGACCGCGCCCTGGCGGTCGAAGCCGATCACGTTCTTCACGCCGAAGTTCATCATGATCTTGGAGCACGCGACGCCGGAGGCGCCGACGCCCAGGACGCAGACCTTCAGGTCCTCCGGGCGCTTCTTGATGATCTTCAGGGAGTTGATGAGGGCGGCCAGGACGACGACGGCCGTGCCGTGCTGGTCGTCGTGGAACACCGGGATCGGCAGTTCATCGCGGAGCCGGTCCTCGATCTCGAAACAGCGCGGGGCGGAGATGTCCTCCAGCAGGATCGCGCCGAAGCCCGGGGAGATCGCCTTGACGATGCTGATGATCTCCTCGGTGTCCTTCGTGTTCAGACAGATCGGCCACGCGTCGATGTCGGCGAAGGACTTGAAGAGCATGGACTTGCCCTCCATGACCGGCATCGCCGCCTCCGGCCCGATGTCGCCGAGGCCGAGGACGGCCGTGCCGTCGGTGACGACCGCGACGGTGTTCGGCTTGATGGTGAGGGACCACACGGCGTCCGGGTTGTTGTGGATGGCCATGGAGACGCGGCCCACGCCCGGGGTGTAGACATGCGCGAGCTCAGCGTTGGTACGGATGTGTACCTTGTTCGCGACGGAGATCTTGCCGCGGCGGTGGAGCTGGAACGTGCGGTCCGAGGCGTGCTGGACCTCCACGCCCTCGATCGTCTGGACGGCGCGCACAATCTCGTGCGCCCGGGACTCGTCATCACAGAGGATGATGAAGTCGCGGACGATACGCTCCGAGTTCACATCCGCGATGTCGATGTCGAGGATCTGCGCTCCGAGGTCGCCGAGCACGGTGGCGACGCGGCCATGCATGCCCGGACGGTTTTCCATCCGGAGCCGCAGAAGCAGCTGATATCCGGCGCCGGGGTTCGGGCTGGTCCGATCCGGGTACTGCTTCACCAAGCGATCGATGTGATCTGAGATCATGGCCGCGAACCTCCGG
>JALOAM010000042.1 GCA_023228765.1 Dehalococcoidia bacterium
CCGTGCGAGGAACCCGCGGCTCATCTTCGCCGTCGCCTCCGGCGTCGGGGCGAAGGGCCCGAACGCGGACCGCCCGATGTTCGACATCGTCGCGCAGGCCCTCGGTGGGATCATGAGCGTGAACGGTGAGGAGGACACCGCCCCCACCCCGGTCGGCACGTTCATGGGCGACCAGGTCGGCGCGATCTGGCTAGCCATCGCGATCCTCGGCGCACTGGTCGCGCGAGGTCAGGCGGGCGAGGGGCAGCGCGTGGACGTGTCGCTCCTCGGCGCGCAGGTCGCGCTCCAGTCGTTCGAGATCACGCACTACCTGTTCGAGGACGAGTTGCCTCGGCGCGCCGGGCGAGGGCATCCGCACGCCGGCATCCTCTGGAACACGTTCCCGGCCAAGGACGGCTACTTCACGATGGCCGGCGTCCGCGAGGACCGCTGGCCTGCCTTCGCCGAACTCGTCGGAGAGCCCGACCTGGCGACCGACCCCCGGTTTGACACACCCGAGCACCGCAACGAGCACCGCGAGGCGCTTCTCATGCGCCTCGACGCCCTCTTCCGCGAGCGGACGATCGCGGAGTGGATGGCGCTCCTCGCGGAGATCGACCTCGCCCTCGGGCCTGTGCAGACATACGCCGAGGTCGCTGAGGACCCTGATGTCCTCGCGAACGGGTACATCCGAGAGATGGAGCACCCCCACCTCGGCACGGTGCGGTACGTGAACACACCCATCGACTACAGCGAGACGCCCATCACGAACCAGGGCCCGGAGCCCGTGCTCGGACAGCACACCGAGGAGGTGCTGCTGGAGTTCGGCTTCGACTGGCCGCAGATCACGGAACTCCGCGAACAAGGCGCGATCTAGCGCCGGTCCCCTGGGACCGAGCTTCCCAACCCCGAGAGGAACCACATGACCGACTACAGCTACGAGACGATCGAGGTACAGCTCGTCGACCCCGGCGTCGCCGTCCTCACCCTCAACCGCCCGGACAAGCTCAACGCCGTCAACCTCAAGATGATGATGGAGCTGCGCGAGGCATTCCGCGCGCTGGATGACGACCAGCGCGCGAAGGTGATCGTGCTGAAGGGGGCCGGGAGGGCGTTCTGCGCCGGCGCGGACCTCCACTGGTCGGCGGAGCTCGGCGTCGAGGGGCGCGTGGAGTCGAACCGGCTCGGGCAGAAGACGTTCAACGCGATGGAGCAGATGGAGACACCGATCATCGCGGCGGTCCACGGCTACTGCCTCGGCGGCGGGCTGGAGTTCGCCCTCGCCGCGGACTTCATCCTCTGCTCCGCGAACGCGCAGCTCGGCCTGCCGGAGATCACGCTCTCGGCCGATCCGCCCGTCCGCCCGAAGATCACCGAGGACGGCGACCCCGACCAGCCCGAGTTCGGTGGCCAGGCCCCCGGTTGGGGTGGCCCGAAGCGCCTCCCGGAGCGTGTCGGTAAGGCACATGCGATGCAGATGATCCTCACCGGCGAGCGCGTCCCCGCCGAGAGGGCGCTCCGCATCGGCCTCGCGAACGAGGTCTACGAGGACGACGCGTTCGAGGAGAGCGTGATGGCGATGGCAGACCGCATCGCCCACATGAACCGCTACAACCTTCGGCTCAACAAGGAACTGCTGCAGGCCGGCTACGACATGCTGGAGCCCCACCCCCGCTGACACCCACCGCGACCAACCCCGCCCCGAGGACAGGAGGCCGCCCGTGCCGATCGAGTTCACCCGTATCGACCACATCGCCATGGGCGTCGAGGACGTAGAGCGCCAGGCGGAGATCTTCGAAGGGGTGTTCGGCTTCCGGCGGACCATGACGTGGGAAGCGGACGGAGAGCGCGGCATCCTCTTCACGTTCGGCGACCCCGCCCGCGGCGACATCCTCTGGGAGGTCGTCCAGCCGACCGACAGCGACTCACCCCTCCGCGGATTTCTCGATAGCCCGCGTGGGCCGGGGGTGCACCACGTCGGCGTGCAGGTCGCGGACCTCGACGCGACTCGAACGTCCCTCCAGGCCCTCGGTATCCGCCCGACCTCGGCCAGTACGGAGCACCAGCTGATCGTGAGCGCGGACGGCGCCGGCGAGGGCATCCAGTTCCGCTTCTTCTCGGACGACACCCCGCCCAACGCGCAGCGAATCGAGGCGCCCTCCACCGCCACGCGCGAGGAGACACCGTCGCTCGGCATCGTGGCGTTCGACCACCTGAGCACGGCGTACCCCGACCGCGACACGTTGTCGGAGCACTACGCCCGGATGCTCGGGACGCGGCAGGTGTGGCGCACGCCAGACGGCGCGTGGCCCGACTTCGGCGACGCCATCCTCGAGGTCCCGGGCAGCCCGATGCACTGGGAAGTCATCCAGCCCATCGGGGACGACTCGTTCATCCAGGGCTTCCTCGACCGTCGTGGGCCAGCCATCCACCACGTCGCGTTCGAGGTCGCGGACTTCGACGCCGCGAAGCGGGCGTGCGAGTACTACGAGCTGCCGACCTTCGACGAGCACGACGACTCGACGGAGGGCATCCGCTGGCGCGACGCCTTCATCCACCCGAAGTTCACGGGCGGGCTCCTCACCCAGATCTTCTGGGAGCAGCAGCCGGGGGTGTGGGAGCGCTCGGACAAGGTCCGGCCCGCCGGGTTCGAGGGGTAGCGAGCACGGAGCAGAGGGGCGGAGCAGACCCTCACCCCAACCCTCGCCCGCTCCACGGGCGAGGGGGTCCGATCGCGGGGCAAGGCGCGGCCTCCGCACCCCTCGGCGGGCGCGAACGTGGTAGAACCTGCGAGCAGCGCGCCGACGAGACCGCGAGGACACCGCGAGGAGGGCCAGATGCCGTACGCCGAGAACGAGGGCGTGAAGATCCACTACGAGGTGGACGGCACGCCGGGCAAGCCGGCCATCGTGTTCCAGCACGGGTTCCTCGGACGGTTGCAGGCCTGGCGGGACCGCGGGTTCGTAGCGCTGTTGAAAGACGACTTCCACCTGCTGCTGGTGGACGCCCGGGGGCACGGGCAGTCCGACAAGCCGCACGACCCCGCCGCCTACGACATGCGCAACCGCGTGATGGACATCGTCGCGGTGATGGACGCTGAGGGCGTCAGACAGGCGCACTTCCACGGGTACTCGATGGGCGGCACCATCGGCTGGGCGACGATGATCTATCAGCCGCAGCGCTTCCTCTCGTGGACGATCGGCGGCTCCATGCCGATGCTCGACCTCGCGGATGCCGAGTTCCGCGCGAACGAGGACTTCGACGCGTACTACTCGAACGCGCTGCAGCGGAACCCAGACGTGAAGGCCGCGGACGAAGCCGGCCTGCAGGACCGTGCTGCGCTGAAGGCCGCGCACGCCGAGCGTGCGAAGTGGCGGGGCGCGGAGCAGGCCGTCCGTGTCGCGAAGGCGCCGATCCTGGTGTACGTGGGGACCGAGGACAAGCCGCACCCGGGCGCGCTGCGCTCGCGCGAGCTGAACCCGAACCTCCGCGTCATCGAGCTGCAGGGGGACGACCACGGTCAGGCGGCACGCCGGCCCGAGGTCATCGTGCCGGCGATGCTCGAGATGATTCAGTCGGTCTCCGTCGCGTAGGACGGCACGGACACAGGGCGAGAGGGGTCAGGCGATGAGACTCAAGGACTGGTGGCTCAGCCTGCCGCTGGGCGTGAAGATCTTCTTCATCCTGTCCCCGATCCTCCTGTTCTTCACGCTCGTCCCGTCTCCGTTCGACTAGCGCACCGTCGCGGGCGATGCGCTGGTCGAGGGCGCTCATCGCCCTCGGAGCTGACTCGCGGCGTCCTTCGCGATACCGCGCCAGCGCTTGACCGCTGTCGCATACACCTCGTCCACCCGGCGCGTGTTCTGCCCCATCGCGACGAACAACCGCGCGAGGCCCTCGACGTCGCCGAGGTGGAGCGTCTCGGCGGCGATGCGGCTGTTGGGCCCCATGTTGTGGTAGTTCCCCAGCGCGAGACAGGCCGCACCGCTCTCGTATCCCAGGAGGTCGTACGCCGTCGCCTCGGTGGTGCCGCCGTCCATCAGCTTCCGCTGGAACCCGAACGCCGGGTCCTCCTGCTGGAGTTCGAGGGCGACGCGCGTCATCCACATGGTGATACGCGGCGAGAAGATGTGCTGGGCGTCGCCCACCCGGATGACGGGCCCCTCCCCTTGCACCGCGCGTCCCCCCGCCATCGAGGAGCACTCCACCGCCACGATCAGGGCGCCCGCCGGCAGCAGCCCGGTCATCGTGACCGCCGCCGCCCCCACCAGCCCGACCTCCTCGGCGCGCGTGAACAGGCCGAGGACGTGCGCATCCGGCTGCTGGGCGACGAGCTGCTCAAGCGCCCAGAGGATCGCGAGCCCCCCACCGAGGTCGTCGCAGGAGCGGGCGTGGAGGATGGAGCCGCGCACGCGCGCTGGCTCGACGTCCCACAGCGCGAGGTCCCCGACCTGCGCGGTGGAACCCGCGGTGAGGGTCGCCTTCGCGCCGATCAGGCGCTTCGCCCAGCGGTTCGCCGCGTCGGAGAGCACCGTCGAGGTGATCTCGGCGGTCGAGTCGCCTCGATCCTCGCGGGGGTCCGCAGAGTAGAGACGGATGCGCTCACCCTTGCCGTACTCGCCGGGGATGCCACCGCGGAACTCGAGCTCAAGCCGCCGGCCGTTCACCTTCGTCACCACGAACCCCGGGTGGTCCGTGTGTGCGCCCAGCACCAGCGGGGTGGTCTTCCGTCCTCGGCGGTACTCGATCAGCGCGTTGCCGGCCGAGTCCTCGCGGTACGTCAGCCCTCGGGCTTCCGCGAACTGCCGGAGGAAGTCGTGGACGCGGGTCTCGTTGAACGAGCCCGTCGGAAGGCCGACATACGCCTTCGCGAGGTCGACGAGGGGCTTCGGGATGCGGCTTGATCGAGCAGCAGCGCGGGGCATGGTGGTCCTTCCTCGAACCTCCGCATCCTATCGGCCAGTCGGCCCCGTAGGCAGAGCGTTCCGTACGATGGATGCATGACGATCCCCACGCCCGCCATCCCCGCCGCCGTCGTACCGGAGCCGGTGCCCGCCGCGCGCAGCCGCAAGGCAAAGCGCGAGGTGAACCGCCCCCTCGAACCGATCGAGCTCACCCTCACCGGGTTCGCCTCCGGCGGGAAGGCGGTCGGCCACGCGCCGGACGGCCGCGTGGTCTTCGTGGAGTACGCCCTGCCGGGCGAGCGCGTCATCGCCGAGATCACGGACGACCGCCCGTCCTACATCGAGGCGACCGCCGTCCTCGTCCTCGAGGCGTCCGAGGACCGCATCGAGCCGGCGTGCCAGTACTTCGGGAAGTGCGGCGGTTGCCAGCTCCAGCACGTCGCGTACGAGCGGCAGCTGGAGCTCAAGACCGGCGTCGTCCGCGACCAGCTCCGCCGCATCGGGCGGTTCGAGGAAGCCGAGGTCGAAGCCCTCGTGCAGCCCATGCTCGGCATGGACGAGCCGTGGGGGTACCGCAACCACAACCGCTTCACCGTGCGCCGGGACGGCCAGATCGGGTTCATGCAGCGCGGGACGCACCGCTTCATGCGCATCGAGTCCTGCCCCATCGCGCATCCTCGCGTGAACGCGGTGCTGCAGACGGCGCAGGACCACACGATGCAGGCGCGCCAGCTCTCCGTGCGCGTCGGTGTGAACACGAAGGACGAGATGGTGCAGCCGCACCTGCAGTGGCGTCCCGGCCCCCGCCCGAAGCTCGCGAGCGGCCAGCGGTCGTACACGGAGCGCCTGAACGGCGTGGACTACCGGGTGTCCGGCCCGGCGTTCTTCCAGGTGAACACCGTGCAGGCCGAGCGCCTGGTCGCCCTCGTCGTGGACCGGGTGCTGGAGGCCACTCCGCAGGTCGTCGTGGACGCCTACGCCGGCGTCGGCACCTTCGCCGCCCAGCTCGCGACCAGCGTCGACCGCGTCGTGACGATCGAGGAGTCCGCTGCCGCCGGCGACGACGCCGAGGTGAACCTCGCGCCGTTCTCGAACGTGACGCGCATCGTCGGCAAGGTGGAGGCGACCCTGCCGGGCATGACGCCCTCCCCCGATGTCGTCGTGATCGACCCGCCGAGGAGCGGCCTGTTCCCGGGCGTGGTGGACGCGATCATCGAGTCGGCCGCGAAGCGGGTGGTCTACGTCTCCTGCGACCCGGGCACCCTCGCGCGTGACCTCCGGCTGTTCGTGGACGGCGGCTTCACGCTCCGCGAGGTACAGCCGGTGGACATGTTCCCCCACACCCAGCACATCGAGAACGTCACCGTCCTCGACCGGTAGCGCATGACCTCGCCTCGCATCGTCCTCGCCTCTGCGTCGCCGCGACGGCGGGAGCTGCTCGCCGCCCTCGGCGTCTCGTTCGAGGTCGTGCCGTCCGAGGTGGACGAGACGACGGAGGAGCGCGAAGCGGTGCGCGTGGCGGAGTCGCTCGCGCGGCGCAAGGCGGAGGCCGTCGCCGCGGCGCAGCCGGATGCGCTCGTGATCGGCAGCGACACCGTCGTGGCCCTCGATGGGCGGTTGCTCGCCAAGCCCGCGGACGCCGAGAAGGCACGGGGCATGCTCCGCAACCTGCGAGGCCGCGCGCACGAGGTCGTGACCGGCGTCGCGGTCGCCCTCGACGGGCGTGTGCTCGTGGACCACGGGCGGACCGGCGTGCACATGCGGGCGTACTCGGACGCGGAGATCGAAGCGTTCATCGCCTCGGGCTCACCGTTCGACAAGGCGGGCGGGTACGCCATCCAGGACGAGGCGTTCGCGCCGGTCGCGCGGTTCGAGGGGTGCCGCTGCAACGTGATCGGGCTGCCGCTCGGCGTGCTGCGCGGACTTCTCGGACAGTTCGAGGTGGAGACCCGCGCACCGGACGTCGACTGCCCCGTCTGCGCGCCACTCGTACAGTGAGCGCATGGGCAACCTCAGCAAGCGCTGGTTCGCGACGATCTACGGGCCGATCGACCGTTGGCAGCGACGTTCGACGGCGGCGATCCGGCGGGACCTGGTCGGCGACCTCCAGGGCGACATCCTCGACGTGGGGTGCGGGCCGGGGACGAACTTCGAGCACTATCGGCCGGACGCCCACGTCACCGCGGTCGACTACAACGAGCACATGCTCCCGATGGCACGGAAGACGCTCCTCGGGCTGAGGGAGCCCCACGCCGTCATCGAGGTCCGGCAGGCCGACGCGATGGCGCTCCCGTTCCGGGACGCGTCGTTCGATGCGTACGTCAGCACCCTCGTCCTCTGCTCCGTCCCCGACCTCGAGCGGGCCGTCGAGGAAGCGTGGCGCGTGCTCGCCCCCGGCGGCGCGCTCCGCCTGTTCGAGCACGTGCGGTCCGAGGTGCCGTGGAAGGCGCGCGTCCAGTCCGCGCTCAACCCGGCGTGGGGCCTCGTCGCGGACGGCTGCCACCTGGACCGGCTCACGCACCATGCGTTCATCGAGCGCGGCTTCGAAGTGACCGAGCAGCGTCGGGTGCGCATGCGCGCGGAGCCGCTGCCACTCGTCGTCCTCAAGGCACGTAAGCCCGAGCAGCGCAGTGCCTGAAGTCGTAGACGCCCCTCACCGCGGCTCCTAGATTGCGGCCAGTGCCAGTTCCGGGTCCGAGGGAGGCCGAGCATGCCCCTGACTGTCAGCGTCGTTGGTGGAACGGGCGTGTATGCGCGTCACCTCATCCCTCGGCTGGTCGCCCGCGGGCACACCGTCCGCGCGCTGGTGCGGAGGCCCGACGCGGCTGAGTTCGCGCGAGCGTGTGGCGCCGAGGTCCATGTCGCGGACGTCTTCGAACCGGAGTCGCTCCGCACCGCGATGGCGGGGAGCGACGTCGCGCTGAACATCGCCACGGCGGTGCCGGGGCCGAGCGGGCGAGGCGACTTCGCCTCGAACGAGCGACTGAGGCGCGAGGGTGCCCCGATCTGGCTGCAGGCCTGCGCTGACGCAGGCGTCCCGCGCGTCCTCCAGCAGAGCATCGCCTGGGTGAACGCGGGCGGGACGGACGAGTGGACTGACGAGGACACGCTGCCGGCGGCGCCGAGTGCGGGAGTCGCAACAGCGCTGGCGATGGAGGAGAGCGTCCGGAACTCCGGCCTCGACTGGGTGATCCTCCGCGGAGCGCACTTCTACGGGCCCGGTACCGGCGCGGACCAGCGCTGGTTCGACCAGGCTGCCGCCGGCACCCTGCTCCTCCCCGGCGAGGGTGACGCCTTCACCACCCTCATCCATGTCGCCGACATGGCTGAGGCGACCGCTGCCGCCGTAGACCGATGGCCCTCGCGGCAGGCGTTGATCATCGGGGACGATGCGCCGGCCCGATGGTCCGAGGTGTACGGGTACGTTGCCGCGCTCGCGGGTGCGGACGCGCCGGAGCCGGGCGGTCCGTCCAACTTCGTGTCGACACGGCTGCGGAACACGAGGGCACGCGAGGCGCTGGGCTGGGCGCCCGCGTACGCGGACTACCGGAGCGGGCTGGCGCGCTAGTCGGCGGCAGCGCCCTCGTCATCCTCGGCTGGCGCGAGCGCCGAGGGTGCCACGCAGTCCGGGTCGTCGATGTCGCAGACGAGGCCCTCGGCCGGCGCAACGCCACCGAGGGCGGACAGCGCACCGAAGTTCAGCGTCTGCAGACGCGGCGTCGGCGGGGCTTCGGACGTACGGTCGCGAGGGGTCTCGGGGTGTTCGTATTCGCTCATCGCTCTGACCGTACCACCAACAGCTCACCGATGACGGTAGAGAGGCGCAGCTTCAGGCGGTGGGTCGCCGTCTCGTAGTCCTCCGTGCGGACGTCGATGTCGCGGATGACACCCTCCTCGCGGACGCCGAGGACATCGACGGTGCCGACGAATGTCTGCGCCTCCACGTCGAGGCCGACATGGGCGGGGACGCGCACCTGGATGGTGCCGAGCCAGCACAGCAGCGCGAGTTCAGTCTCGCCCTCGGGCAGTTCCGCGGAGCGCAGGTCCAGGTGGATATCCCCGACCACCGTGCGGACGACGGCGTCGTCCAGGCGCCACTCCCCTGCTGAGCGGACGTGCCCGAAGGCGCGCGAGAGCCTTCGGGCGAACCGCCGCGCCCTCATCGCCGCGAGGAGCGAGAGGATCCCGAGGGCAACGAGTGCGAGTCCCGCGGCCCCCTCCACGAGGCTCGGCGTGCCGAGGGGACGGAGGCCCGTCGAGTCGATCGCGAAGAGGATGCCGACCGCGATCAGGTAGAGCCCCACGGTCAGGGCCAGGACATCGCGAAGCCGAGAGGTGAACACGGGCTCGCTCGACCTCGGTGCTCAGCGTCGCCGCAGGGAGCGGCGGATGCGGTCGTAAATGATCGCGACACCGATCGTGATGATGAGGATCGGCCAGAGCTCCTGGAAGCCAACCCCCTTGATGAGGTTGAGCGAGTCGACGAGGAGCAGCAGCCCGATCACGACCAGCAGCAGACCGAACGCCACGGGATGCCTCCGCCTGACCGCATGATGGACGGCCAGTCCGCCCTGCGAGTGTAGGGCGAGGCCACCGCAGGCTCGACGGAGGGGGTCCCGCGGAACCGATCGCCCTCGGATCGCGTCTCTCCGAGGGGGTCTTCACAGGATCGCCACATCACCGCTCTTGAGTGGCCACAAATACCCCCTGCGAGAGAGCGCACGCAACCGCCGGAGGCGACACAATCTGACGAGAACAGGACAGCGTCAGAATGGCCGCTCGCGGTTGACCGCAGGGGGTCACCGTAATCAGGTAGAAGGTACCGATTTCTTTCCAGACATCTGTGTCGCCGGGGCGGAGAAGGGGCAGTTATGCCTGAACCGATCATCCAGGTCCAAGGACTCGTGAAGACCTATCACACCGGAGAGGTGGAGGTTCAGGCGCTTCGTGGCTTAAGCATTGACGTCCCCACGGGCGAGATGCTGGCGATCATGGGGCCGTCCGGTTGCGGGAAGACCACCTTCCTCAACTGCGTCTCCGGCATCGACGACGCCACGGACGGAACGATCCTCATCGAGGGTACCGACCTCAACAGCCTGAACGACGATCGGAAGACGGAGTACCGCGCGAAGCGCATGGGCTTCATCTTCCAGTTCTACAACCTCCTCCCCGTCCTGAGCGCCGTCGAGAACGTGGAGCTTCCGCTCCTGGTGTCCGGCACCAGCCCGGGCGAGGCACGCCGTCGCGCGCAGGCCATGCTGGACCGCGTGGGCCTCGGCGCGTGGGCCGGGCACAAGCCGGCGCAGCTCTCCGGCGGCCAGCGGCAGCGCGTGACCATCGCGCGGGCGCTGGTGAACGACCCCGCGATCATCTGGGCGGACGAGCCCACGGGTGACCTCGACTCGCACACGGCGGACGAGATTATGTCGCTGATGCAGCAGCTCAACCGCGAGCAGCACCAGACGTTCGTCATCGTGACGCACGACCCGGGCATCGCGGAACGCTGCCACCGCATCGTCCACATGCGCGACGGCCTCATCGAGAGCGAGGAGGTGCCCGCGGGCGCTGCCGGGGCGGGGGCGGTGCGTGGATAGCCTCTTCGGGATACCCCTCACCAACATCCTGATCGCCCTGCTGGCCATGGTGGCCGGCATCTTCGGCGTGCTCGCCTGGATCGCGATCCGGAACCCGCTCCTCGTGAAGATGGGCGTCCGGAACCTGGTCCGGCGCAAGACGCAGACGGCGCTCATCATCATCGGCCTGATGCTGTCGACGTTGATCATCAGCGCCGCCTTCGCCACCGGTGACACGGTGGGCTATTCCGTCACCAACACCGTGTACGACGAACTCGGCCAGGCCGACCTCATCGTGGTCTTCGACCGCGACCAGGGCGAACCGGGCCAGGAGATGACGGACGCGGACGTCGAGGCGATCCGCGCGATCGCCGCCGGCGACCCGGACATCGATGCCGTCACCGGCATGGTCCAGCTCCCCGTCCCCGCGCTGAACGCCGAGGCCCGGCTCTCCGAGCCGCAGGCGCTGATCGTCGGCGTCGACCCTGCCTCCGTCGATGACCTCGACGGGCTCGTGACGCCGGGCGGCGACTCGCTCAGCGCGAGCACCCTCGGCCCGAACCAGGCGTTCGTCACCGAGGACCTGGCCGAGGAGATCCAGATCGGCGAGGGCGGCACGGTCAACATCCGCTACCAGAACGAGTCGTACGACTTCGAGGTGGTGGGCGTCATCCGCGACAACGCGCTCTCGTCTCAGAGTGGTGGCGGACAGCAGGGCGGCGGCGGTGTCGTCGTCTCGCTGGACACGGTCCGCTCCTTCGCGGACGAGTCGGACCGCAACCCCAACATCGCGATCGTCTCGGTCACCGGCGGCGTCCGCGACACGGTGGACCTCAGCGAGGTCGTCGAGACCCGTCTGGAGGAGGCCTTCGAGGCGGAGGGCCTGCCACTGCAGATCGTGACCAGCAAGGCGGAGCTCGTCGGATTCGCGGAGCTCGCCGGCTCGCTGTTCGTGACGTTCTTCCTCGTGTTCGGCCTGTTCTCCATCGCGGCCGGCATCATGCTCATCTTCCTCACCTTCGTGATGCTCGCAGCGGAGCGGCGGGGCGAGATGGGCATGGCGCGCGCCGTGGGGATGAAGCGGCTGCACCTGACGCAGACCTTCATCGCGGAGGGCATGTCCTACAACATCGGCTCCGCGTTCGTCGGGGCGCTCCTCGGCCTCGCGGTGGCCTGGGGGCTCATCCAGGTGATGGGGAACGTGGCAGACGACTTCGGGCTGGGGATCACGTTCCACGTGAGCCCGGTCGGGTTCCTGATCTCCTACTGCCTGGGCCTGGTGATCACGTTCATCACGGTGACGTTCTCCTCCTGGCGCGCGGCGAACCTGAACATCGTCCGCGCGATCCGGGACATCCCTGAGCCGGAGCCGTTCAAGGGGCGAGACCGCTCCCCCATCACGCTGATCAAGGGCGTGCTGGGCGCGATCTGGCTGCTGCTCCGCATCGCCCTCGCGGTGGTGTCGTTGGGCCTCATCCCGCTCGTGCGGTGGCTTGTCACACGCATCCCGCCGATCAAGCGAGCGTGGCAGGGCATCAACCGGGCGGCGGCGCGGAACCGCTCCAGCGGTTCGTGGGCCATCGTGATGCTGATCATCGGCGCCGTGGCCACGTGGTGGGGCGGCTGGATCGCCTCGCAGGCATTCGCCTACACGGGCGGCACCACGCTGATGCTCCTGGGCCTCGCGATGATCCTCGTGTACTTCGGCGCCCCGGCGCGGCCGACGTTCGCGTCGATCTCCGCGCTCACCGTCTGGTACTGGCTGCTTCCCCTCCCGTTCTCGCTCTTCAGCGAGGCCGGCAAGGGTTACACCGACCCGCTCGATGGCTTGTTCGGCCTCTTCGGGCTCGGACACGGCGGCGTCAACGGGAACATCGAGATGTTCTTCGTCTCGGGCGTCTGCATCACGGCGGCCAGCACGCTGTTCGTGATCTTCAACGCGGACCGGCTGCTCGGCTCGCTCGGCCTCCTGAGGAAGGTGCTCGGCGGGATCACCCCGGCGATCCGCACCGCGATCTCCTACCCGCTGGCGGCGAAGTTCCGCACGGGCATGACCCTCGCGATGTTCACGCTGGTCATGTTCAGCCTGGTCGTCATGGCCACGCTGAACCACAACTTCACGCAGCTCTTCCTCGGCGACAACGCCCGAGGCGGCTTCGACGTGCAGGTCGTGACCAACGAGAACAACCCGATCGAGGACCTCGACAGCGCGCTGACCGAGGCCGGCTTCGACGTGGCCGCGAACATCGAATCGTCCGGGCACATGGTGTCGGGGACCGCGGAGATGAAGCCCGCGAACGAACCGGACGACGAGTTCTTCTCGTACGCCGTCTCGGGCATCGACCCGGCGTTCGTGGCGGCCTCGGACTTCGCGATGGCGAGCACGGCCGCGGGCTACCCGGACGCCGAGGCGGTCATGCAGGCGCTGGCAACCGAGCCGGACGTCGCGCTCGGCAACGAGATGATGTGGGAGTTCACGCAGACCTCCAATTTCATGGACCCGGACGAGGTGTTCTCCATCGAGGGCGCGCCCGGGGACCTGGAGGACGGACTCTGGGAGCCGATCCCGGTCATCGTCCGTGACGACGAGACCGGCGAGGAGCGCACGGTCCGCATCATCGGCGTGGTGGACTCCGCGCTGACCAGCGGGATCGTGCCGGAGTGGGTCTCCCTGATCATGCCGGAGGCGACCGCCCTCGACGTGATCGACGGCCCGCAGCAGTCTTACTTCGTGGACGTGGTGCCCGGCACCGACCCGATCGAGGTCGCGCAGGGGATCGAGTCCACGCTGCTGGAGCGGGGCGTCCAGGCGGACTCACTGCAGAAGCTGCTGGACGACTCCACGGCGCAGCAGAACGCGTTCTCGATGCTGTTCGTGGCGTTCATGAGCCTCGGGCTCGTGGTCGGCATCGCCGCCCTCGGCGTGATCGCCTTCCGCACCGTGGCGGAGCGTCGCCAGCAGATCGGGATGCTGCGGGCCATCGGCTACTCGAGGCGGCTCGTGGCGATCTCGTTCTTCCTGGAGTCGTCGTTCATCGCGGTGACGGGGATCGGGATGGGGCTCGTCCTGGGTGGGGCGCTGTCTTACAACCTGATGACGTCCCCGGACTTCACGAACGGGCAGACGATCGACTTCTCGTTCCCAATCACCACGATCCTCATCATCGTCGGCATCGCCTACCTCGCGACGGCCGTGATGACGCTCATCCCCGCCCGCAGCGCCTCGCGCGTCGCGGTCGCGGAAGCGCTGAGGTACTCCGCCTAGCGGTGCCCGACGGGGAGAACCTCCGAGTCGGAGCAAGCAGAAGGGCCACCCTTGCGGGTGGCCCTTCTTCGTAGCAGGACTGCGGTCCGAAGCCTACACGTAGCGGGCGACGGGCTTGAAGCGCGCCAGCGCCGTGAGGTGGCGACGCACCACGGTCTGGGCGCCCTCCTCGGTCGGGCTGACCTTCGGAGCGACCTTCCAGAACTTCGGCAGCGCCAGCCGCCACTCGTCGAGGAGGGCGCGAGCCCGCTTCGAGTCCGTGACGTCCGCGTGCCGCCGCACGAGGGCTTCGAGCAGCTCGATGTCCTCCGGGTCGGTCACCTGCGAGAGGCCGACGAGCTCCTGGTTCACGCGAGAGCGGAAGTCGCCCCGCTCGTCCAGGATGTAGGCCACGCCGTTCGACATGCCGGCACCGAAGTTGCGTCCCGTATCGCCGAGGACGACGACGACGCCGTCCGTCATGTACTCGCAGCCGTGGTCGCCGATGCCCTCCACGACCGCGCGGGCCCCGGAGTTCCGGACGGCGAAGCGCTCACCGGCCGCGCCGGCGACGAACAGGTTGCCGCCCGTCGCGCCGTACAGGACGGTGTTGCCGACGAGGACCGCGGGGGAGCGGTCGAAGTTCGTGTCCTGGCGCGGGTGGATGATGATCTCCCCGCCGGACATGCTCTTGCCCACATAGTCGTTCGCCTCGCCGGTCAGGGTGAGCCGGACGCCCCGCGAGAGGAACGCGCCGAACGACTGCCCCGCGGAGCCACGGAACGAGAGGTCGATCGTGCCGTACGGGAGGCCTCGGTCGCCATAGCGCTCAGCGATGACGCCGGAGAGCCGCGCGCCGACCGTGCGGTCCGTGTTCTTCACCGGGTAGGACAGCGACAGCTGCTTGCCGGAGTCGATGTTGTCCTTCGCCTCCAGCAGGATCTCGTCGTCCAGGCGCTTCCAGTCCGGACGGTCGTTCCGCTCCACCGTGCGCGTGTGGGGCTCGTGACCCTCCGGGTCGACGGGCTTGATGATCCGCGAGAGGTCCAGGCCGTGCCACCGGTGGGAGGTGTCCCCTTCCACCTGCTCCAGCAGGTCCGCGCGCCCGACGAGCTCCTGGATGCTGCGGTACCCGAGGCTCGCGAGGAGCTCGCGGGTCTGCCGTGCGACGTGCGTGAGGTAGGTGACCAGCATCTCCGGCGTGCCGAAGTACTTGGCGCGCAGGTCCTCGCGCTGGGTGGCAACACCCACCGGGCAGGTGTTCAGGTGGCACTGGCGCGCCATCTTGCAGCCCACGGCAATCATCGCCGTGGTGCCGAAGCCGTACTGCTCCGCGCCCAGCATCGCCGCGATGAGCACATCGCGGCCGGAGCGCATGCCCCCGTCAGCGCGGAGGGTGACGCGGCCGCGGAGGTGGTTCATCACCAGCGCCTGGTGGGTCTCCGCGACGCCGATCTCCCACGGGGAACCCGCGTACTTCACGGAGGACAGCGGGCTCGCGCCCGTGCCGCCCTCGGCGCCGGAGATCTGGATGATGTCCGCGTACGCCTTCGCCACACCGGCGGCGACGACGCCCACACCTTCCGTGGAGACGAGCTTCACGCAGACGCGCGCCCGGGAGTTCACCGTCTTCAGGTCATAGATGAGCTGGGCGATGTCCTCGATCGAGTAGATGTCGTGGTGCGGCGGCGGCGAGATGAGCGCCGTGCCCGGCATCACGTGCCGCAGGCCCGCGATGTAGGCGTTCACCTTGTTGCCCGGCAGCTGGCCGCCCTCGCCCGGCTTGGAGCCCTGCGAGATCTTGATCTCGAGCTCCTCCGCGGCGACGAGGTAGGCGGGCGTCACACCGAAGCGGCCGGAGGCCACCTGCTTGATGCGAGAGTTCGCGTCGCGCTTGTCCCCGTCCGGGTTGTAGCGCCGCGGGTCCTCCCCGCCCTCACCGGTGTTAGAGCGGCCACCAAGGCGGTTCATCGCGCGGGCAATGTCCTCGTGCGCCTCCGGGGAGAGCGCGCCCAGCGACATCGCGCCCGTGACGAAGCGCTTCGTGATCGCCTCGACCGGTTCGACCTCGGACACGTCGATGGCCTCGCGGTCCGACTTGAACCGCAGCAGGTCGCGCAGCGCGCCCGCGGGAGCGTTCCCGAGGACGTCGAGGTACTCGCGGTAGGAGTTCTCGCCGATCTCGTCATCGATGTGTTCGAGGCCGGACTGGGCGACGTTCTGGAGCGCGCGCCACATCGAGGGGTTGTACGCGTGGTACTCGCCGTCGCGGCGGAACTTGTACCAGCCGCCGTGCGCCAGCTTGTCGGTCTGGGGGAACGCCTTCTGGTGGCGCTCGTAGACGTCGGCGCCGATCTCCTCGTACCCGATGCCGGCGATCCGGCACGTGGTGCCCGTGAAGGACTTGTCGACGACCTGCTGGCCGATGCCCATCGCCTCGAAGATCTGCGCCCCGTGGTAGGACGAGAACGCGGAGATGCCCATCTTGGACATGATCTTCAGGATGCCGGTGTCCACGGCCTTCGCGTAGGAGCGGAGGACGTGCTCCACCGGGCCGTCGCCGAAGTCGCCCCGCGCGTGGCCGGCTCGGAGGCTGGCGAACGCCAGGTACGGATTGACCGCGCTCGCGCCGAAGCCGAGGAGCGCCGCGAAGTGGTGTACGTCGCGCGCGTCGCCGGCCTCCGCGATCAGGCTCGTCTTCATGCGACGGCCCTCGCGGATCAGGTGATGGTGCACGGACGACACCGCGAGCAGCATCGGGATCGGCGCCCAGTCGTAGTCCACCAGCCGGTCGCTGATCACCAGCACCGTGTGGCCCTCGTCCGCCGCGATGACGGCGGCGGCGCAGAGGTCATCGAGCGCCCGCTCGAGGCCGCTCGGACCGTCGTCCACGCGGAAGCGCGCGTGCAGCGTGGCGACCTTCACGTCCTCGTTCTGCATGTGCTTGATGAGCGAGACCTCGGAGTCGAGGAGGAGCGGGCTCGTGAGGTGGAGCAGCCGCGCCGCCTCGGGCACGGACTCCAGCAACGAGCGCCGTCGCCCGAGGAGGGTGTCCAGCGACATGACGATCTCCTCGCGGACGGAGTCGATCGCCGGGTTGGTCACCTGCGCGAAGCGCTGCTTGAAGTACGTGTAGAGGAGGCGCGCTTCGTCCTGGAGGACGGACAGCGGCGTGTCGTCACCCATGGAGCCGACGGCCTCTTTGCCGTCCTCCGCCATCGGCTTCAGGATGTACTCGATCTCCTCGTGGGTGTACCCGTGGAGCTGCTGCAGCGTGTCCAGGTCATGCTCGGAGGCGGATCCGTTGGCGTGGCCGTTGGTGGAGTCCGTGCGGAGCGAGAGCAGGTTACGGCGCACCCACGACCCGTAGGGGCGGCGCGATGCGACCTCGTTCTTGATCTCCTCGTTGTGCAGGAACTGGCGGCGGACCGTGTCCACCGCGATCATCTCGCCCGGGCCGAGCCGGCCGGACTCGACGATCTCGGACGGCGCGAGCTCGACGAGGCCCACCTCGGACCCCATGATCACGAGGCCGTCGCGGGTCACCTGGTAGCGCGCCGGGCGCAGGCCGTTGCGGTCCATGATCGCGGCGACCTGCACGCCGTTGCTCACGGCGATCGCGGCCGGACCGTCCCACGGCTCCGTCAGGCAGGCGTGGTACTCGTAGAACGCCCGCAGCGAGGCGTCCAGGTTCGGCATGTTCTCCCACGCCTGGGGGATCAGCATCATCACGGAGTGCAGCAGGTCGCGCCCGGACAGGACGAGGAGCTCCAGCACCTCGTCGAAGGACGCGGTGTCCGACCCGATCGGACGGATCACGGGCTTGAGGTCCTCGACGTCCTCGCCCCACACCGCGGAGGCCAACTCCGGCTGGCGGGCCAGCATCCAGTTCCGGTTGCCCAGCAGCGTGTTGAACTCGCCGTTGTGCGCGGTCATCCGGAACGGCTGCGCCAGCTCCCAGGACGGGAGCGTGTTCGTCGCGAAGCGCTGGTGGTAGAGGGCGATCGAGGAGGTGACGCGGGGGTCCTTGAGGTCCGGGTAGAAGTCCGCCAGCTTGGGCGCGATCATCATCCCCTTGTAGACGACGACCGTGGACGACATCGAGACGACGTAGCAGTCGAGGATCTCCGCGACCTGCAGGCGGTGCTCCGCGCGACGGCGGGCCAGGTAGAGCGAGCGGTCGAACTGCGGCCCCTGCTGTGCTTCCGGGCGGCGGAGGAGCAGTTGCTCGAACCCCGGGAGCGTGTCCAGCGCCTGCGGGCCGAGGACGGAGTCGTCGGTCGGCACGACGCGCCAGCCGAGGACCTCCACGCCCGCGCGGCGACACTCCTCCTCAAGGATCGAGCGCGCCTGAGGTCGAATTGTTTCGTTGTGCGGGAGGAAGACCATCGCGACGGCCAGGTCCTCCGCGGTGACGTCAGCGGCCCCGCCCATCTCGCGGAGGGTGTCCTGGAGGAGTTCGAACGGGATCTGCACGGTGATGCCGCAGCCGTCACCCGTCAGCGGGTCGGCGTTCACAGCGCCTCGGTGCGTCAGGGCGTCGACGGCCTGGATGGCCATCTCCACCACTCGACGGCTGCGCGTCCCGGACGACTCGGCGATGAAGCCGGTACCGCAGGAGTCGACGGCGTCCTGCGGGGTGACCAGGTAGCCGAGGTCCGTGCCCCGGTCTGATCCGGGAGAGGCTCCGATGAACGTGCCCCGCTTAGCGCCCGCCTTCTTCGAGGCGTCGCCCGAGACCGTGGTGGTCGCTGGCAGGTCCGGCATCGAAGAAAAAGTAGGGCTCACGGAGGGATCCTCTATATAGAGCGCTCCCCGTGGAACGGGGACGCCGATTCTACCGCGGCCACCAAGGCGGCTCGGTAGTGAGTTTGCGCCTTTTGTCACAAGGCGTCCGCACTATACCTGATCCGTTACGGCTTGCACATATGTCTGACACGTGCCTGAAAACTTTCAGGCGCCCCCGCCCGGCGCCCGCCCACGACGAACCGGACGCTAGAATCTCGCCGGCGGCACTATCGCGGACCGGTTCCGGTTAAGGCGGGGTCTGATGCGTTTCCCGGTGCATGCCGGCCGAGGTTTCCTCGGCCTGTTGTTCGTGGCATCCGTCGCGGCAGTAGTGGTCGCGTGCGGTGACGGCAAGGTTGAGCCGCAAGGGCGACTCCTCGCTCCCGACACGCTCTCGATCTGCGTGGACGCACCGAAGTACCCCTTCGCCTTCGAGTCCTCGACCGGCCAGTGGCTCGGCTCCGACATCGAGATCGCACAGCACGTCGCCGACAGACTCGACCTCACGCTCCAGGTGAAGGCCGTCCCGTTCGAGGGCATCTGGCGACAACCCTCCGAGGGCGCGTGCGACCTCGCTGTGGCCGCGATCACGATCACGGATGGCCGCCGCGCGGAGGCCATCCTGAGCCAGTCCTACCTCGACGCGAGCCAATCGCTGCTCGTGCGCGCCGTGGACGCGGAGACCTACGCCCAGCTTTCCGGCCTCGGCGGCCACTCGATCGCCGTGAAGTCCGGGACCACGTCCGAGGCGTACGCGGAGGCACACCTCCCCGCCGGCGCGACGCTCGTCCCGTACGGGGAGACCGAGGAGATGTTCGTGGCGCTCGGCGCGGGCGACGTGGACGGGGTGGTGTCTGACCTCCCGCTCAACGGCTACCGCTCCACGCTGGACAGTGCACTATCCGTGACCGAGATCATCGATACCGGTGAGCAGTACGGGTTCGCCGCGGCGATCGACAACCCCGACCTGATCGCGGACGTCAACGGCGTGCTGGAGGACTACCTCGACAGCGACGAGTACGAGGAGCTCCTCGCGCGGTGGTTCAACATCCGCTAGCCCGTCGGTCCGGCAGCCCTCGAAGGGCGCGGGAAGAGGCAGTTGAGTCTCGGTAAACCGGCCCGCAGGCCGTCGCCGTAGGGGGGTGGGATGCTACGTTCCGTCCGGTGAACGCTCAGCGAACGCGAGGTCCCCGGCGCCGGTCGGGAAGGTCGTCGGGGGCGTGGATCGCCGCTGGCACTGCGCTGATCATGCTGTTCGCCTCGGGCGGCACGGTGCACGCCCAGACCGAGCCCGCCGACGCGGTCAAGGAAGCGCCCGAGCGCATCACCACCCTGGACGACCTCGGCTTCGGCGACTCGGCCGCCTTCGGTGCTGCCGCGCAACTGGACTTCTTCTTCTCCGGCAGTGGCGACTACACGATCGGTGACAACTCCCGGATCGTGGTGGACCTCACCCACTCGAACCTGCTGGACCCGGAGCAGTCCGCCGTCTCGATCTCCTTCAACGACCGTCCGCTGCTGGCGGTCCAGCTGGACCAGACCAACATTACCGGCGGCACCTACGAGATCCC
>JALOAM010000261.1 GCA_023228765.1 Dehalococcoidia bacterium
AACCGACGCGACTGTCCGACCTCCTCGCGGGCGCGGTCGACGCGAGCGGCCAGCTCCGAGGAGGCATGGACCTCACGATCGGCGTGGTCACCAACAACAACGACCCGGACAAGGCCGGCCGGGTGAAGGTGAAGCTCGCCGTCTTCGCGGAGGACCACGAGTCCGGCTGGGTGCGCGTCGCGACGCCGGGCGCCGGTGGCACCCGCGGCTTCCAGATGCTCCCCGCCGTGAACGACGAGGTCCTCGTGGGGTTCGAGCGAGGCGATCCGTCGCGGCCGTTTGTCCTCGGCGGGTTGTGGAGTAAGAAGAACAAGCCGCCGGAGGGCAGCTTCCACAAGAGCGGCGCGGTCGAGAAGCAGATGTGGACGTCCGGCAAGGGCCACTCCGTCGAGATGCTCGATACGGGAGACGGCGAGATCAACCTGAAGCTGAAGGGCAACAAGTCCGCGCTCAACATAAAAAAGAGCGAGGTCAAGTTGGTCGGCGATTCGAAGGTGAAGATCGAGGCGAGCGAGATCGAAGTGGTCGCAACAGGCAAACTGACGTTAAAGGGCCGCCAGGTCGAGGTGAACGGCTCGCAGGACGTCACCATCAAGGGTGGCATGATCAAGCTGAACTAGCGGTCTCAGTGCGTGCGTGTCGGATCAGCAGGGATGCTGGTCGGAACGGCGGTTCGGACAGGGAAGAGGGGTCGGTATGGGGTTCCCGGCTGCACGGCAGAACGACCAGGTGGTGGGGGTCGACATCCACATCATCATGATCCCCACGCCCGGGGGCGAGGTGCCCACGCCGTTGCCGCATCCCTTCGCCGGCAAGATCTCGGGTGGCTGCTCCACGAACGTGAAGATCGAGGGCCAGCCCGCCGCGACGAAGGACAGCGAAGTCAAGAACAACGTGAACCACATCCCCCAGGGGCCACGGTTCCAGAAGAACCCGGACAACAAGGGGAAGGTGATGCTGGGATCCTTCACCGTGAAGATCAACGGCAAGCCGGCTGCGTACGTCGGCAGCATGGTCCAGACGTGCAATGACCCGATGCCGATGCCGACCTCCACGATCGTGAAGGGCGCGAGCAAGGTCACGGTCGGCGCGTAGCCTCGCGCCGACCGAGGCCAGCAAGACCGCATCGAGCACCGACCGGATAGAAACGAGCTCCGTGAACTTCACCGAAGGCGGACCGGACTTCATCGGCCGCGGCTGGGCCTTCCCGCCGCGGGTGGATGAGCGTGGGCGCATCGCGTTGACCTCCGGCACGGAGGAGATCGAGGCGGCGATGCGATTCGTGTTGCTGACGTCGCCGGGCGAGCGCGTGATGCGGCCGGAGTTCGGCTGCCGTGCCTGGGATTACCTCTACGAGCCGATGAACCCGAACACCTTCGGCCTGATCGAGAACGCGGTGGAGGAAGCCCTGATGCGGTGGGAGCCGCGCGTCACCGTGGAGAGCGTGCTCGCCACCGAGGACCTGACGCGCGAGGCCGTGGTGGAGGTGGACGTCACCTACACGGTGAAGGAGACGAACGACCGCCGAAACCTGGTGGTGCCGTACTACGAGATCGGTGAGGAATCGTGAGCCTGCCGAGCCCCTCGCTGGACGACCGCTCGTTCCAGGACCTGGTGGACGAGGCGAAGCGCCGCATCCCGGAGCTGGCGCCGGAGTGGACGGACCACAACGTCTCCGACCCCGGCGTCGCGATGATCGAGCTCTTCGCGTGGATGACGGAGTCGCTCCTCTACCGGCTGAACCAGGTCCCGGACCGCATGTACGTGAAGTTCCTGGAGCTGATGGGCGTGAACCTGTACGCGCCCGCCCCGGCCCAGGCGCTACTCACCTTCCGGCTCTCCGCGCCGCAGGAGGATGTCGTCGCTGTGCCGATGGGCACGGAGGTGGCGACGCTGCAGACCGCGGACACCTCCGCGATCGTGTTCCACACGCGTCGCGAACTCGCCATGCGCCCGCCGAGTCTGGTCGCGGCGCTCACCGGTACGGGCGGCCGCATCTCCACCTACGTGGACCGCTGGGACGACCTGCGCTTCGAGCGGCAGGGGTTGTCCTGCTTCATGGACCTCGAGGTCGGCTCGGCGGCGTACTTCGGGTTCGAGGAAACGCTGGCGGACCACATCGTGCGCTTCGAACTCGCCGCGAGCGGGGAGGGTGTCGGGGTGCGGCCGGAGGATCCCCCGATCGCGTGGGAGGTCTCGCAGGACGACCGCTGGTACCCGGTGGAGGTGCTCTCGGACGGGACGGGTGGCCTCAACCGCTCGGGCGCCATCGAGCTGCAGCTCCCGCCTGAGCACGACGCGGTCACCCTCGGCACGCGGCGTGCGTACTGGATCCGCGTCCGCCTGCTGGAGCCCCGCGAGGGCCAGCCGACGTACTACCGCTCGCCGGAAGTGCGCGCACTCGTCGCGACGACCGTCGGCGGGAGCGTCCCGGCCTCGCACGGTGAGCGCGTGGATGCGGAGGTCCTCGGCATGTCCGATGGACGGCCGAGCCAGCTCTTCCGTGTCGGCGAGGTCCCGGTCCTGCCTCGGGAGGAAGGGCAGACCGTGATCGTCCGCCCGCCCGAGGGCGAGGAGCAGGCATGGGAAGAGGTCGGGGACTTCGGGCAGTCCGGCCCGGAGGACCGGCACTTCACGTGGGACGGCGCATCCGGCGAGATCCGCTTCGGGCCGCGCATCCGTCGCGCGAACGGGACCGAGTGGCAGATGGGCGCCGTCCCGCCCGAGGGTTCCGAGCTCTCGGTCTCGGCGTACCTCCACGGGGGCGGTCGCGAAGGGAACGTGGCGGCGAACCAGCTGACCGTGCTCCGCACCACGATCCCGTTCGTGGACACCGTGACCAACCGTCGCCCCGCGATGGGCGGGGTGGACGGTGAGACGCTGGAGCAGGCGAAGGCCCGCGGCCCGGCAGCGATCCGCTCGGGTGCGCGCGCCGTCACCGCCAGCGACTTCGAGCTCCTCACGCTGGAGGCCTCCCGGCAGGTCGCCCGTGCCCGGGCGCTGCCGCCCGTGGCAGGTAGCGCGCCGGTGCGGCTGCTGGTGGTGCCGTCCATGACCGTGCCCGGCCGCCGGCGCAGCCTGGACGACCTCGCGCTCCCCGCGCCGCTGTACGAGGCCGTACGCGACCACATCGAACCCCGCCGCCTCGTGGGGATGTCGGTGGAGGTGGGGACGCCGAGGTATCTCGGGGTGAGCGTCGTCGCGCGGGTGGAGGTGCAGGCGGGGCGCGACCCGGAGCTGACGCGCCAGCGCGCGATGGAGGCGCTCTACGCCGATCTCGACCCGATCACGGGCGGGCCGGAGGGGCGCGGCTGGCCGTGGGACGTGCCGCTGACCGTGTCCCACGTGGTCGCGTGCCTCGCG
>JALOAM010000043.1 GCA_023228765.1 Dehalococcoidia bacterium
GCGGCTGCCGCCGGTGTTGCCGGTGAAGCCGATGGTGTCCGTGTCTCCGACGAGCGAGTTGATCGCCTCGTACGGGAGGCCCATGGTCTCCGCGAACTGCATCGCGAGGGCGGCGCGCTGGCCGCCGATGTCCACGGAGCCGGTAGTGAGGGTGACCGTGCCGTCCGAGTGGACCGTGGCGTAGGCGCTGGACTCGCCGCCGCCGTTCTGCCAGAAGCCCATCGCGACGCCTCGGCCGACCTCGGCGCGGGGCTTCTCCGACTTCCAGTGGGGGCTGTCGATGATGGCCTGCATGACCTCGCGGGCGCCGATGCTGCCGTGGGTCGCGCCGTCCGAGCGCGGGGTGCCCTCGACGGCGGCGTTCTTCATGCGCAGGTCCATCGGGTCCATCTCGAGGCGCTCGGCGAGCTCGTCGAGGATGGACTCGATCGCGAACTCGGAGGCGGGCGCTCCGGGGGCGCGATACGCTGCGACCTTCGGGCGGTTCACCACCACGTCGTACCCGAGGATGCGCTGGTTCGGCACCTTGTATGGTCCCAGGGCACACCGCGCGCCTCCGGCGACCGGAGAGCCCGGGTAGGCGCCGGCCTCGTACCAGAGCTTGATGTCCGCCGCGACCAGCGTGCCGTCCTTCTTCGCGCCGAGGCGCACCCACGAGCGGGTGCCGGAGGTCGGCCCCGTGGCCTCGAGGACCTCGGTGCGGTTCATCGTGAACTGGACCGGGCGGCCGGTCTTCTTCGAGAGCAGCGCCGCGAGCGGCTCCAGGTAGACCACGTTCTTCGCGCCGAAGCCGCCGCCGATCTCGGCGGGCATGACGCGGATGTCGCCGAGCGGGAGCTGGAGGTTCCTCGAGAGGTTGTCGCGGATACCGAAGGCGCCCTGCGTGCTGGTCCAGACCTGCAGCTTGCCGTCGCGGTTCCACATGGCGGTGGCGTTGTGCGGCTCGATGTAGCCCTGGTGCGCCATCGCCGTCGAGAATTCGTGCTCGAGGATGATGTCCGCCTCGGCGAAGCCGGCGTCGACATCGCCGAAGCCCATCTCCGTGACGCGGGCGATGTTGCCCTGGCGGCCGTCGACCTCCGGGAAGAGGTCCTCGACGAGCGAGCCGAGGCCGTCCTCGTGGAGGAGGGGGGCGTTCGGGAGGAGGGCGTCGCTCAGCGACGTGATCGCCGGGAGGACCTCGTACTCGACCTCGATCAGCTCGAGGGCATCCTCCGCGATGTGGTGGTCGGTGGCGGCGACGGCGGCGACGGGGTGGCCGCGGAACAGCACCTTATAGCGGGCGAGGATGCGGTCCTGGTCCCACTGCGAGGGGATGGGGCCGCGGATGGTCGGCATCACCGGGTTGGGGACGGTCGGGAGGTCGTCGTGGGTGATCACGGCGAGGACGCCCGGGAGGGCGAGCGCCTTCGAGGTGTCGATGCTCTTGATCCGCGCGTGCGCGTGGGGACTGCGCTTCACGCGGCCGTAGACCAGGTTCGCCATGCGCACGTCCGCGCCGTAGACGGCGCGGCCGGTCACCTTGTCGACGCCGTCCGGCCGGACGGGGTTGGTACCGATGACCTTCCAGGGCTTCTCCACGGTGGTCATCGGCGTCCTCCTCGACTCTGCCCGACTTCGGGCCGGCTGCGTGTTCGACGGCGCAGTCCTTACAGCTTGCGATAATACAACGCGCTGACCGACAGGCCGTACGTATCCGCGTGGCGCATCCGGCGTTCGGAGATGGGCGGTCGGCAGTCGGGAGCGGGCTCCACCCCCACCCTCTCCCGCTGCGCGGGCGAGGGGGCCGGAGGAGGCGGACTGCCTCGGCGACGTGGCAGGAGGTGGCAGGCAAGGGCGGGGTGTTCGAGACTGCGTGGAGGGTGCATCGTGCGCCCTCGGGCGGTGCGCCCGGTCGCCTCGGGAGAGCCTGCATGCTGGTGTCGCTGAAGTGGTTGCGTGAGTACGTCGACATCCCCTCGGACGTGGACGTGGAGGACCTGGCGCACCGGCTGACGATGGCGAGCGCGGAGGTGGAGGGCATCCACCGTCGCGGCGGCGAGTGGGACCGCGATCTGATCCGCGTCGGCGCGGTGCTGGAGGTGAACCCGCACCCGGACGCCGACCGGCTCCGCCTGGCGACGGTGGACTTCGGCGGTGGCGAGCCTCAGACGGTGGTCTGTGGTGCGCCGAACCTGGTGGTGGGGCAGCGGATCGCGTTCGCGCGCGAAGGCGCGACGGTCTTCGACGGGCACACCGGGAAGCAGGCCGTCCTCAAGAAGTCGAAGATCCGAGGCGTGGAGAGCGCCGGGATGGTGCTCTCCGAGCGCGAGCTCGGCCTGTCAGACGACCACGAGGGGATCATCGAGCTGCCCTCGGACGCGCCGGTGGGGACGCCGCTGGTCGAGTACCTCGGCGACACGATCGTGGACGTACACGTCTGGCCGAACCGCGCGGACATGATGAGCATGACCGGCATCGCCCGCGAGGTCGCCGCCATCCTCGGGCTCGAGGTGCGGATGCCCGAGACGGACTACGCGACGAGCGACGCCTCCGCGTCCGAGGCTGCCTCGGTGCGTATCGATGACCCCGACCTCTGCGCGCGCTACGTCGCGACGGTGATCGAGGGCGTCACGGTGGGACCATCGCCGGACTGGCTGCAGGAGCGCCTCCGCGCCGCCGGGCAGCGGCCGATCTCGAACGTCGTGGACATCACCAACTACGTCATGCTCGAACTTGGGCAGCCGCTGCACTCGTTTGACCTCGACACGGTGCGAGGCGAGGTGGGCGTGCGGCTGGCGCGCGAGGGCGAAACGCTCCGCACGCTGGACGGCGTGGACCGCACGCTGGCGGCGGACACGCTGCTGATCACGGACGACAGCGGCCCGATCGCCCTCGCCGGGGTGATGGGTGGCGAGCACACGGAGGTCACCGCCGGCACGACGCGCATCCTGCTGGAGGCCGCGCGGTTCGATCCCGTGAGTGTCCGGCGCACCTCCACGCGCCTCGCGCTGCGCTCGGAGGCGTCCTCGCGGTTTGAGCGAGGGCTCTCGCCGGAGCTGGCGATGGAGGCCTCCCGCCGCGCGACGCGGCTGTTCGTGGAGATCACGGGCGGGACCGCGCGACGGGGCGCCATCGACGTCTACCCGGTGCCCACCGAGCGGCCCGAGGTGTCGATCACCCGCCAGCGGCTGGACACGCTGATCGGCGTCCATGTGCCGACGACGGAGGTCGTCGGGATCCTCGAGACGCTGGGGTTCGAGGTGCTCGAGTCGGACCAGGAGCGAGCAGAGGGTGCGTTCCGCGTCCGCGCGCCGTGGTGGCGCACGGACATCAGCATCGCGGACGACCTCGCCGAGGAAGTCGTGCGCCTCGCGGGGTACGACCGGCTGCCGGCCTCCGGCATTGCGGGGGCGATCCCGGACTGGGAGCCCGCTCCGTTGCGCACGCTGCGCGACCGCGTGGTCGACGCCCTCGTGGATGCCGGCCTACAGGAGACCATCACCTACTCGCTGACCACGGACGAGGTGCTGCTGCGGGTGATGCCACGCGAGGACCTGGAGGTGATCCGCCCGCTGCGGCTCGCCAACACGCTGTCCTCGGACCGCCAGGTCATGCGTCCGACGCTGCGGCACGCGATCCTCGAAACGGTCGAGCGGAGCATCCGCGCCGGGGCGCCGCAGGTCGCGGTGTTCGAGGCGGGCCGCATCTACCTCCCGTACCGGGGCGCCTCGGCGAGCGCGGGGGACTACGTGCTCCCCGACGAGCGCGAGGTGATCATCGGCGCGCTCTCGGGCGCGGAGCTGGACCGCTGGGGCCGAGCGACGGACCGCGCGCTCGACTTCTTCGACGCGAAGGGTGTCCTCGAAGCGCTGTTCGGCGCCCTCCACGTGGACGTGACGTACGAGGCGGACGAGGAGTTCGGGTTCCTCCGCGGGCGCGTGGCACGACTACGTGTTGGTGGTGAACCGCTCGGCGTGCTCGGCGAGGTACACCCCGAGGTCCTCGACCAGTTCGAGATCGAGCAGCCGGTGATCGTCTTCGAGATCGACCTCGCGTCCGTGCTGCCGTACCTGCACGATCGCATCGACGCGAAGTCGCCGCCGAGGTTCCCGGCCGTGGAACAGGACCTCGCCGTGGTCGTGGACGCCTCGGTGTCCGCGGGCGCGATCCAGTTGGTGCTGGAGGCGTCGCCGCTGGTGGCCTCGGCGCGCGTGTTCGACGTGTTCCGGGGCGAGCGGCTGGGCGCGGGAAAGAAGAGCCTCGCGTTCTCGATCCGCTACCAGGTGCCGAACCGCACGCTGACCTCCGAGGACGCGAACAAGGAGCAGGCGAAGCTCCTCAAGCGTCTCGAACGCGAGTTCGGGGCTGAGCTGCGGGGGTAGGGATCGCGCGCGGGCGGTGTTCCGGAGTACGGCGCGCGGGCGTGCCTCAGTGTTGGCTTCTTCGTCTGTGAGTTGATGGCACGCTCCACCCCCTCTCCCGCCCTCCTCCCTCAAGGGAGCGAGTCAGATTTCGTCCCTCTCCCCAACCCTCCCCAGAGAGAGGGGGGAGGGGGGCGGATGGGTGCCCTCGGACCTCCGTCTTGCCGTCTACCTTCCGGTGAACTCCGGTTCGCGGCGGTCGAGGAATGAGCGAACGCCCTCGCGGCCGTCTTCGGTGACGAAGAGCTTGCCGACGTACATGGGGGTGAGCTCCTCGACGCGGGCGAGGTCGTCTGACTCGATGCCGTACACGAGGCGTTTGTGCGCCGCGTGGCTCAAGGGCGGGCCGTCGGCGATCGCCTCGGCGACCTCGCAGGCGCGGTCGAGGAGGTGGTCCGGGGGCACGGTCTCGAGGACGACGCCGAGTTCGAGGGCCTCCTGCGCGGTGACGCGCCTGCCGGTGAACATGAGCTCGAGGGCGCGCTGCGTGCCGACGGCCCTCGGCAGGAGGTACGCCAGGCCGACATCGGCCACGATGCCTCGCTTGGTCTGCGCGACCTGGAAGAGGGCGTCCTCGGCGGCGATGCGGACGTCGCAACCGAGGGCGAGCGACCAGCCGGCGCCGACGGCGTACCCATTGATCGCGGCGACGAGCGGCACGTCGCAGTCGCGCATGGTCTGGATGACGGACTGGCGCGCGTGGGGTGGGTGCCACGGGGCCGTGGCGCGCGCCTCGGCGGCGGCGTTCGGCTGCGTCCCGTTGCGGCTGCCATTACTGCCGGGCACCTCGGTGCGCGCGGCGGGGAAGGAGAGGACGTTGCCGCCGGCGGAGAAGGCGCGGCCCTCACCGGTGATGACGACGGCGCGGGTGTCGTAGGCACCCTGGTTCAGCGACCGGACATAATCCGACAGCTCGGTGACCATGGTGCCGCCGAAGGCGTTTAGGGTGTCCGGCCGGTTGAGGCGCACGATCGCGACACGGCCGCGCTGTTCGACGGTGATGTCGGTGTAGGGGTGTGTCTCGGGCATGCTCTGGTCCCCCAGGTGGCCGCCCCTCGTGGTGGGGGGATGGTAGGGGAAGTGGGCAAGTTCGCCGGCGAGCGGCCGGTTGCTTGGAGGGCAACCGTACGGGCCTCGGCCGGATGGAGTGGGTGCCGGTGCGGCGGTGGATGTCCTCGAGCGGTCGCAGACTGCCGCTCACCCTGAGCCTGTCGAAGGGTGAGCCGTTGGGACGCCCGTGCGCACGACCACAGTACGCTTCGCTCCCCCGCCCTTCTGCGGAGGGGGGAGCGAAGGGGTATGGCAGAGACAGGCCTAGCCGGACTCGGGCCGTTCGCGGAGGACCGAGGGCTCGCCGTCGTCCGAGGTGATGCGCGGGGCGTCGGTGGCGAGGTCGTCCGCGATGTGGACGAGGTGGGGCTCGGTCCAGGGGCCGAAGAGGGCGATGTAGTCGCCGGCGAGCGGGGTGACGCCCGGGTGCGGGCGGACGGAGCGGAGGTGGCCGCGCCAGCCGCTGGGGGTGGCTTCGTTGACCATCAGGTGCGCGCGGGCGCTGATGCGCCGGGTGCGCGGCTCGACGAGCTGGATCCATCCACCGTCCTGGGGCATGGCTGTCTCCCCTCGGCCGGCGGTGCTCGACCCCACGCAGCGCGCGGCCCGTACCCACAGGATGGGCGGGCGGTGTTTCCGGGTGATTACGGACGTGGTGAGGTTTAGGTAGGTGGCGGGAAACGACGAGGCCGCCCATCCGGGCGGCCTCTGGCGTGTCATGCGACCTCCGCGAGGTCGGGGACGCTAGGCGGCGAGGGCGGCCCGGGCCTGCTCGGCGACCTTCGCGAACGACTCCGGCTCGCGGACGGCGAGGTCGGCGAGGACCTTGCGGTCGAGTTCGATGCCGGCCTTGCGGAGGCCGTCGATGAGCTGGCCGTAGGTGAGGCCGAGCTCACGGGCGGCGGCGTTGATGCGGACGATCCAGAGGCGGCGGAACTGACCCTTGCGGTCCCGCCGGCCAATGGTGGAGTACCGCAGGGCGTGCATCATGGACTGGTGCGCGACCTTGTAGTTGGTCCGCCGCTTTCCTCGATGCCCTTCGGTGAGGTTGAGCACCTTGCGGTGGCGGTTACGGGTCTGGACTCGGGAGCGGACGCGGGCCATGGGAGGTTCCTTGTGTGCTCAGCCGTAGGGCTGGGGTGCTACTGCTGCGATCGGTGCGTGAGCCGAAGCTCGGGCAGGCGGTTATGCCTCGGTGGCCTCTGTCGCCTCGTGGGTGACGTCGCTCGCGGTCTGCTTGTGACGGGCCGGGGTGGCTTTCGCGTAGGGGAGGTTCTTGCGGATCGCGTCGACCAGCGTGGGGTGCACGGCGCGGTCCTCGCGGTTGTCGTACATGCTGGTGCGGGCTCGCTTCGCACGCTTCGGGTTGAAGGTGCGGGTCATGAGCTTGCCCGTGGCGGTGACGCGCACGCGCTTCGCGGTGCCCTTGTGGGTCTTCATCTTCGGCACGGGAACGGTCCCCTTGGTCTGCTGCGCGCTGGAGTCCGGCGGGGCCTATTCCGCTGCGACGGTCTCCGCGGCCGGTGCTGCCTCGGTTGCTTCGGGCTCCTGGGGAGCCGGGGGCGCTGCGGCAGCCTTCGCGGCCTGCTTCTGTTGCTTCTCTTCCGCGACCTTCCGAGCAGCCGCCTTCTTCGCCGGGTCGAGGGTCATGCTGAAAAAGCGACCTTCGAGCCGGGGCGGGCGCTCCAGGTCCGCGAGGTCTTCAAGCTGGGTGTACACCCGCTTGAGGAGTTCCTCCGCCACTTCCGGGTGCGAGTTCTCTCGCGCTCGGAGCATGACGGAGACTTTGACCTTGTCGCCGTCCAGCAGAAGCTTTCGGGCCGTGCGGATCTTGAAGTCGCGGTCGTGAGTATCGATCTTGACCTTCATCCGGACTTCGCGCAACTCGACCTGCTTGGAGCCGCGGCGAGAGTCGCGTTCCTTCTTGGCCTGTTCGTATTTGAACTTGCCGTAGTCCATGATCTTGACCACGGGCGGGTGCGCCGTGGGGGCGATCTCGACCATGTCCATGTTGGACTCATCCGCGAGGCGCTGAGCATCGCGAGTGTCCATGACACCCAACTGGTCGTCGCCGCGGATCACGCGGACTTGCGGGACGCGAATCTGTTCGTTGATGCGAAGGTCTTTAGCGATCTGGCGTTCCTCCTACGGCCCGTGCCGCCCTCTGTGCGGCCGAGCAGACAGCGATTCACGTGCATCATATCAAATTGCGGGGTCGGAGTTCGAGGGGTCGTGGCGCATCTGTGGTAGGGAAGTTGGTGTGTTTGGGTGCCGAAGGAGCCGGTTGTGGCGCGGGCGTACTGATGCGGATGGCGACCGGTGGAGCGAGGTGGGGTACCTCGGGTGGATGAGGTGGGGTGAGCGTCTGAGGGCAGGTGTCGGGTGGCCTCTGGACTGAGGAGGGCCTTCCCTCTCCCCAACCCTCCCCCGGACGGGGAGGGGGTCAGACGTCAGAAGGGGAAGCGGGGACGGCTATTCCTCGGCAGGGGTGTATTCGAGGATGAGGTCGCCCTTCTCGATGCGGGAGCCGGCGGTGGCGGTGACGCGCTTCACGGTACCGCCGAGGGGGGCCTGGACCTCGTTCTGCATCTTCATGGCCTCGACGACGGCGACGACATCGCGGGCGGCGATGGTGTCGCCCTCCTTCACCCGCACGTCCACGACGACGCCGGCGAGGGGTGCGGTGATGGTGCCGGGCGGGTCGGTCATGCCACCAGCGGCCCCGCGGCCTCGGCCGGCGGCGCCGACAGGGCCGAGGATGAAGACGCGGCCGTCCACGACGACACGCAGGGCGCGACCGTCGCGGGTGACGTAGGCCTGGGTCGGCACGCCGTCACGGATGATCGAGAAGAGGCCCGGGACGCCCGAGGTGGTGGCGTCGACCGGGAAGTAGTCGGCGTCGTCGATCTTGACGGAGACGCCCTCCGGGGAGTCCTCGACGCTGACGGCGTGATCCGTGCCGTCTACCGAGAAGCGGTACCGCGACGCCATCCGGTCCTCCCTCCGTCGATGCGAATGCCTCGGCGCGCGATGGAGCGCGAGGCGGCGACCCAGCGGCTGAGGCCGACGGGGCGCGCGGTGCCCTCTGCCGCGGCGCCGGCGATGAGGCCAGCGGCGAGGCCGCCGGCGATGAGGGCGGTCTCGAGCCGCGGGTCCTCTTCGGGCAGCGTGGGCATGGTGAAGTTGGCCTCCAGCCAGGAGGTGTAGATGTCGCCGTTGCGGAAGTCGTCGTTGTCGAAAAGCGCCAGGTGGAACGCCTGGTTGGTGGTGGGCCCGGAGACGACGAGGTCGCGCAGCGCGCGCTTCATGCGCTCGATCGCCTTCTCGCGGTCCTCCGCCCAGACGATGAGCTTCCCGAGGAGCGAGTCGTAGAAGATCGGGATGTCGAGGCCCTCGAAGAGCATCGTGTCGAAGCGGACGCCCGGGCCGGCGGGGAGCTGGAGGAAGTCCACGAGGCCGAGCGAGGGAGCGAAGTTATTGAACGGGTCCTCGCCGTTGATGCGGCACTCGATCGCCCAGCCGGTGGGGATCAGCGGCGCGTCCGGGTCCGGCACCGGTTCGCCGGAGGCGACGCGGAGCTGAAGGGCGACCAGGTCCACACCGCCGTACACGAGCTCCGAGACCGGGTGCTCCACCTGCAGGCGGGCGTTGACTTCGAGGAAGTAGAAGTTGCCGTCGTTGTCCATGAGGAACTCGACGGTGCCGGCGTTGCGATAGCCGGAGGTCTTGGCGGCAGCGATGGCGGCGTCGCAGATGCGCTTCCGGATCTCGGGCGTCACCGCGACCGAGGGCGCTTCCTCCACGAGCTTCTGATTGCGGCGCTGCACGGAGCACTCGCGCTCGCCGAAGGCGCGGACGTTGCCGTGATTGTCGGCCACGATCTGCACCTCGATGTGGCGGGCGGGAGAGACGTACTTCTCGAGGAAGATCGTCGCGTCCTTGAAGGAGGACGCGGCCTCCGACGCCGATGCGCGCATGGCGCCCTCGAGGTCCTCGGGGGCCTGGACGAGGCGGATGCCGCGGCCGCCACCACCGGCGGAGGCCTTCACGAGCAGCGGGAAGCCGATGCGCTCGGCCTCGCGCTTCGCGGTCTCGAAGTCGTCGAGTGAGATGTCGTTGGCGCCGGGGACGGTGGGGACGCCGGCCTCCTCCATGATCTTGCGGGCCGAGATCTTGCCGCCCAGGGCGCGCATGGCGTCCGCCGGGGGGCCGATGAAGGTGACGCCGGCGGCGGCACAGGCCTCGGCGAACTCGGCGTTCTCGGAGAGGAAGCCGTAGCCGGGGTGGATGGCGTCCGCGCCGGTCTGCTTCGCCGCCTCGATGATCTTCTCGATGACGAGGTAGGACTCGTTGGAGGGCCCGGGGCCGAGGCGGACGGCGTGGTCCGCGTTGCGGACGTGGAGGGCATTGCGGTCCGCGTCCGAGTAGACGGCGACGGTCTCAATGCCCATTTCGCGGCAGGTGCGCTGGACTCTGAGCGCGATTTCGCCGCGGTTCGCGATGAGCACTCGCTTGAACATGCGCGCCCTGTCTCGTGTCGGTGTGTGAGGTTGGGAGGCCTCGGAAGGCCCTGAGGAAGACTGTCACGAGTGCTGGACTGCGGCAAGCGATCCGGTCGCCCAGCAGGCCCTCACCCCCGGCCCCTCTCCCGGTTCCGCGAGAGGGGAGACGGAGTCGGATTGTGGGGATCAGAGTGGGATTCGGAAGTCGGGCTCTGGTATGCGGAGCTGGCGCTCGTACAATGAGACGGACTGGACGTCCTCGACCGTGGGTCGAGGCGATATCAGAGCGACGACGGGGACACGCCCGACGTCGGGACGCTCTCAGAGAACGGGGCCGTCGGGGTACCTCGCCATCGAGGATCTCGGCGCGCTGGAAGCCCTCGAGCGGACCGCGTGGCGGCACCACCCCCGAGCCTGCGGGCGAACCCGCGGCGACTCGCCCCCGTTACCGGGCCCAACGAGCCTTGCTCGCGTCGTGCCTTCGTGCCGGCATGCGTGGCGAGGAAAGTCGGGTGGAACCACGCGAAGCGCCTCGCGTCCCGTCGGGACGGAGGCGCATTGTGTTTTCTGCTCCCGTTCAGGGCCGGCACGAGGAGAACCCGACGATGAGTGACCAGACCAACGAACACGCCGTGGCCTTCAAGGACCTGCCGCCGGAGGAGCGCCTGTTCCGGATGCGCCACTCCGCCGCGCACGTGCTGGCGGAGGCCGTCCTGGAGATGTTCCCGGAGGCGAAGTACGCCATCGGGCCGCCGGTGGACAACGGCTTCTATTACGACTTCGACCTGCCTCGGACGCTGAACCCGGACGACCTCCAGACGCTGGAGGCGCGGATGCGGCAGTCCGTGAAGGCGAACCTGCCGATCACCGGTGAGCAGATCCCGAAGGACCGCGCTCGCGAGATCTTCAAGGACCAGCCGTACAAGCTGGAGCTGATCGACGGGATCGAGGACGACACCGTCGGGCACTTCATGCACGGCGGGTTCGAAGACCTCTGTCGGGGCGGTCACACCGAGACCACGGGGCAGCTCGGTGCGTTCAAGCTCGACCGTGTCGCGGGGGCGTACTGGCGGGGCGACGAGAAGAACCCCATGCTGCAGCGCGTCTACGGCCTCCTGTTCCCGACGAAGGAGGAACTGGCGGCGTACGAGCACCAGCGCGAGGAGGCGGAGAAGCGCGACCACCGTCGCCTCGGCCGGGAACTGGACCTGTTCCACCTCGACCCGATCGCGCCGGGCGCGCCGTTCTGGCACCCCAAGGGGACGCTGCTCTACAACGGCCTGGTCGACTACATGCGCGAGCTGTACCGCGAGTACGGCTACGACGAGGTGGTGACGCCGCAGCTCTTCAACGTGGACCTGTGGAAGACGTCCGGGCACTACCAGAACTTCGCGGACGACATGTACATGTTCGAGTCGGACGACGAGGAGATCGGCGTCAAGCCGATGAACTGCCCGGGCCACTGCCACTACTTCGCGTCCGGACACCACTCCTACCGCGAGCTACCGCTCCGGCTAGCGGAGTTCACGCGGCTGCACCGGAACGAGCGCTCCGGCGTCCTCCACGGGCTGACGCGAGTGCGGGCGTTCTCGCAGGACGACGCGCACATCTACTGCACTCCGGACCAGTTCGACGAGGAGATCTTCTCCGTCTTCCGGATGATCGAGCGCGTCTACACCGACCTCGGGCTGGGCGAGCCGACGATCCGGCTGGCGACGCGACCTGAGAAGGCCGTGGGCAGCGCTGAAGACTGGGAGCGCGCGACCGAGCTCCTCGGCGCCTCGGTGACCAGCGCGGGCAAGGAGTACACGCTCGCTCCGGGGGAGGGCGCGTTCTATGGGCCGAAGCTGGAGTTCCACTTCAAGGACGCCATCGGCCGCTCGTGGCAGCTGGGCACGGTGCAGGTGGACCTCGGCATGCCGGCCTCGTTCGGCCTGCGGTACATCGGCGAGGACGGTGAGGAGCACCAGCCGATGATGATCCACCGCGCCATCCTCGGCTCGCTGGAGCGGTTCATCGGCGTCTACATCGAGCACACGGGCGGGCACTTCCCGCTATGGCTGGCGCCGGTGCAAGCAGTGGTGATCCCGATCGCGGACCGGCACCTGGACTACGCGGGGACCGTCCGGGCCCAGCTCCAGGCCCGAGGCCTGCGCGTACAGGTGGACGACGGGCCGGACCGGATGGGCGCGAAGATCCGGAAGGCACAGCTGCAGAAGGTGCCCTACATGCTCGTCGTTGGTGATCGAGAGCAGGAGCAGCAGGCCGCGGCGCTCCGCGACCGGACCGGCGATGACCTCGGCGCGGTGCCCATCTTCCAGATCGGCGACCGGATGGTGGACGAGCGTGACACGCGGAGCGTGCAGGCTCGCTGACCGCCCGTCGGAGACGCGTGCAGGAGGGGCGCCGGGAGGCGCCTCTCTCGCGTTGTCCACGAGGGCGGGGTGGCCTCGGGCGGTGGCAGTCTTCCGCTCACCCTGAGCCTGTCGAAGGGGAGCCGTTGGGACGCCCATGCGCACGAGGAGGCCACTCGTCTGCCGTCCCTCGGAGGGGGAAGGGTCGCGGAGGGGTGGGATTCGGCGGCGTGAAGTGTGGGAGATGGTGGGCGGTACTGGATTCGAACCAGTGACCTCAGCGATGTCAACGCTGCGCTCTAACCAACTGAGCTAACCGCCCTCGGGCGCTGCGGAGCGCCGATGCCGGAAACTACGGTACATGGGGATCGGGGTCAACGCACGAGGGTGTCCGGCGGGGATCCTCGGAGGGTGGATGTGGCTCCAGGAGGGGTGGAGGCACTGTAGAAGGTAGTGTGCTTCGCAACTACCTACAGGCTGTCCGTTTCGTTGACATGCCATAACCCCGCTGCTACGTTCCAGCCGAGTTCGGGCCTCTAGCTCAATGGTAGAGCAGCTGACTCTTAATCAGCCGGTTCAGGGTTCGAATCCCTGGGGGCTCACCACTCTCTTGTCAGCCGCGGCGGGGAAACACGCGGATGATGGGGCCGTTCCGCGCGGGGAAGTGTCGGAACTGGCAGACGAGCGTGACTTAGGATCACGTGCCGCAAGGCGTAGGAGTTCGAGTCTCCTCTTCCCCACCACGGCTCAGTGTTGAGCCGGCGAACAGGCGTCACGTGGAAACGCTGGCCGGGAACGGCCGCGCGGAGGGGTCCATGGCGAGACTGCTCGAGGTCAACAACCTCAAGACGTACTTCTTCACGGAAGAGGGGGTCGTGCGCGCCGTGAACGGCGTGACGTGGCACCTCGACGAGGGCGAGACGCTTGCCCTCGTGGGCGAGTCCGGTTCGGGCAAGTCCGTGACCGCGATGTCGATCCTGCGGCTCATCCCGAACCCGCCGGGCCGCATCGTCGAAGGCACGATCACCTTCGAGGGCAAAGACCTGCTGAAGATGAACGATGCGGAGCTGCGGTCCATCCGCGGCAACCGGATCGCGATGGTCTTCCAGGAGCCGATGACCTCGCTGAACCCCGTCCTCACCATCGGCCAGCAGCTGCGTGAAGCCATCCAGCTGCACCTGGGCCTGAGCACCGACGACGCGACGACGCGGGCCGTCGAGCTCCTGGAGCTGGTGGGTATCCCGGAGGCTGACCAGCGGGTGAAGGACTACCCGCACCAGTTCTCCGGCGGCATGCGCCAGCGCGTGATGATCGCGATGGCGTTGTCCTGCAACCCGCGGCTCCTCATCGCGGACGAGCCGACGACGGCGCTCGACGTGACCATCCAGGCGCAGGTCCTGGAGATCATGGCGCGCCTGGCGACGGACCTGAACACCGCCGTCCTCATCATCACGCACAACCTCGGCGTGGTGGCCCGCTACGCGGACCGCGTCAACGTCATGTACGCCGGCGAGATCGTGGAGAGCGGTTCTGCGGTGGACGTGTTCAAGCGTCCGCGGATGCCGTACACGGTGGGCCTGATGGCCTCCGTCCCGCGACTCGACGCGACGGAGCACGTGCGCCTGACGACGATCGAGGGCCAGCCGCCGTTGCTGGTGCAGGAGATCCACGGTTGCCCGTTCCGGCCCCGCTGTGACTGGGCGATCGACAAGTGTGCGACGGACCACCCGGAGCTGGAGGAGAAGGAGCCCGGTCACTGGGCCCGATGCCACCGCAACCCGCAGGTGGACGAGAAGACGCGCGTCCCGGCCTCCGAGGCCGCGGCGGCCGCGAACTAGCGACGGGACACTGAGATGACCACTACCGCTTCCGGCAGCGCGGGTTCGAAGGTCGCGTATCAGTCGACCGTCAAGCACGGCGAGACGCTGGTCAACGTTGAAGGCCTGAAGATGTACTTCCCGGTGAACGCCGGGCTGTTCGTCCAGAAGAAGGTCGCCGACGTCCGCGCCGTGGACAACCTGTCCTTCCATGTCCTGAAGGGCGAGACGCTGGGCCTGGTGGGTGAGTCCGGTTGTGGCAAGTCCACCACCGGCCGCGCGCTGATCCAGCTGTACCGGCCCACGGACGGGTCCGTGAACTTCGGCGGAACTGAGCTGACGAAGCTCAAGGGGAACGACCTGCGTCGCTTCCGCCGCCGCATGCAGATGATCTTCCAGGACCCGTACTCCTCGCTGAACCCTCGCATGAGCGTCCAGCAGATCATCGGTGAGCCCCTCGCGATCCACGGCCTGTACAAGGGCAACGAGCGCAAGGAACGCATCGAGTACATCCTGCAGGCCGTCGGCCTGAACCCGGCGTTCGCCCGCCGCTATCCGCACGAGTTCTCGGGCGGCCAGCGGCAGCGCATCGGCATCGGCCGCGCGCTGGCGGTGGAGCCGGAGTTCATCGTCTGCGACGAGCCGGTGTCCGCCCTGGACGTGTCCATCCAGGCGCAGGTCATCAACCTGCTGGAGGACCTGCAGGAGCAGTTCGGCCTCACCTACCTCTTCATCGCCCACGACCTCGCGGTCGTGCGGCACATCTCCGACCGCGTGGCGGTGATGTACCTGGGCAAGATGATGGAGCTGGCGGACCGAAACGAGCTCTACCAGAACCCGCTGCACCCGTACACGAAGGCGCTGCTGTCCGCGGTGCCGATCACGGACCCGGAGCTGGAGCGCACCCGTGAGCGCATCATCCTGACGGGTGACGTGCCCTCGCCGCTGCGGCCGCCTCCGGGCTGCGTGTTCAACACTCGCTGCCCGATCGCGGTGGACGAGTGCCGTGAGCGCGTGCCAGAGTGGCGCGAGATCGTGCCGACGCACTGGGTGGCCTGCCACCGGGTGTAGGGGCACTGCGCCGTCCTGTGCGCTGGCTGAGATGACGAGAGGGCTCCGCTTCGGCGGGGCCCTCTTTCGTTGTCTGCGTAGTGTCCGAGGTGTGGAGGGCGGGGAGAGGGGCGAGCACTCTCGTTGTGCGCGGGCGTCTCCATGGCTCCCCCTTCGACAGGCTCAGGGTGAGCGGGAGACTGCGGCGGCTTGAGGACACCCGCGGGCCCTGGTGAGTGGAAGGTTGCGGTCGTCCGGGGACGTCGGTGGACTCTGGTGGCAGACGGCTGGAACCGCCCGGGCGAGGGGGCTGCGACTGACCGACGGGGCTCCGCCGCGCGGTGGGTCATGTCCGGCGGAGGTTGGTGAGGATGAAACCGCTGTTGGGGCCGGAGGGGATGCGGTCCAGGGGGATGCGGAGGTCCTGTGGGGGGACGTCGTAGGTGAGGCGGGTGCTGAGGTACTCGAGGGCGGTTTCGAGGAGGGCGAGGGTGGCGGGTTCGCCGGCGCAGCGGTGGCCATCGAGGTAGTCGCCGCCGCCGTGCGGGACGAACTCGAAGGGCGTGACCTCGCGGTCGCGGAAGCGGCTGGGGTCGAAGCGGTGGGGGTGGGGCCAGCGGTCCGGGTCGCGGTTGGTGCCGTAGAGGTCGAGGAGGATGCGCTGGCCGCCGGGGATGCGGTATCCGTGCCAGTCGAAGGTGGCGGTCGTGCGGCCCGCGGCGAGCGGGAAGAAGGGGTAGAGGCGCCGGGTCTCCTCGATGAAGTCGAGGGGGCGCCAGTCGCCGGAGGCGAGGTGGCCGCGTGCGTCGGCGTGGGTGTGGAGGGCGACCGCGAGGTAGACGACCCAGCGGGCGACGGCGACGGTGGGGCGGAGGATGTTGAGGAGCTCGACCGCGGCGATCTCCTCCGGGAGCAGGTTGCCGCGGAGGTCCCGGTGCCATGCGATGACGCGGAGCGCGTCCGGACGGGGCGTGGCAGCGTCCTCCGCTGTCGGAGGGGCGCCGGAGACCGTTTTGCCTTCCGCGGCCCGTGGGGGCTGCTCGTGGCGGCGGACGGAGCTGACGAGGTCGGCGGCCCAGCGGTCGGCCTCGGCGCGAGCGCGATAGGCGCGGAGGTAGCGCGGGCCTGGACTCGCGGCGCCCTCGACCATGTCCACGAGCAGCCTCGTGCGGTGCGGGACCTCGGACTCGTCGAGGGGGACACCGGCCCAGCGGCAGATCGCGCGGCAGAGGAGTTCGCTCGCCCCGTCCAGGAGGACGACTTGGGATTGCCGTTGCCAGCGGTCGGCGGCGCGCTCCCACTCCTCGGCGTTGAGCGCGGCGAGGCGGGCGAGCTCGGGCTCCGTCATCAGCGACATGAGCATCGCCTTGCGGTGGCGGTGCTCGGTGCCGTCGAGGCCCTGCACGCCGCCGACGCCGAAGATGGTGCGCTGCAGGGCACCGGGCGCGGCGCCGGCGCGGTGGACGCGCGACTCGTCATAAAACAGGCGGGCGCCCTCGTGCCCGGTGAGGGCGACGGCGGGGCGGAGGAGCAGGCGCGTGTTGAACGCGCGGGAGCCGAGGCGGGCGGCCCGCCGTCCGACGAAGCGGTAGCCCTCGCGCAGCAGGGCGAGCGTGGCGTCGAGGTGGCCGTCTTCGGGGAGATCGCGCGAGGTGGTCGTGCTCATGGGGCGCTCCTGGCGTGGTGAGCGGCTCGAGCGACCCCATCCACCGTCCCACGCCGGGCAAGCGCCTCGCAAGGTGCTGGCTCAACGTGCTGCCCGGGCGTGCTGGTTCAGGGTGCCAGCTCAACCGTGGGCCCGTACTGTTGACCGGTGATGCTGCGCTGGATCGCCTGGCCGTTGCTCAAGGTCGCCGAGTCGGGCCCGGGAGCGCGCCTGGCAGCGGCGATGGCGCGGCATGCACCCGGACTGCTTCCGGTGCGTCGGGTCGCCCTCACCGAGGGGGCCTTCGCGATGATCCATCCCCTGCCGCAGTACCCGGATCACGTCGTCGTGACGCCTCGGACGTACGTTGCAGACCTCGGCGCGCTCGTCGAGGGCGGGCACGCCGAGGCCCTGCGCGACACGCTCGACCTCGCACGGTGGTTGGACCTCGAGCGGCCTCCGGGTGGGCGGTTGTTCACGATCTCGAACGGAGACCGGCTGCACGTGCGGCACGTTCACGGACACCTGGTGTCGCGTGGCGATGCGTTCTGGCTTGCTGAGGATGCGGCGTTTGAGGTGGGCGAACCTCGAGCGGACGATCCGGAGGCGGTGCTCGCCGCGGTGGGGGACGCCCTCGCGCGGGTGGGGGGCAGCGGGACGCGCGGGTCGCTGATCTTCGAGGAGCTGCACGCGGAGCGGCTGCGGGTGAGCATCACGGTCGCGCCGCCGGACATCGCGTAGCGGACCATCGCATCAGGGGGCGGGCGGGGTTAGCCTGTCGGCTGTTGTCCGCGGATGTGGGTCAACCTGAGTCGTGGAGTGGGGTCCTCATGCGCGTGCTATCCATCGGCCACCGGATGCGTCACCGGCAGCTGGACAACCACACGATCCTCAATGCCCCGAACCTCGCGGACTACGAGGCGATCGTCATCGACCTCGGCGCGACGTTCGACACCGTGCGAGAGGCGGCGCAGCAGTCCGCGCACTTCTCGACGCACGCCGACGTGGCCGTGGTGAACGGCGACTCGGTGGACGGCATGACGAGCCTCGCCGAGCTGCTGAAGCGGCGTCGCGAGGAGATCGTACGGGCGTTGGACAACGGCGCGACGATCATGGTCTTCACGGCGGCTCAGTCCCGTTTCCACGGCATCAACGGCCTCGGTGGGTACGACCGCTACTTCCTCCTCCCGGCGCCGGACGGCGTCGCGTGGGACGAGCGCACGGTGCAGGGATCGGAGGGCTCCACGGTCGCCGTCGTCGACCACGACCACCCGTTCGTCCGTGTGTACGACGTCCTGCACCGCGACATCCTCTACCGCGCCGTGTTCAACGAGCGGGCGGAGGGCGTCGCGAAGGCGGGGCGGGTGATCCTCCGCGCGTCCGGCGGGCAGCCGGTGGGGATGGACTTCCCGGTGTCCAACGGGCACCTCGTGTTCCTGCCGACGCCGGGGAAGCCCGGGACGGGCAACGTCCCGGACCTGCTGGGCAACGCAGTGATGGAGGCGATGCAGGACCACCTGGGCCGGCCGGACGAGGAGCCGCCGCGGTGGGCGAGCGAGTTCGCGCCCCCGGGGATCGAGGACCGGCGCAACGAGGTGCAGCGCGCCCGCGCGGAGTTGGACCAGGCTCAGGCCGCGCTGGACGAGGCGCAGAAGGCGTTCCGGCAGGAGGAGTACCTCCGCGACGCGCTGTGGGCCTCGGGCGATGCGGCGCTGCTGCCGGCGGTGCTCAGCTGCGGTGAGCTGATCGGCTTCCGGGTCGCCCGCGACGCGAACGGCGACCCGACGCTGATGGACGGGCCGAAGGACGCGATCCACGTGGTGGCGGCGGGGTCGCCCGAGGCGGTCGACATGGGGGCGCATTACCGGCTGCGGGCGCGCCTGGACAAGATCATCGAGACGCGCTCGGTCAGCCCTCGGGGCGTGCTGGTGGTGAACGGCCAGCGCAAGACGCACCCGCTGGAGCGCAAGCGCCAGTTCGAGGACTCCGTGCGCGTCGCGGCGGAGGCACAAGGCTACGCCGTCCTCACCGCGAGCGACCTGTTCCGCGTGGCCTATGCAGCGAAGGCGGGCCTCCCCGAGGACCGGCTCGCCCAGGCGCGCGAGCGGATCGCGACGACGAACGGCGTGGTGACGCTGGAGGACCTGCTCACGGTGCAGCCTGCGGGCGAGGGCTCTGCCGCGGGGGAGTCGGTTACCGAGAACCCGGTGACCGAGAACCCAGTTACCGAGAACGAGGCCTGAGCCGGCCCTCGCGGCGCCTGACCGCCAGCGTCCTCGCGGCGACCGCTCCGCCGATCACGCCCAGCACGATCACGACGAGCACCCACGCCGGAGGCGTGCCGTCCGAGGGCGGCTCGACGCCGCCATGCCCGACGATGCCGGGCGACGGGCTGCGCTGGATGTCCACCGGCCCGGCGACCCGAGCGCCCACCTTGCCGTCCTTCGAGATCAGCACGACCGAGAAGGTGAGCTGCTGGTCGCCTCGGCAGGCGCTGCCGGGCAGCGAGAGCGCGGGGATCATCCACGTCGCCCCGCCGCCCGAGTTGGTGACGCGCGCCGAGGATGGAACCTCCGAGTGTCCGTGCTGGCCGGACTGCTGCATCAGCAGGCGGACGCTGGTCTCCGGCGTCAGGCCTCGGGCGGTGATGGTGACATCGGAGCAGGCGCCCTCGATCTGCACGGCGCTCAGCTGACCGTCCGCGTGCGCCGAGGATGGCGCGACGGCGGCGCTGGCGACCAGGAGCAGCGCGAGGCCGGCGGCGGCGAACGTCGCGCGGAGGGTCATCGCCATCCTCGGACGTGTGGCCGTCCTCGGCGGAGCGTCATCGGCCTCGCGGCGCATCTCGTGGCGTAGGTGGTTCAATCCGCCATCCGCTCCCTCACCCGAGGATAGAGGTTGTCGATG
>JALOAM010000145.1 GCA_023228765.1 Dehalococcoidia bacterium
CGCTTCGATGCCTCGACCGACCGAGGCCATCGGGCGGGGCGTCGTCGCCTCGGACGTGGCGGGACCACTGAGTAGTATCGACCGCCGATGATGAACGCGCGGAACAGATGGGCATGAGCATGGCGCAGAAGACCCAGGCGAAGGATGCACCGGCGGTCGCGATGCCTCTCGCGGACAGTCACGACATGATCCGCGTGCAGGGCGCGCGCGAGAACAACCTGAAGAACGTGAGCCTGGAGATCCCGAAGCGACGGCTGACGGTGTTCACGGGTGTCTCTGGCTCGGGCAAGAGCTCGCTGGTGTTCGGCACGATCGCCGCCGAGTCCCAGCGGATGATCAACGAGACCTACAGCGCGTTCGTGCAGGGCTTCATGCCGACCCTCGCCCGGCCCGAGGTCGACGTCCTCGAGGGCCTCACGACCGCGATCATCGTGGACCAGGAGCGGATGGGCGCCAACGTCCGCTCCACGGTGGGCACGGCCACGGACGCGAACGCGCTGCTGCGCATCCTGTTCAGCCGCCTTGGACAGCCCCACATCGGCTCGCCCCAGGCGTTCGCGTTCAACGTCCCCTCCGTCACCGGCAAGGGCGCGATCACGGTCAAAGGCAAGACCGAGGCGAAGACCTTCACCATCACCGGCGGCATGTGCCCCCGCTGCGAGGGCATGGGCTCAGTCAACGACATCGACCTGACCCAGCTCTACGACGCCTCCAAGTCCCTGGCGGAGGGCGCCCTCACGATCCCCGGGTACAACGCGGACGGGTGGAACGTGCGGCTCTTCAGTGAGTCGGGGTTCCTGGACCCGGACAAGCCGATTGCGAAGTACACGAAGAAGGAGCTGCAGGACTTCCTCTACAAGGAGGCGACGAAGGTCAAGTTCTCCGGGATCAACATGACCTACGAGGGCCTGATCCCCCGCCTCCAGAAGTCGTTCTTCTCGAAGGACCCGGACTCGCTGCAGCCCCACATCCGGGCGTTCGTGGACCGCGCCGCTACCTTCACCGCCTGCCCCGAGTGCGGCGGCACTCGACTGTCCGAGGCCGCTCGCTCCTCGAAGATCGCGGGCGTCAGCATCGCCGATGCCTGCGCGATGCAGATCAGCGACCTGGCTGCGTGGGTGCGCGGGCTGGACGAGCCGTCCGTTGCCCCGCTCCTCGGCGGCCTTGGGCACCTCCTCGACTCGTTCGTGGAGATCGGGCTGGGGTACCTCTCGCTGGACCGGCCCGCCGGGACGCTGTCCGGTGGCGAGGCGCAGCGCACGAAGATGATCCGCCACCTCGGTTCCTCCCTCACGGACGTGACGTACGTCTTCGACGAGCCGACGGTCGGCCTCCACCCGCACGACATCCAGCGGATGAACCACCTGCTGCTCCAGCTCCGGGACAAGGGCAACACCGTCCTCGTCGTCGAGCACAAGCCGGAGGCGATCGAGATCGCCGACCACGTCGTGGACCTCGGACCCGGTGCGGGCACCGCCGGCGGCGAAGTGGTGTTCGAGGGCACCATCGAGGGCCTGCGCGCCAGCGGCACGCTGACCGGACGGCACCTCGACGACCGCGCCTCGCTGAAACCGTCCGTGCGTACGGCGTCCGGGAAGCTGGAGGTCCGCGGGGCGAGTTCCCACAACCTGCAGGACGTGGACGTCGACGTCCCCCTCGGCGTGCTCGTCGTCGTCACCGGTGTTGCGGGATCCGGGAAGAGCTCGCTGATCCACGGCTCCGTGTCGGGCCTCGAAGGCGTCGTGACCGTCGACCAGGGCGCGATCCGCGGATCGCGGCGCAGCAACCCCGCGACCTACACCGGCCTGCTGGAGCCGATCCGGAAGGCGTTCGCGAAGGCGAACGGCGTGAAGCCGGCGTTGTTCAGCGCGAACTCCGAGGGCGCCTGTCCCACCTGCAACGGCGCCGGGGTCATCTACACCGACCTCGGCTTCATGGACACGGTCTCCACCCCCTGCGAGGTGTGCGAGGGCAAGGGCTTCCAGGCTGCCGTGCTGGAGTACCGCCTCGGCGGGCTCAACATCGCGGAGGTGCTCGCGATGTCCGTTGCGGAGGCCGAGGAGTTCTTCGCCGAGGGCGAGGCGAAGACCCCGGCGGCGCATGCCATCCTCGACCGGCTCGCGGACGTGGGGCTCGGCTACCTCCGGCTCGGCCAGCCCCTGACCACGCTCTCCGGCGGGGAGCGGCAGCGCGTGAAGCTCGCCACCCACATGGGGGAGAAGGGCGGGGTCTACGTCCTGGACGAGCCGACCACCGGCCTCCACCTCGCGGACGTGGAACAGCTGCTCGGGCTCCTCGATCGTCTGGTGGACTCCGGGAAGTCCGTGATCGTGATCGAGCACCACCAGGCGGTGATGGCGCACGCGGACTGGATCATCGACCTCGGCCCGGGAGCGGGCCACGACGGTGGCCGCGTGGTGTTCGAGGGCACGCCCACGGACCTCGTCGCATCGCGCTCGACGCTGACGGGGGAGCACCTGGCGGCATACGTGGGGGCCTGAGGGCCCTCGGGAGGCTCGGACGCTGGCCTCGATGGGTTGTCGCGCAGGGGTGAGGCAGTCCCCCACCCCACCCTCCCCCGCGAGGGGGGAGGCGGTCAGAGGCCTGACGATGCGTTGATCGTGGGGAGGGGCGCTCCCTACACTCGTTGCTCATCCCATTACCGCTGGATCGGGGTGGACCGGCGTCGCCAACCAGGCGGCCGGCGTTCCACCTCCATGTGTCCAGGATCAGCGGAGGCTACGTGAACGAATACGAGATGATGACGGTGTTCCATCCGCGGATGAACGCGGATGAGACCACGGCGGCTGTGACCTCGCTGGAGGAGCAGATCGTCGCCAACGGTGGGGAACTGCTCTCCACTGACAACTGGGGCCGGCGCCGGCTCGCGTACCCGATCGACGGCGCGGTGGACGGCACCTACGTCCTGATGACCTTCAAGATGCCCGCCCAGGGCGCCGCTCCGCTGGAGCGCTGGATCCGCCTGTCGGAGTCGACCCTCCGGCACTTGCTGATCCGTGGCATCATCCCCTTCGAGGGCGACCGGCACGGCCGGGACGATCGTGACGACCGCTATGGCCGTGACGATCGCGATGACCGTGACGACCGCGACCGTGATGACCGTGACGGGGGCGACGACCGCGACGCGCGCGACTCTGGTGAGTCCGAGCAGCCGCGTTCGGAGGCCTCGGCGGCTCCTGCGGCGGCTGTCGCCGAATCGACGCCCGAGGCGGCTGCCGACGCTGCCCCGGACGAGTCCTCCGACGAGGGTGGCGAGGCCGCCCCGACGGACGAGGACTAGGCCTCTCCCCCTACCGGAGAACGCAACGTGCTCAACAAGTGCATGGTCATCGGTCACCTGGGCGCAGACCCGGAGATGCGGTACACGGCGAACGGCAGTGCCGTGACGACGTTCCGCGTCGCCACCAGCCGCACGTTCAACGACGGCAGCGGCGAGCGCCGCGAGGAGACCGAGTGGTTCCGGGTCGTGACCTGGAACCGTCTCGCCGAGATCTGCGCGCAGTACCTCACGAAGGGCCGCCTGGTCTACGTGGAGGGCCGCCTGCAGACCCGCTCCTGGGACGACCAGCAGGGCCAGAAGCGCTACACAACTGAACTCATCGCTCAGGAAGTGAAGTTCCTGGGCGGTGGCCGTGATGGCGGCGGCCCGGGCGGTGGAGGCTTTTCCAGCCCCGGCTTCGCCACCGGACCCGACAACGAAGGTGACATCGACCCGGACGACCTGCCGTTCTAGCGGTCCGCTAGAGGCAGCCCCGGGTCCGCGGAGGATTCCCCAATGGTGAGTGAACGAGGCGACCGAGACCGTGGTGGCGATCGCGACCGTGGTGGTGACCGCGGCGACCGTGGCCCCCGCCGTGGTGGTGGGGGCGGCGGCGGTGGCGGCCGGTTCCGGCGCGCCCGCGGCTGCGAGTTCTGCCGCGGCAAGGTGGACGTGGTGGACTACAAGGACACCCAGCTCCTCCGCCGCTACATCACGGAGCGCGGCAAGATGGAGCCCCGCCGCAAGGTGGGTACCTGCGCGAAGCACCAGCGCGTCGTGTCGCAGGCGATCAAGCGCGCGCGGCACCTGGCGCTGATCCCGTACACCTCGGAACACGTCCGGGTGTCCGGCGGCTCGCGCCGGTAGACCGGCGCTGCACCCGGACCCGCTCCCCGGGGACGCACTGATTGCCGGCATGATCGTGGGACGCCGTCGCGAGGGTTCTGCAGGCCTCGCGGCGGCGTCTGTCGGAAGGAACGCAGCCCGTGGCGGGTTCCTCGAAGGCTGACAAGCGCGCAGCGCGCGAGCAGCGACAGCACGAGCGGGAGGAGCGCGCCGCGCGCCGGCGTCGCACCCACGGCCCGGAGGGCGACCGCCAGCAGAACCTGATCTACCTCGCCGCGGGCGGTATCCTCGCGCTGGTCATCCTCGTCGTCGTGGTCGGCGTGGTGATGACGGTCATCCTCCCGCCCCGCGCGCATGTCCTGACCGTCGGCGACGCCGACTTCTCCGCGAGTGATATCGCCGATCGGGCGAAGTACCTCGTGACCCCTGGCAGCGGCGACGCGCAGCAGGACCCGGCCAACACCGCGATCGACTCGCTCATCGGCCAGGAGATCCTGTTCCAGGTGGGCGCGCCCATGGTCGCCGAGGTCACGGACCAGGAGGTCCGCGACGCCATCGCGCAGCAGCTCGGCCTCAGCGTTCCTCAGCTGGAGGAGACCGCGACTCCGGAAGCGACGCCCGAGGCGTCCGCCACCGGTGAGGCCACCGGGACCGCCGAGGTGACCGCGACCGAGCTCGCCACGGAGACGCCGACGGCGACCCCGGCGGAGACCGGCACGCCGACGCCAGAGGCTACCCCCTACACGGACCAGCAGTACGCCGATGCGCTCGCCACGTTCCTCCGGCAGGCGCCCATCGGGCGCACCCAGCTCGAGGAGATCATCCGCGCCGGCCTCATCGAGGAGCGCCTCGAGGAGCAGTTCCGCGGCGAGCTGCCGGAGTCCGGCGACCAGTTCGAGCTGCTCATGGTGCAGACGGACGACCGCGCCGCCGCCCAGCGGCTCATCGACGCGGTGCGTGGCGGCGCCGACTTCGCCGAGACCGCAACCGCGGAGGGCATCCTGGAGAGCGCGGACGCCGTGACCGAGCTGGGGTGGTTCGCCCCGACGAGCCTGAACGAACGCGTGACCCCGGCCCTGCAGGACCTCCAGACCGGCGATGTCTCGGACGTCGTGGAGGACTCGCGCCGCGTGGGCTACGAGGTCTACTTCATGGTGGAGCGCACGACCGACCAGCCCTACGACGAAGCCGTGAAGGACCAGCTCGCCCGCCGCGCCCTCAACGACTGGAAGGAAGCGCAGGAGGCCACGGTCGGCGTGGAGCGCGACCTCTCCTCCGGCGAGGACCAGTGGATCCGCGACCAGGTCCTGGACTACCTCCGTGGCTAGCTCCACCTCCGCCGCCCCCATCGGGCTTGCGCTCCTCGGCGCGGGGAACATCGGTTCCGCCGTGGTCGCCGCAGTGCAGCGCGCGGGGGAGCGGTACGCCGCCCGCGTCGGCGCGCCGCTGGAGGTCCGCCGCGTGCTGGTGCGGGACACCTCGAAGGCCCGTCCCGGCCTCGAGCCCTCGCAGATCACGGACCGCATCGAGGACGTGCTCGCCGATGAGGGCGCGTCGATCGTGATCGAGTTCATGGGCGGCGAGGAGCCGGCGCGCACCTATATCGAGATGGCGCTGAACTCCGGCCGCCACGTCGTCACCGCGAACAAGGAGGTGATGGCGAAGCACGGCGCCGCGCTCCTCCAGCTGGCGTACGACCGAGGCGTGCGACTCCAGTACGAGGCCTCCGTGGGCGGGGGCATCCCCGTGATCGCCCCGCTCTCGCGCGACCTCCTCGCGAACGAGGTGACCGCCGTCACCGCGATCATCAACGGCACCACAAACTACATGCTCACCGCCATGACCCAGCAGGGCGCGGGGTACGAGGAAGTGCTCGCGGAGGCGCAGCGCCTCGGCTACGCCGAGCCTGACCCCACCGCGGACGTGGAGGGCATCGACGCCGCGTACAAGATCGCGGTCCTCTGCGGACTCGCCTTCAACGTCGACGTCGCGCCGACCGAGGTGGACCGGCGCGGCATCTCCACGATCACGGCGCGCGATATCGCGTATGCCGCACAGCTCGGATACGTGATCAAGCTCCTCGCCCGCGCGCGCCTCGTCGACGGTGAGATCGAGGCGACCGTGCGCCCCACGCTCGTCGGCGCTTCGGAGCCGCTCGCGAAGGTGGACGGCGTCCTGAACGCCGTGCAGTTCGAGGGCGATCTCGTCGGGCGCGTGATGTTCGAGGGACCGGGCGCCGGCCAGGGCCCGACGGCCTCCTCGATCCTCGCGGACGTGCTCGATGTCGCGCAGGACGTGGCGCAGGGTCGGAAGCCGCTCGCCTTCATCCCGCGGCGCAAGCTGCGCGTCCGTCCGGCAGAGGAGCACGAGGCCCGCGCCTACCTGCGTATCGGTGTCCTCGACCAGCCCGGCGTGCTCGCAGCCATCGCCACCGCGCTCGGCGACGAGGGCGTCTCGATCTCCTCGGTGCTCCAGTACGAGTCCGAGTACACCGGCGGCGACGAGGGCACGGCGGAGCTGGTGCTCACCACCCACGGCGCGCCCGGGCGAGCCTTCGCTGCCGCGCTCGATGTCATCCGGGAGCTGGACGTGGTCCGCGAGATCGGCAACGTCCTTCCGATGGAGGGCTAGCGCGATGACCTCCGAGGGCCCGCGTGACCGCACGCCGGATGGCGGCTCCCTCGACGGTGGACTGTTGCGCGACCGCCCGGAGGATCCCCTCCGCGGCACGTGGGTCGCGGACGGCGTGCAGGACGCCCTCCGCCGCGTGGACCTGCTGACCCGCGAGCTGGACCAGGTGGAGACGGTCCTCCGCACGCAGTCCGAGGACGTCTCCCGCCTCCGCGACAGCCTCCAGGTCGTCGAGGGCCGCACGACGCGGCACGAGGCCGGCCAGGAGCAGACGCGCGAGGTGCGCCAGGAGCTCTCGGAGCTGGGTGAGCGCCTGGCCCAGGAGGCCGCACTCCGCCGCGACCTCGTCGCGCAGGTCGAACGCTTCCGGGGCCGGGACGCTGAGAACCAGCAGGAGCTGTTCCGCGCCCTCCAGGTGATCGCGACCCGACTCGACGAGATCGACGGGCGCGCCTCCGCGGAGACGCTGCGCCAGCGCCACTTCGCCGACGAGATCGCCGAGGTCGGCCACGAGGGTGACGGCGTGGAGGCGCGACTCGAAGCCCTCGAACGTCGCGTCGCCGCGGAGTTCGAGGGCAACCGCCACCTCGGTACGGAGGTCGCGCGGCTCGCCTCCAGCATCACGGGCCTCATGTCCGCGCTCGAAGCCGCCGAGGCACGCTCGCGCGCGGTGACGCTGGACCAGCACCGCCTCGACGAGGAGGTCGCCGCGCTCCGTGCGGTCCGCGACCGCGAGGCCGAGCTGCGCGAGGTGATCGCGCAGCAGCGCGCGAACCGCGCCCGCCTCGAGGACCGCATGACGCAGATCGAGGAACGCATCGAGGAACTCGCCCGCGCGGTCGCGGAGTCCTCGGAGGCGCGGGCACTCCTCCAGCGGCAGGTCGCCGGCGAGGCCGAGCAGCGCCGGGCGCTGACCGAGCGGATCGAGGGCCAGCGCGACACCTTCCTCGAGCACATGCGCCGCCAGGTGAAGGCGGAGCAGGCCAGTCACCGCCGCGTGATCGAGGACATGGAGCGCGAGATCCGCCTGTCGCGCCAGTTGCTGGTGCGGCTGTCGGAGGACACGGACGAGTCGGAGCAGGAACACCCTCTTTAGTGGAGTCACAACGATGACCGCACCCACCAGCTCCGCCGTCCCGCGCTTCATCCTGGAGCGCTACCGTGACCGCCTCCCCGTCACTGACGAGACGCCGATGGTCACCCTCGGCGAGGGCGGCACGCCCCTGCTGCGCTCTCGGCACATCGAGGCGCTGCTGGGCCTCAAGGAGCTGTACTTCAAGCTCGAGTACGTGAACCCGACGGGCTCCTTCAAGGACCGAGGGATGGTCATGGCCGTTGCGAAGGCCGCCG
>JALOAM010000099.1 GCA_023228765.1 Dehalococcoidia bacterium
GTGATCTGCGCGTCCACCGGGAACACCTCGGCGGCGGCGGCGGCGTACGCCGTGCGCCACGGGCTCGAGTGTTACGTGGTGGTGCCGCACGGCAAGATCGCGATGGGTAAGCTCGCCCAGGCCGTGATGCACGGCGCCCAGATCGTGCAGATCGAGGGCTCGTTCGACGACGCCCTCACGATCGTGCGCGAGCTGGCGGAGAGTCACGAGGTCGCCCTCGTGAACTCGGTGAACCCTCACCGGATCGAGGGCCAGAAGACCGCCGCGTTCGAGATCGTGGACGAGCTGGGCGACGCGCCGGACCTCCTCTGCATCCCCGTCGGCAATGCCGGCAACATCACCGCCTACTGGCGTGGCTTTGTCGAGTACGAGCACGCGGAGAAGTCCACGCAGTCCCCGAAGATGTGGGGCTTCCAGGCCGCCGGCGCCGCGCCGCTGGTGAGCGGCGCGCCCGTCGCACACCCGGAGACGGTTGCGACGGCGATCCGCATCGGCAACCCGGCCTCATGGGACGGTGCGATCGAGGCGCGCGACGCCTCGGGGGGCGGCATCACCGCCGTGACCGACGACGAGATCCTGGAGGCGTACCGGCTCCTCGCGAGCCAGGAGGGCGTGTTCTGCGAACCGGCCTCGGCGGCCTCGGTGGCCGGTCTCGTGCGACGCCACCGGGAGGGCGCGGACCTCAGCGGGCAGGTGGCCGTGTGCATCATCACCGGCCATGGCCTGAAGGATCCGGATACGGCGCTCAAGGTGGAGGCGATCACGCACGAGGCGCCGGCGGACGTGGACGCCGTCGCGCGGGTGCTCGGATGGGCGTAGCATTGGCTTACCCGCAGTAATTAATCCTGCGTGGGCGGTCCAGGTAATAATCAGATGGTGCGAACGGGTCAGTCAGAGGTTCCTCTGGTTGATTGAGGTGGGCTTCACCCCTCCGGCATCCTCCCCGCTCAAGGGGCAGGGCCGGCAACGGGGAGCGGGTGAGGCAGCACCGCGGACATGGCGGGGAACGCATGACGGGACAGATCGTTCGAGAGCCGGACCGCGATGCGGTGATGCAGGCGGCGCGGCAGATGATCGATGCCCTGGGGCTCGATACCGCCTCGGAGGGCCTCGCGGAGACGCCTCGGCGGATCGCGGACATGTACCTCGAGCTGTTCGAGGGCCTGTGGCTGGACCCGCACGAGCCGCTGGAGGTCCAGTTCGCCGAGGGCCACAGCGAGATGGTGATCCTGAAGGACATCCCCTTCTACTCGATGTGTGAGCACCACTTCCTGCCGTTCCACGGCATCGCGCACGTGGGCTACCTGCCGGACGGGCGCATCGTGGGTCTCTCGAAGCTGGCGCGCGCCGTGGAGATCTACGCGCGGCGTCCGCAGGTGCAGGAGCGCCTGACGAGCCAGATCGCGGACTGCATCGAGCACGTCATCGGCGCGAAGGGTGTCGGCGTCGTGATCGAGGCGGAACACCTCTGCATGACCTCGCGAGGCATTCGCAAGCCCGGGAGTGCCATGGTGACGTCTGCGATGCGGGGCCGCTTCCGCGATGACGAGAACACGAGGCAAGAGTTTCTGCGGTTGATCGGCGACTCGTGACGGTAACGCCGCCTCTCCAGCAGCCTGGCTCACCCGGCGCGTCGCGCGTCCGGCGAGTGGCCATGCTCTCCATGCACACGTCGCCGCTGGCGGCGCTGGGTGGGCGCGAGACCGGCGGCATGAACGTGTACGTCCGCGAGGTCGCGACCCTGCTCGCCGCCGGTGGAGGGGGCACGAGCGGCCTCAAGGTGGACGTGTTCACCCGCCGCTCGGACGCCTCGCTGCCGGAGGTCGCGGAGATCGCCCCCGGTGCCCGCCTCGTGCAGATCGAGGCTGGCCCCGCCGCCCACGTCGAGAAGGAAGACCTCCCCGCCCTGGTCCACGCGTTCGCCGCGGGCGTCGAGGCGTTCGCCGCCGCCGAGGGCGTCACGTACGACCTGATCCACTCGCACTACTGGCTGTCCGCGGAGGCCGGGGACGCCCTCGCCGGGCGCTGGGACGTGCCGCACGCGGCGATGTTCCACACGCTGGGCGACGTGAAGCTGCGCGCCCGCGCATCCGAGCGCGAGCCGGAGGTGCGCCTGGAGGCCGAACGCCGTCTCGTCCGCCGCCTCGACCGTGTCGTCGCGGCCACGGAGCACGAGCGACGGCTCCTGCGCCAGATCTACGGTGTCTCCCCCTCGAAGGTCTCCGTGATCCCGCTCGGCGTCGACCTCGACCAGTTCTCGCCTGCTGACCGGGCCGAGGCGCGTCGCCGCGTCGGATTGCCCGAGGACGAACGCGTGATCCTCGCGGTCGGACGCATCGAGCCGCTGAAGGGCCTCGACATCCTCATCCAGTCGCTCAGCGCGATGAGCGACCTCGATCGCGTCGGCCTCTACATCATCGGCGGCGACGAGCGTGCCCAGCCCGAGCTCCACCGCCTCGCCACGATCGCGCGCGCCTGCGGCGTGGAGGACCACGTCCACCTCCTCGGCGCCCGCGGCCACGAGGAGCTCCCGGACTACTACCGCGCCGCCGATGTCGTCGCGATGCCCTCGTTCTACGAGTCGTTTGGCCTCGTCGCGGTGGAAGCCATGTCGTCCGGCGTCCCGGTCGTCGCCAGCCGCGTCGGCGGTCTCGCCTCCACGGTGGTCGACGGCCGCACCGGCTACCTCATCGCGTGGCGCTGTCCCGAGCCGTTCGCCGAGAAGTTCGACCTCCTCTTCGCGAACGACGAGCTTCGCCGCGCCCTCGGCGCCTCCGCCCGCCTCCGCATGGAGGAGTCCTACGCCTGGACCCGCGTCGCCGCATCCGTCGCCGCGCTGTACGACGAGCTGGTCGCCGCCCACGCCCGCCCCGCGGACGCGACTGCGGTCTGATCCAGACCCCCTCTGCCTTCTGACCCCCTCGCCCGGCTCGGCGGGAGAGGGTTGGGGTGAGGGTCTCTTCCGCTCTCTTTGCTCTGCGCTCAGGCGTCGTTGCCGGACGGGGTCCTCACCCCCGGCCCCTCTCCCGAAACCGGGAGAGGGGAGTCGGAGTCGGACTCGGAAGGGGGAGTGCCCGTCCCACCTCTGTCCCTGACCTCTCGCCCGCCAAGCGGGGGAGGGGAGGGTCTTGTTCCGCCCTCGATCCAATCCCGAATCCTGTTTCTGGTTCTGGCCCCCCTCTCCCGGTTTCGGGAGAGGGGCTGGGGGTGAGGGCCTCTTCCGGGACCGCCTGTCCGAACTGCCGAGGCGACCGCGATGTGGTGTGCAGAGGGCCCTCACCCCAACCCTCTCCCGGAACCGGGAGAGGGGGTCGGAGGCGGGAGGCGAAGGGGCGAAGGTGCTCGCTGAGCAGATGCAGAGCAGATCCTCACCCCAACCCCTCTCCCGCGAAGCGGGCGAGGGGGTCGGAGTCCAGAGGGCGAGAGGAGCGCGCGGCCGCACACCCTCGCGTCGTTCCGCTACCGTCCTTGGGCGAAGGTGGGTGCGGGGGAGGGGGCGATCCGATGGTGCAGGACAAGATGCGCGTGCGCGCCGAGGACGCGGTGATCGTGGACGCCTCGGCGTTGCGGGAGCAGGTGGCGGCGGTGTTCGTCGCGCGGGGGACGCCAGAGGAGCACGCGCGGATCGTGGCGGAGATCCTGGTGACCGCCGACTTCCGAGGGGTGGACTCGCACGGGGCGCTGAACACCGTGCGCTACGTCACCGATATCGACACGGGGAACTACACCGTGCCGCAGACGCTCGAGGTGGTGTCCGAGACGCCCTCCACGGCAGTGATCGACAACGGCAACGGGTTCGGGTTTGTCGGCGCGCATCGCGCGATGAGCATGGCGATCGAGAAGGCCCGCGAGGTCGGCATCGGGATGGTGACGCTGCGCCGAGGGCACCACATCGGGATGGCGGCGTACTACCCGATGATGGCGCTGGAGCACGACATGATCGGTATGTGCGTGACGAACAGCACGCCGCACATGCGGCCCGTCGGGGGCCTCGGCGCGCGGGTGGGGACGAACCCGATCGCATTCGCCGCGCCGGCCGGCCGGGAGCGGGCGTTCGTGCTCGACATGGCGACGACCACCGTGGCGAACGGCAAGATCCGCGTCGCGCAGCGCCTCGGCCTGCCGCTGCCGGAGGGCTGGGCCGCGACCACCGAGGACGGCACCCCCGTCACCGAGCCGCCCGAGAAGTCCGCGGACTGGTGGACGCTCGAACCCCTCGGCGGGTCGTTGGTCCTCGGCGGGCACAAGGGGTACGGGCTCGGGGTGATGGTGGACATCCTGGCAGGGTTGCTCTCCGGCGGAGGGTTCAGCCGCGAGCTTCCGACGGGCCACAACCAGGCATGGTTCATGGCGATCGACATCGCGCGCTTCCGGCCGGTGGAGGAGTTCAAGGCGCACATGGACGCGATGATCGCCGATCTGCACTCGACGCCTGCGGCGCCCGGCAGCGACCGCGTCCTCGTCGCCGGCGACCCCGAGGCCGAGGTCCTCGAACGCCGCTCCCGCGAGGGCATCCCGCTCCAGCGCTCGCTCGTCGAGGAGATCCGTGCGAAGGCGCAGGAGCTGGGCGCACCCGTACTGATCTAGCCATGTGGCGGGTTGGCAGCATCGCCCTCGATCGGTAGCGTGCTCGCCGGTAGTACGTACCCGAGGCCCCCCGTACTCCGGGGCCTCCTGGATCTGGGGTCCCGATGTCTGGCTTCACCTTCGCTTCGCGAGTGCAGCGATCGCTGCCCCCGCTGCTTCTCGTTGCCCTCGCAGCGGTCTTCGGCGCGTGGCTCCTCATGGCTACGCCGGCGCTGGCTGCGCAGAGCGTATGTGCGGACGACTGCACCTACCCGACGCTGGAGGCGGCATTCGCTGCGACGCCATCCGGCTTCCTGAGCGTTCAGTCGGGCACGTACACGCTCCCCGCGGGGACCTATACGGACCTCCCCGAGATCATCATCGATGGGGCGGTCACCATCGAGGGTGTGAGCAGGGACGAAACGATCCTCCAGGGGAACACCCAGGGAGTCGTCGTTGTGCAACCAGGACACTCGCTCACACTGCGAAACCTGACCATCAAGGATGGTGCGTCGAACACGGATGGAGGGGCGATCTCCGCCCAGGGCGACGAACTCACGGTGGAGGATGTGCACTTCGTCTCGAACGAGGCTTCCAATGGTGGCGCCATCTACTCCACGGGAGCGCTCATCGTCCGGGACACGACGTTCGAGTCGAACACCGCGAGTTCGCGAGGTGGTGCGATCTACCAGGCCGGCGGTTCGCTGACGATCGAACGCGCCACCTTCGATGGGAACACCGCCGACACCGCTGCTTCGGCTGTCTTCTCGTCAGTGGAAGCTGACATTGACGAGTCTCTGTTTGCCGACGACCAAGCCCTGCGGATCGCCGGTGGGACGATCTCTCACTCGGCCTTTCTCGGGGGCTCCACCGCAACGGCAGCTCTGGTCTATACACCGAGCCCGCTGGTCGACGCGTCGGACAACTGGTGGGGCTCCGTTGCCGGCCCCGCTGCGGCTGCAATCGGAAGCGGCGTGGACGCGAGCAACTGGCTCGAGAGGGTGACGGTGGCGGTCGATCCCGTATCCCCGACGGTGGGCGAGGAGCTCTCGATCACCGCGCAGGTGCTGAACAGCGATGACGAGACGGTCGAAGACGTGCGGCTGAACGTCGACGTGGATGGCCCGCACCAGGACGCCGCGATGGTGCAGGACGGGAATCAGTTCTTCTACACCGGCACGGTCGCCGGCACCGACTCCATCTCCGCCACGGTCATGTTCGGCGACTCGTCGAGCGAGACCACCGTCACTCCACCGCTTGAGGAGATGGCGGCCGTCACCTGGGTGGCTCCCGCTCCGCCCCCACCGCCCGAGGATGACCCGATCGACCTGCTGACACCGTGGATGGATCTGCTGTCCGAGCAGGAGAAGGCGGATGTCCTGACGGAGACCGGGCTGTTCCCGCCCGGCGTCATCGACCCGAACGACCTCACGAGGGCTCAGATCACGAGCACTCCCAACGACATCCTGAGATTCGAGGACGCCAGCCGGATCTCGCTTGGCCTGCCTCAGAGCACGTTTGACCCGGTGGGTTGGTGGGCCAACTCGATCCCCGCGGCGATCGCCTCGGGCCTCGCCGGCGGCGATCCCTTCAACATCAGCCCGCTCTCCGGGCTTATGACGTTCGACTTCCTCGAAGACGTCTTCGTGTCGTACTTCGAGCAGTTCTTCGCGAACCTGGAGGCCGCGCTCAACGGCCTCTTCCCGGCGTCGGTGAACTCCGAGTTCCCAGGCATGCTCGGCTGGGGCTTCCTCTTCGACGACGCGGGTGCCATCGCGGACTCGATCCTCGGTGCCGCGTCGATCGAGGACGCGAGCGTCGAGGAAGACCCCACGCTGGTCTCGCTTGAGATCGCGGAGGGTTCCCTCCCGGCGGATGTCCGCGTCGAGCAGATCACCCTCGCGCGGCTCGATACCGAGGTCGGGCGTTGGATCCCGGTCGAGTCCGTCGTCGTCCCGTTGGAGGACGGCGGCTTCGGCCTCCTCGCGTGGCTGGACCAGACCGGCGTCTTCGGTGTGATGATGCGCCCGGTCGCGGAGCGCACCCTGCACGAGGGCGTCACCGCCCTCGTGTGGTTCGGCGCGGAAGGGCAGCCCCCGTCCCGAGCCATCCTCGGCGCGGACGCGGAGATCGAGGCCCTCTGGGTGCTCGACGCCGGGACGTGGCGCAGCTATCGCCCGGGTGCTCCGGCCTTCACGCAGACGCTGTCCGCGCTCAAGAACGGCCAGCCGATCATGGTCGTGTCTCCCGGGGGTGGGAGCTGGCTGCTGCCGTCCGAGTAGCGGGAGCCGGATCGTGGGAGGTGCAGGGCGGGGGTAGACTGCCGGGCATGGTCACACAGCGCCGCCGCTCCTCGTCCGCTTCGTCCGCCGTGACGCCTCGGCGTTCGGGCCAGATCGAGATCGATCCCGCGAAGGACCTGATCTCGGAGGTCGGGCGCAAGTTCGCGAAGCGCGCGCTCTGCGTGTTCGCGCACCCCGACGACCTCGAGTTCACCTCGGGCGGGACGGTCGCGCGACTCTGCGCGGAGGGCTGGCGGGTCGACATCATCGTGACGACCAGCGGGAACAAGGGGACGAAGGACCCGAGCGTGACCGGCCAGATGCTGGCCGGCGAGCGCGAGGAGGAAGCCCGAAACGCCGCCGCCATCCTCGGCGCGTCGGAACCGGTGTTCCTGGGCTTCCACGACGGTGGCACCGCGAACGACGACGAACTCCGCGCGCTGATTGTGCGTCACATCCGCCGCAGCCGGCCGGAGCTGGTGATCACGTGGGACGGGTTCCGCCCGGGGTTCAACCACCGCGACCACCGTGTCGCCGGGCAAGCGACCTACGACGCGATCTATCCCTCCTCGGACGACCACCTCTACTACCCGCTCGACAAGGAGGAGGGGCTCGAGCCGCATCGCCCCGCTGCGATGCTCCTCGCCGGGGGCGGGATGGCCGGGCCGGGCGCCGCCGACTACCACGTGGACATCAGCGGTCACTTCCGCACCAAGATCCGAGCGATCCTCGCGCATACCTCGCAGATGGGCGGACGCACCGAGGCGGACATGGTGCGCATGTACGAGGAACGGCGTGCCCAGGCGCCGGAGGGGGACGACCCTAGCCTGCCGCCGCTCCGGGAGTCGTTCACGAAGGTGATCTTCCGCCGGTAGGGAGATTCCCCTAGTTCTCGGACCTGCGCTCGGGCGGCCTCGGACGGGGCGGCGTGCCTCCGCGGGGGATCGACTCTCGCACATAAGCAGCAGGGGGATATCCTGCTACGGTTCGCGATGAGCGGGCTGCGCTCCCACATGCGGGTACTGATGTGGTGGGAGCGTCTGGCGCCTCCGTCTCCCCTACCCGCGGATCGGTGCGATCCGCAAGCCGGGTTTGACACAGTCGTCGAGTAGCCTCAGACTCAATCCTTGCGCCTCTAAAACAGGCGCACATGGAACCCTCGCGATCGGTCGTGTGACCGACAGGGCTCGAAAACCGGCGGCTTCACAGGGCGAGCGATCGCCCGCCGCGCAGGTTCGAGGCCAGGTCATCCGGCCGTTGTTGTTGCCATTTTTGCGACCTTCGGCCACCCCACGATGTGGGGATGGATCCGGGGGCATGGGTAGGGAGTCGGCGTGCCGACGATCAACCAGCTGGTCCGCCGCCCGCGGGCCCAGGTACACAAGGGAACGAAGGCGCCGGCGCTGCGCTTCCGGTTCAACACGCTGAAGAACCGGATGGTCCGCAGTGCCAAGGGGTCGCCGCAGAAGCGCGGCGTCTGCACCCAGGTGCGCACCGTCACCCCGAAGAAGCCGAACTCCGCCCTCCGCAAGGTCGCGCGTGTCCGGCTCTCCAACAACATCGAGGTCACGGCGTACATCCCGGGCGAGGGTCACAACCTCCAGGAGCACTCCGTGGTCCTGATCCGTGGCGGTCGTGTGAAGGACCTCCCGGGCGTCCGTTACCACATCGTCCGTGGCGCGCTGGACGCGCAGGGCGTGAAGAACCGGAAGCGCGGCCGCAGCAAGTACGGCACGCGCAAGGGCGCGTAGGCCCCAGGGAGTCTGAGAGAACCAGATGCGACGTAACCGCGCTCCGATCCGCCCCACTCATCCGGACCCCCGCTTCGGGTCTCGCACGGTGACCAAGCTGGTCAACATGCTGATGCTCAGCGGCAAGAAGGGCACCGCCGAGAAGGTGGTGTATGGCGCCTTCGACCGGATCGAGGAAGTGACGGGCCGCCGCGGGATCGACATCTTCGACCAGGCCCTGCGCAACGTGACCCCGGTGATCGAGGTGAAGCCTCGGCGCGTGGGTGGCGCGACGTACCAGGTGCCGATCGATATCCGTGGTGAGCGCCGCCAGACGCTGGCGCTCCGCTGGCTGCGGGAGTCGGCGCGACGGCGCTCCGGCCACTCGATGATGGAAAAGCTCGCCGCCGAGCTGCTCGACGCTGCTAACAACCAGGGCAACGCCGTGCGCCGCAAGGAAGAAACGCACCGGATGGCGGAAGCCAACCGCGCGTTCGTGCACTACCGCTGGTAGACGCCCGCCGGTAACGCCGGCCCACACGGGCCGCATCGGAGGGTGGCGTCCGCCACCGGAGTTTCGAGGAAGACGACATGCCCCGGACAGTCCCGGTACACGACATGCGCAACATCGGCATCATCGCGCACATTGATGCCGGTAAGACGACCACGACCGAGCGCATCCTGTACTACACCGGCCGCACTCACAAGATCGGTGAGACCCACGAGGGCACCGCGGTGATGGACTGGATGGAGCAGGAGCGCGAGCGCGGTATCACGATCACGTCCGCCGCGACCACTGCCCAGTGGAACGGCAAGGTCGTCAACATCATCGACACCCCCGGCCACGTCGACTTCACGGTCGAGGTGGAGCGGTCGCTGCGCGTCCTGGACGGCGGCGTGGTGGTGTTCGACGGCGTCGCCGGCGTTGAGCCGCAGTCCGAGACGGTGTGGCGCCAGGCGGACAAGTACTCCGTGCCGCGGCTCTGCTTCGTGAACAAGATGGACCGCATGGGCGCGAACTTCGAGCGCTGCGTCCAGATGATCAAGGACCGCCTGGGCGCGGTCCCCGTGCCGATCCAGCTCCCGATCGGCGCTGAGGACAGCTTTACCGGTGCCATCGACGTAATCCGCATGAAGGCGCTCACCTTCCTCGGTGAGCGCGGTCGCGAGATCACCGAGGGTGACATCCCCGCGGAGCTGGCCGACGCTGCGCAGCAGGCGCGCGAGGTCCTCTGCGAGCTGGTCGCCGAGAACGACGACGAGGCGATGGAGGTCTACCTGGAGGGCGAGACGCTTTCCGAGGAGCTCCTGAACGCCGCGATCCGTCGCGCCACCATTGCCGGCAAGATCACGCCCGTCCTCTGTGGCTCCGCGCTGAAGGACAAGGGCATCCAGCCGCTGCTGGACGCCGTGGTCGCCTACCTCCCGTCCCCCGTGGACGTGCCGCCGGTGCCGGCGCACGCCGTGGACGACGAGGAGACGATCATCGAGCGGCACCCGGACGACAACGAGCCGCTGACCGCGATCGCGTTCAAGGTGGTGGCGGACCCGTTCGTCGGCCGCCTCGTGTTCTTCCGCGTCTACTCCGGCGTGGTGCGCACCGGCGACCAGGTCGCCAACACCACCCGCGGGAAGCGCGAGCGCTTCGGCCGCATCGTGAAGATGCACGCCGTGAGTCGCGAGGAAGTGGACGAGGTGTTCGCGGGCGACATCGCCGCCGCGATCGGCCTGAAGGACACCTTCACCGGTGACACCCTCTGCGACCGTGAGAACCCGGTGCTCCTGGAGAGCATCACGTTCCCCGAGCCAGTCATCACCATCGCCGTCGAGCCGAAGACCCGCGAGGACCAGGCGAAGATGGGCGAGGCGCTGCAGAAGCTCGGCGAGGAAGACCCCACGTTCCGCGTGCGGAACGACGCGGAGACCGGCCAGACCGTCATCTCCGGGATGGGCGAGCTGCACCTCGAGGTCATCGTTGACCGCATGCGGCGCGAGTACAAGGTGGAGGCGAACACCGGCAAGCCGCAGGTGTCCTACCGCGAGACCGTGACGCGCCCCGCCCGCGCCGAGGGCCGCTTCGTCCGCCAGACCGGTGGCCGCGGCCAGTACGGACACTGTGTGCTCGAGATCGAGCCGCAGGAGCCGGGCGCGGGCTTCTCGTTCGAGGACAAGACCGTCGGTGGCTCCATCCCGCGCGAGTACGTGGGTGCGGTCCGCCGCGGCGTGGAGGGCGCCCTGGGCTCTGGTGTCCGCGCCGGGTACCCGGTGGTGGACGTGAAGGTCGCCGTGGTCGATGGCTCGTACCACGAGGTCGACTCGAACGAAATGGCGTTCGAGACGGCTGGCTCGATCGGCATGCGCGAGGCGCTCGCGGCGGCCGGTTCGGTCCTGCTGGAGCCCATCATGAAGGTGGAGATCACCACGCCGGAGGACTACTTCGGCGACGTGCTGGGCGACGTCAGCAGCCGGCGCGGACTGGTGCAGGGTTCGGACACCGTGGCGAACACCCGGATCGTGAAGGCGTTCGTGCCGCTGTCCGAGATGTTCGGCTATACGACCGACCTGCGGTCCATGACCCAGGGGCGGGCGACGTCCTCGATGGAGTTCGACCACTACGAGCAGGTGCCGTCGAACATCGCGGACGAAATCAGCAAGGCGAAGGCGTCCTAACCGGACCGCCCCAACTCGAGACGCGTTCTCAGGGAATAGGTAGACAACGATGGCCAAGGGCGTATTCGAGCGGACGAAGCCTCACCTGAACGTGGGGACGATCGGTCACGTGGACCACGGGAAGACGTCGCTGACGGCGGCGATCACGAAGACGCTGGCGCTGCGCGGGTTCGCGGACTTCTCGAAGTTCGAGGACATCGACAACGCCCCCGAGGAGCGCGCACGCGGCATCACCATTGCGATCAGCCACATCGAGTACCAGACGGAGAAGCGCCACTACGCGCACGTGGACTGCCCGGGCCACGCCGACTACATCAAGAACATGATCACAGGGGCCGCGCAGATGGACGGC
>JALOAM010000044.1 GCA_023228765.1 Dehalococcoidia bacterium
GACCGGCTCTACGACGACCAGTTCATCGAGACCTGCGCCGAGTGGGTCGCGCCATACATCGGCGACCTCGTCGGATACCGGCCGCTGCATGGCGTGGTGCCGCGCCTGACCTCGTCGCGTGCGGAAGTCGCGAACCAGGTTGCGTACGTCAGCCGGAAGGGCACCCCGGCGATGCTCGAGCAACTCGCGCGCGACGTCACGGGCTGGCCGGCGCGCGCCGTCGAGTACTTCTCCCGCCTCGGCTGGACGCAGCACATGAACCACATCCGCCTGGATGCCGCGTACGCACCCGACACGCGCGCATCGCAGCAGCTGTTGTGGGGCGGGACGGCCTTCGACACCACGCTCCACACCGTGAACGTGCGCCACGTCGAGCGGGGCGGTCTGCCCTACAACCTCCCGAACGTCGGCCTGTTCCTCTGGCGCCTCGGCGCGTACAGCCTGACGCGCACGCCCCTGGTCGTCGACGGCCTCGACGCCACTGGTCGCCTGGCGCGCGTCCACCCGCTCGGGATGGACCAGCCGTTGTTCACGCGACCCGAGACCGAGGCGGACATCACGCAGCTCGCCGAGCCGATCCACCTGCCCCTCCCCATCCCGCTGCGCTGGATGGCCGCACACCGCGACCGGTACTACGGCCCCGCGCTCAGCGTGAGCCTGGAGATGGCCGGCGCGACCGAGGACGATCCGTACGAGGCGATCTCGAGCAGCAACGTGAGCGTGTGCGACCTCGGCGACCTGCTGGACGGCGGCGGCAACGTGGTGGGCTGGGCGCACGTGCCCGCAGCCAGCAGCGGGCGCGTGGCGATCGACCCCTCGCGGGGACGGATCGCCTTCGGCGACCCGCCCGAGCGACCCGTCGTCGCCACGTTCCACTACGGCTTCTCGGCCCCGATCGGCGGAGGCGAGTACGAGCGCGGCGAGGCGTCACCCGTCTTCGGCGACATCCGCACGGTGGAGGACAGCGCCGCGCTGGCCTCGGAGGTCGCGACGGCCACCTCGGGCACCGTGGAACTGGCCGGCAGTGGCCGCTTCGACGCGCCGACGACGATCACGGTCGCGGCCGGCGAGACCCTCACGGTGCGCGCCGCAAACGGCGCGCGCCCCCTCCTGACGGCGGCCGGCCCGGTCGAACTCGCCCTCGGGGCTGGCGCGACGCTCGTGCTGGACGGACTCGTGCTGACCGGCGCACCGCTCCACCTCGCCGATGCCGGCGATGACGAGCCGCGGACGCTCGTAATCCGTCACTGCACCATCGTCCCGGGCGGCGTGGGCACCGAGCCAGACGCCCCGGGCCTGGTCGTCGAGCACGCCTTCGCGCAGGTGGAGATCGAGGCCTCGATCCTCGCGCCGCTGCACATCACCGAGGTCGCGAGCGTCGTGGTGCGCGACAGCATCATCGACGCGACGGACGAGGAACTCGTCGCGTACCGCGGGCCAGCCGGCGACCTCGCTCCCGGCGGCGCCCTCACGCTCCTCGGCGTGACGGTGGTGGGGAAGCTGCACGCGCGCCAGATCGACGAGGCGACCAACACGATGTTCGTCGCCCGGCTCGCCGCCGGGGACACCTGGCCCGGCCCGGTCTGGGCGGACCGGCGTCAGGTCGGTTGCGTCCGCTTCTCCTTCGTGCCGAGCGACGCGCGTGTTCCTCGTCGCTTCCAGTGCCACCCGGACGAGGAGGACCAGCCGACGCTGTGGCCTCACTTCACCTCGCTGCGGTACGGCGACCCCGGCTACGGCCAGGTCAGCATCCACACCGCGGACGTCATCCGACGAGGCGCGGACGACGAGGGTGAGATGGGCGGCTTCCACCTGCTCTACCAGCCTCACCGAGAAACCAACCTGCGCATTCGGCTCGCCGAATACCTGCGCTTCGGCCTTGAGGCCGGCATCTATTACGCGACCTGAGATGCGGGAGCACCGACCATGAGTGGTGACTACAGCCGAGAGCGGTTCGACGCGAGCGCGGACGTGTCCGGCGTCCGCATGCAACAGGGCCGCGTGCAGCTGGACGCGGACTGGAACGAGTGGGTCGACGTCGTCGGCCGGAGGTTCCGCGCGGAGACCGTCGACCTCGTCGGCCGCGAGCCGGACCCCGACCACCAGGGCGTCGCGGTCTACCCGCGCCAGACCCCGGACGCGTTCCGGATCTCCCTCGCCGGCGGCGACATCACCATCGGCCGCGGCCGTATGTACGTGGACGGCCTCCTCGCGGAGAACCACGGCGCCGGCGACCTCGAGTTCGACCGCGTGCTGGAGGAAGTCCGCGGCGCGGATGGCCTTCCGTACGACGCGCAGCCGTACTTCCCGACGCCCCCCGCACTCCCCGAGGCCGGCCGCGCCCTCGCCTACCTCGACGTCTGGCAGCGCGAGGTCACCCACCTCCAGGATCCCGGGCTCGTCGAGAGCGCCGTCGGCGTCGACACGACGACCCGCCAGCAGACCGTGTGGCAGGTCCGGGTGTTGCCGGACGTGGGCGCCGACGTCACCTGCTCCACGCCCGACTCGGAGATCGCGGGCTGGCCCGCGGTCATCCGGCCCTCGGCGGGACGCCTGACCACCGCTGCGGTAGGTGTCCCCGAGGACGAGGAGCCCTGCGAGATGCCTCCCTCGGGTGGCTTCCGCGGCGTCGAGAATCACCTCTACCGGGTGCAGATCCACGACGGCGGCGCGGTGGGCACCGCGACGTTCAAGTGGTCGCGCGAGAACGCCTCCGTCGCGAGCGGGGTCGTCGAGGTGCTCTCGGCGAACGAGCTGCGTCTCGAGAGCCTCGGGCATGACTCCGTCCTCCGGTTCAACACCGGCGACTGGGTGGAGATCATCGACGACCGCCGCGAGCTGACCGGCATCAACGGCGACCCGCGCCGCCGGCATGGCGAGATCCGGCAGATCACCACGGACGAGGCCACCCGGACCATCACGTTCACCCCGAACCTCCCCGCCGACCTGCTCCCGAGCGGAGCCGGTGACGACACGGCGGATGCGCGCCACCTGATCGTCCGGCGATGGGACCAGGGCGGGAGTGTTTACGACTCGGACGGCGACGAGTTCTTCTACCTCGACGCCCCCGCGAGCAACGGGGTCATCCCGGTGCCGCCGGCGGGCACGACACTGGCGCTCGAGTCAGGGATCGAGATCACCTTCTCGGTGGCCGGGGCCGGCGGGCAGTTCCACAGCGGTGACTACTGGACCTTCGCGGCCCGTACGACTGACGCAAGCGTCGAGGAGCTGGACGCCGCCCCGCCTCGCGGCACGCACCACCACTTCGCCCGCCTCGCCGTCCTCACGTTCCCGGACGAGGAGACGGACTGCCGCATCCCGTGGCCACCCGCGGACCAGGTGGGTGGCAGCGGGAGCTGCTGCACGATCTGCATCTCCGCGGAGGAGTTCGCGGCGAACCCGAACATCATCCAGGAGGCCGTGGACACCCTCCAGGAGACCGGCGGGACGATCTGCCTCGGGCGCGGGATCTTCATGCTCGGCGAGCGCCGCGTGACCGTCGAAGGCGCCCGCTCGATCACGATCCGCGGCCAGGGCACGGCCACGCAGGTGGTCGGCTGGGGCACGCTGTTCGAGGTGCGCTCCTCGTTCCTCATCACGATCACCGACATGCAGATGACCCAGCTGCAGGAGGTCAACCGGCCGATCATCACGCTGGACCAGGTCCTGTACGGGAACTACCAGCGGCTGGTGCTGGCGCGACCCAGCGCAGGCGGCGATGAGACGAACGCCCCGGCGATCGGCCTGAGCCGCATCGTCTGGTACGTCGACATCAAGGAGAACATCATCACTGCACCGGTCGGCCTCGCGATGTGGCTGGGCGGTCAGGAGGCCCAGTACCTGCTGGTCGAGGGCTTCCAGGTCGATGACAACATCCTGATGACGACCGAACGCGGCATCCACCTGGAGGGTGCGGTGCTCTTTGGCGGGGACGTGCGCGTCGCCCGCAACCGCGTGTCCGGCGCCACCGTGGCCGGCGTCACCGTCATCGGCGCGAGCGCTCCGACCGCACGCGTCGAGGTGAGCGACAACGTCATCCACGGCCCCGGCACGGGCATCATCGCCGGCGTGAACGGGCTGCGCATCGACCGGAACGAGCTCTGGGCGCCTCAGTCCGCCGACGGACAGCGCATCGGCGTCTCCGGGATCATCCTGGAGCCGGGGTACGACGGTGCGCCAATCGGCCCGACGAGCATCACGGGCAACCGCATCCGTGCCCTGGAGGGCCCTGCGATCGGCGTCAACACGATGCTGACGTCCGCCGACATCCAGGACAACGTCATCCAGGACACCGGCGGCGGCATCATCGTCGCGGGGCGGGGTGGCGGTGAGACGGTCCGGATCACGGGCAACGAGGTCCTGGACATCCACCCACGTGGGCAGCAGACAGCCATCACCAGCGCGATCCAGGTGCAGCGCGTCAGTCACCTGGACATCAGCCACAACACCGTCAGCAATGTCGATGGGCAGCAGACACGCGGCCTCGTCGGCGGCATCCTGGCCGCGGGCAGCCTAGACCTCTCGGTGCGGGACAACCACGTCGCGCGCGTGCGGACAGACAACGACGCCACCGTGGCCGTGGGTGTCTACGTCGCGGCGCCCTTCGGCCACGCCGAGGTGAGCGGCAACACCGTGACCGCCGACACGACGCAGGCGAACGGCAACCTGCGGTGGTGCGGGATCCTCATCGGCGCCGTCGAGGTCGGCGACCTCCAGCGGATCGCCAACGGCGTGGCGGCGATCCGCACGACGGGCGACCGCATGGTGCTGCTGACGGACAACTACGCCGCGGCCTTCGACCTCAGCACGGAGCACGCCGCGGTGCACCACAACACCGTCGAGGGCGCCGGCACCCTGCCGGGTATCCTCGTCGGCGTCCGCGGCGAGTGCCAGATGGCGGACAATCTCTGCGTGTACACGAACGAGCAGAGCCCCGCGGTCGCCGTCACCGCGACGCTGGCCGCGGCGCACTCCAACCGTGTGCGGGCGGGCCGGAACGCCATGATGCTGAACGTGGACCCGGGACGCAGCACCGTGGTGGGCAACATCACCAGCGGGCCGATCAACATGGGCGGGGCGCTGCCTCCACCGTGGGATGCCCTGAACGTCGTCGCTTAGCCCGGACACAGCGTCCCGGCAGACACCGGGGAGAGTGAGAATCCAATGCGCGTCGTCAAACTCAAGTCCCAGCGTGAAGCCAACTCACTGAAGGCCCAGCTGATCCCCGAAGCGCTCACCGAGGCTGACCGCACGCGCGTGGAGCGCGAGCTGAAGATCGCCAACCCGCACCTCGACCTGGACCGCCTGACGGCGGACAGCGTGGTGGTGGTACCGGACACCGTGGCCAGCCTGCCGGAGGTCACCATCGCGGGCGAGGCCGTCGAGCGGCTGCAGCAGACCTCCCCGCAGGTGCTCCGCGAGCGTGTCGCCGTGCTCCGCGCGCACGTGGAGTCTTCGATCACGCTCGAGACCGAGGCGCGCGAGGCGCTCAGGCGGGACTTCCGCACCCGCGCCGTGAAGGACGCCACCGACGCTGACCCCGCGATCGCCGAGCAGATCGAGCGCGTGCGCAACCAGCTCACGGAGGACGGTCGCGAGGCGCGTGAGCGCCAGGAGCGCCTGGAAGCCCTCGCCACGGTGGCCACTGCGGACCTGGAGGCGCTGCAGCAGCGCTTCGGCTAGCTCTAGCGGCCTGTTCCGATCCCCGCAGCCCTTCGCGGGGGAACCTCTCGCAGGGTAGCCTCCAGGCCCAGCATCTTCGAGGCCTACCGGTCCTCGATCGTTCCTGCTCGGCGCTCGTGCAGCGTCCGGTGGCCACCGGAGAGCACCACGAAGTCTCCGGTGCGCAGGTCCGTGATCTCCACGCGGAGGCCCGGGTAGAGGTCCGTGAACTGCTGGAGGATGCCGGCGTGGTCGCCGCTGGCGAGGCCCGAGAGGCAGTACGAGCACACCTGCTGGTCCACGACGATCCGCACGGTCCGCCCGGCCAGCTCCTCCGGCCCCAGCCTCGCATCCCGGATGCGCGAGATGAGGTGGTTCAACAGCCCCTCTTCGGCGTGGTAGTGCGCCAGCGCAACGCTGGTCTCTGGTCGTACGTGTCGGGACGGGTCGTCCCGCGGGGCACCCTCGGCGGGGGCGTTCGGTGAACCTCGGACCACGGTCCCGGTGATGCCGGGGATGTCCGTCTCCATGGCGCCCACCGTGCCCGCCTCCCGCGCGGCCGCCGCACGGGCCTCCGCGGCCTGTCGCACGGCCGGGTCGTCGGCGCTGTCGGCTTCGGCCTCCGCCTCCTCCGAGGCCATACGTCGGGTGTTCCAGATCTCCTCGACCAGGGACGCCTCGACGTCGGGATCCATCGCCGGCCCGGGGCGCGGCCGGTCCAGGACGTACTGGGCGGTCTGGTCGCCGGCCTCCGCGAGGTTCTCCAACTGCTGGGGGGTGAAGTCTCGGTAGTAGCGCTCGACGAGGGCCTCCGCGGCGGCCGGGTCGTACGGGGCCATGTCCCGCAACTGCTCCACGCTCCCGACCTCGGCGAGGTACTCCGCGACCGTGCCGCGCCGGCCTCCGCCATCCTCCAGCACGCGCCGCGCGTACGGGGCGTCCCACCGCGAGTCCCGCCGCACCATCCGCACGAGGTCCCAGATCGGACGTTCCCGGTAGCGGCGCATGAGCTCCGCATGCGCGGCCTCATCGGCGGGCGCTGCCGGGTCGTTGACGCGACGGCGGAGCGTGTTCTCGCTCAAGCCCGCGAGCGGGTTGTCGGCCCCCGCGGCCTCCGAGGGCGTCATGCTCGGAGCCGCAACCGCGGGCGCCGCGGTCTCGGGAGTCGCGGTCTCCGGAGTCGCGGTCTCGGGCGCCGCCGTCTCGGGCGGTGCGGTCTCAGATTGGGATGCGTCGGGCTGCATGACCGCAGGCTCGCCAGCCTGGGGCGGAGCCACCTCTGGGGCTGCAGTGTCGGCGGCGGCGGTCTCTGGCGGCGCAGCCTCCGACATCGGGCCCTCGGGGCTGACGTCCTGCGTCGGCTGGTCGGCGACCGTCGCTTCGGGGGTCGTAGCGGCGACAGCGGCACCTCCTGCGTCGGCGTCCGAGGCGGTGGCGCTCGCCTCCGGGCTCGTCACAGACGCGGCCACCTCCGGCGACGCGGTGTCCGGGGCGACCACCTGAGGGGCGACCACCTGAGGCGCGTCCGTCGTGGCGCTCGGTGCGTCCATGGCGCTCGACGCGGTCGTGGCCTCGGGCGCTCCGGCACTCGCCTCCGCCGCCGTGGCCTGCGGCGCCGAGGTGGCGGGCGCAGGCGCCGGACGGAAGTCCGGACCGAGGAGGGTGCGGAGCCGTTCGAGTGGACCGCCTCGGGTGCGCCAGGCCCACTCGGCGCGGCTGGCGTCACCCTCGTAGCGTCCGTACGCCGCCTCGAGATCAGCGTCGGTAAACCGCCCATCCGGCGCGATCAGCTCCCGGACGGCCTGCTCCAACTGGCTTCGAGTGCGAGGTGCGGCGGCGGCCGAGGACGCACCGGGCGAGGGCATCCCCGGCACGTCGGGCGTCGAGATGACCTCCGGCGTGCTCGTTGCAGCGTCCGGGGCCAGGTCGACCTCGGGCGGGGCGGAAGCGGTCCCCTCGATCGTGTCGGCGGGAAGTACGACGTCCGGCGCCGGCATCTGGTCGAGGGGCGTGATCGCCACCTCGGGCCCCGGCAGGCTGTCGGTCCCCGCCGCGCTCGCCGTCTCCTCCGGCGTTGTGGTGCTGTCGGCTGCCTCGGCCTCGGACGTTGTTGCCTCCGGTGTCGCGGCCTCGGCCGTTGCCGCCTCGGGCGTCGCGGTCTCGGGCGTTGCCGCTTCGGGCGTGGCGGCCTCGGGTGTCGCGGCCTCGGGGGTTGCGGCCTCGGACATCGCGGCTTCGGGCGTTACCGTCTCGGGCGTTGTTGCCCCGGGTGTCGCGGCTTCGGGGGTTGCGGCTTCGGGTGTTGCGGCCTCGGACGGCGCGGCTTCGGGGGTTGCGGCCTCGGGTGTCGCGGCTTCGGGGGTTGACGCCTCGGACGTTGCCGCCTCGGGCGTGTCCGCGGGGGCGTCCGATGGGGCGGTCTCCCGTCGAGTCTCGGACGCCGGAGTCTCGGTGCGGACCTCCGGTGCCGGTGCCTCGGTGCGAACCTCGAGGCCGGCTCCTTCGCCTCCCACGTCGCCGGTCGCGGTTGCCGGGGGCGTCATGTCAGTGGAGGCACCCGTCGTCGCGTCGTCACCAGTGGTCTCGGCGATGCGCCCGAGCTCTTCCCGCGCCGCACGGAGGTCATCGGCGCCCTGCTTGAAGACGCGCTGGCCGATCATGATGCCCGCCTGCAGCATGGCGCTGCCGAGGGCCATGACACGCCGGGCGCGCCTCTCCCCGTCCGACATCTCGGTGTTGGACTCGATCGCGCTCAGCTGCTGCTCCAGGCCGACGCCCAGCAGGATGTAGCCTGTGCCCTCCTCGGCGAACTCGTACGAGACGGCGAGGACGCGCCCGAACCGCGTCGCGCTCATCCCGGCACGGCCCGCCCGGAGGGCGGCTCCGCCCTGGACGACGGCCCCGACGACGTCCACGAGGTCCATCGCCGTCTGGAGGTCCCAGCGGAGCGTGCTCGCCTCGTAGCGCGTGTACATGCGATACGCGGCGTGCCCGCCACTGATGAAGCCGAGGGGCACGAGGATCGTGAGCGACGATCCTCCGGTGAACGGGGCGGCTGCCACGGCCGCGACCGTGATCACGAGCGATACGTTCTCGACCGCTTCCGAGGCAAGGGCACCCAGGTCACGCTCGATCCGCAGCGCGCGCGTGCCGCCGCCCGGGAGGCGGATGGACGCCTCGCCACGGCCGTAGCCGAAGCGGCTCTCTAGCAACCGCCGTACCGCGTGCACGATCGCCTCATCTTGCGAGGAGCCGTAGCCCTCGTCGATCCCGCCGTTCGCGGAGGTGTGGTCGGACACCACGACGAAGACGGAACCGTCCGGTGCACCCAGCCGCAGGGTGGCGGATGCCTCCGTGGGGTTCAGACTCGCCCACTCCATCGTGAGCTGTTTCGCTTCGCCCTCGTCGCTCACGAAGCCGACGTAGAGGGGTTCGGCGAACCCGAGCTGTGGGTAGTCTCGCGATCGGCCGGCGTGGGTATCGAGCAGGTCCTCGAGCTGGTCACGCTGGGTGTCCATGCGCTCGCGCTCGGCCTGCAGCAGGGCGATGGTGCGGTCCGCCTCGCGCCGGCCGGCACCACTCGCCGGCCGCTCTCGCCTCAGGCGCGCGATCTCCGCATCCATCTCCGTGATGCGGGTGTCAGCGCGCTCCTTCATCGCCTGCAGACGCGGCCAGTAGGACTCATCGCGAGTGGCCTCGCGAAGGAGGCGCTCCAACGTGGCGCGTAGCTCGGGGTCGGTCTCCTCTTCCAGCAGTTCGCGCACGGTCTCCGTGTAGTCGGCGCGCGCCTCATCCTGTGCTGTCGAAGCATCGATCACCTGGTCGAGCTGGGCGCGGGCGAAGTCGGCTTCGTCCTGGGCGAAGATCGCCATGTAGGCGACGCTGGGAGGACGGCGGATCTCGGCCATGTCGTCCACCACGGGGATCGCGGAGACCCGGACCACGAACACGCCCGGCTCCGGGAACTGGATCGGGCGCTCGCGCCGGCCGGGCCCGGCGGAGAGCGTGATGAGGTCAACGAACGATTCGATCAGCGTCCCGATCGGCCTCAGGATCAGCGCGTTGAGGTACAGCGCACCCGCGACGGTCACGCCCGCCGGGCCGAAGGTGTCATGGATGCGCTCGATGTCGGTCGCGGCGTCGCGCAGGTCGCGGCTGAGGCGCGCGGCGACCACGTCGCCCATCGTTGCCTCGTCCGCCCCCTCCGTGCGAGTGGCGGCGTCCGTCTCTCCTCGCCCCACCTCCTCGACGGCCGCTTGTTCCTCGCCCTCCGTCGCCTCCCAGCGGATCACATCCCAGGCGTAGTAGTAGTGCGTGAACGCGGAGAAGACGTCCGGGAACTGCACGGCGAACTCGAACCGGTGGTCCGAGGATGCCGGGAGCGCGTGGGCAGCGCCATGAGGCGGTGGGAACGCGGCCAGGGTGGCCGGGAACGGCGGATCGGTCGCCTGTCCGGGCTGGTCGATCAGGCGCTGGGTGACGTCCTGCGCCGTCACGGAGGGTGAAGTCCGGCCCAGCCAGCGAGAGAAGCGCTGCATGAACTCGAGGCGCGCGGCGGGGTCGACGAGCGCCCGCTGTCCGAGGGTGCGCTGCGTCCAGTAGTAACTGATGAGCTGGATCGCGACATCTTGCCGCTGCACGGTGGTCGGCGGGGTCCGCCCGGGATCGCCCCAGATCGTCCGCCACACGCCACCAGCCTCGGGATCCTCCGCGAGCGTCAGGTCGAGGCGGATCTCATCGACGATCCCGATGGCCTCGAGGATCTGGGTGGTGAAGACAAGCTCCGCCTGCTGGAACTCCTCGACTGCCCCGGGTGCCTCCTGCTGGATGCGGGTATCTGCCTCTTGCATGTCCGCGATCAGCTGCCCATGCAGGCTGACGTGGCTCATGAACATCCGAGGCGTGTACCAGGGGAACTCCTCGCGAATCCACGCGTTGTTGTTCCACCAGCCGGCGATCTGGTTGCCGAGGAACAGGATCCGGAGCTGGTCCCGTGTCAGGTTCAGCTCACGGTGGCCGAGCTCCTGCAGCGTGCGGATGATGATCCCGAGCGGGCCGAGCTCGATGAACGCGTCCGGCATCCGGTCGTCTTCGCCCGCCTCGACGTCGCCCGCGAAGTCACCCTGTCGTTGCACCGTCTGGTCCGCCGGGAGCCGGGCGAGCAGATCGTCCTCAAGCCCCTCTTCGTAGTCGGTGACCAGGCGACGCAGCACCATCGCCATCAACTGCGGCGCCTTCGGCTTGCCCGGGTCATAGCGCCGACCGGGGCTGCTGACGGTGATGCCGCGCATGTCGACACGGAGGTAGATCGGGAGGTCGCGCGTGGCGGCACGCCCGGATCCGGTCGCGACGTCATCGTCGAACTGCGGACGCGTGACGCCAGCCGCGCGCTGCTGGAGGACGTGCGTCAGCTCGTGCGCGATCAGCGTGCGCCCGTCGACGGTGTCCGGGCGGAACAGCCCGTCGCCGAACGCGATGTGCTCACCGACCGTGACGGCACGCGCCCGGGCCGCCCGCGTCTGCTCGGCAGCGCGCCGGCCGAGGTGGATACGGACGCCGCTGAAGTCCGCCCCCAGCGCCGACCCCATTGAGGTCAGCAGCGCCGCCGGGAGCGGGCGACCGGTACCGAGCGGCGACCCTGAGGACGGGACGGCCCTCGCGGACGCTCGTGCGCGGACACTCGCGGGGGCGGCATGGCCGGCGGCCACCCGGCGCGCCGTGTCGCGCGCCTCGTACTCGGCGGCGTCCGGCCGGCGCAGGGCGCCGTGGTTGCCGAGGACGTTCTGGACGCTGGGTACGCGCTGCGGCGCTGACGCCATGCGCCTCCCGGCCGCCACAGGCCGCGAGGACGCCGGGGCCGCCCTCTTTGGGACGGTCTGCACGGCCTCCCGGGCGGGGGTGGTCACCGCCCGCTCGAGCGCAGGTACCGCGCCTGCTCGCGCTCTCCGAAGGGCCGGCCGTCTTTCTGGAGCTCGCGCGCGAGCCCTCGCAGCAGATGACGCAGGTCGATGCCGCCTCCGTCGTGCTCCGCGAGCAGGAGTGAGTTCAGCACCGCGAACTTGATCTGGGCACCGGTGGCCTCGGTGCCCGCGGCGACGGCGGCCACCCCCGGCTGCAGGCGCTCCCACGCGTCGGTCCCGGCCAGCTCACGCAGCAGCCGCTCCCAGATGCGGGCGCGCTCTGCCGCGCCGGGCTTCTCGAACTCCACGATGAACCGGAAGCGGCGGAGGAAGGCCGGGTCGATGTCGGCCTTGCGGTTCGTCGCGAGGACCGCCAGCCCCGGGTACTGCTCGATCGCCTGGAGGAGGTAGGCGGTGTCCGTGTTGGCGTAGCGGTCGTGCGCGTCCTTGACCTCCGTGCGGCGCCCGAAGATCGCGTCCGCCTCGTCGAACAGCAGCACCACGTCCAGCCGCTCCGCGCGCTGCAGCACGCGGTCCAGGTTCTGCGAGGTCTCCCCCACGTACTTCGAGACGATCCGGGACAGGTCCACCCGTACGAGGTCCACGCCCAGGCTGGCCGCAAGCACCTGCGATGCCATCGTCTTACCGGTCCCCGGGGGTCCGCTGAACAACGCGAGGAGTCCGCGTCCACCGGGGAAGAGCCGCTGCGCTTCCGGGCGCTCCCACAGTCGAGGGCGCGCCTCCGCCGCGAACTGCAGCTCGTGCAACTGGGCCCGGGCGGCCTCCGCGATGACGAGGTCATCCCATGTGAACGGGCACCCGACGACCTCGGCGAGTCCGCCGATCTGATCGCGGGCCGCGGCGCGCACGAGGCGCTCGGCGTCCGCGGGGTCCGCCGGTGCCTGTCGCGCGACGGCGGCCACCTCGCCCGGTGTCGTGCGGAAGCGCGCGGCAAGGGATGCCCGCACCGCCCGAGGCCACGCGGCCGCCGCGGGGACGAGGTCCTCCCAGAGCGCCTCGCGCTCCGCGACCGTGGGGAGCGGCAGGACGACGTAGCGCTCGGCGACCTCACGCTGCGAGGAAGCGCCGGTGCTCGCGCGAGCCCCGCGCTCCACGAGCACCCACTCGAGGTCCGAGGCTCCGGCCGGTACGTCAGCGGGCGACGCCGGGTGGGGCGCCGCCGCGAGCGGGCCGGTCCAGGCGAGCGCGCACCCATCGAGGAGCGCGTGGCGGGCGATGCGGCGCGCGGTCTGCGGCCAGTCGGCTTCGGGAACGCCCTCGCTGTCCGCGATGAGCAACGTGCGGCCGAGCTGGGCGGAGCACTCCCGGGCGAACGTCCGACGCCCCGATCCGGGCACGCCAGAGACGACGATCCGCACGGCGTGCCCGGTCGCGAGGATCTCCTGTGCCCACTCGACCGTCTCGGCGACCGGCCATGAGCCGAGGGGCGCCGGATGCATCTCGTCAGCAGCCTCGCGCTCGACCTCACCGGTGAGCCAGAGAGCTACCTCGCCGTCGAGGGCAAGGGCCGCCGGCTCGCCCGCGCGTTGCGCGTGCTCCGTGACGATGCCCCACCGGAGCAGGTCCGTCCCCGGCCCTCGCATGGTCCGAGGATGACCGAAGAGGCGCGCGACGAGCGGCGCGCTGGGGTAGCGCAGCGTGGCGTCATCCTGCAGGTAGGCGCACACACGCGCCAGCCCCGGCTCGAGTTCGACCGCGATCAGGAGGTCCAGCAGGTCGCCGTCGTAACGGTCGAGGCAGAACGTCCGCCGCAGGCTGGCGAGTCGCGAGGCGGTGTCGGCGTCGCGCTGTTCCTCGATGGCGGCGATCTCGGCGCTGAGCTGCCGCGCCTCCGGATCGGACGCCCACCATGCCGCCTCGCGCTCGGGGGCGTCGCGGTCGAGGAGGAGTGTGTCGATCTCGGCGTGCGTCACGAGGCCGGCGACGGGCTCGGTCTCTTCCTCGTGCCAGACGTAGCGCAACCAGGCGACGCGGCGGCGCGCGTAGGCACGGGTCCGACACAGCGCCAGGTCGAGCGCCGCGCCGTCCGGGCCATCCTCCGTGAGTGTGGCCAAGTGGCGCCCGACCGCTGTGAGAGCGGGCGTCCCGGCCGCCGTCACGGCACGACGACCCAGCGAGGAAGCGACTCGGCCCCGTTCACAAACACGCGGACCGGGACCGTCCGGCCGGATTCCAGCCCAGCGGGCAGTCGCACCTCGATCGTGCCGGCGCCAGTCACGGCGAACTCGCCTTCAGCGAGTGACCCCGCCGTGCCCGCCTCGAGCAGCCCGTCCGCCACGAGCACCGAGACCGCGTCCGGCTCCAGGTCGGCGTGCTGGAAGCGGTGTCCGGTGACCGTGAAGATCCCGGACGCATCCGGGGCACTCACCGCATCGATCCGCGGGAGGATCGTGAAGGGAGCCTCGTTCGACCGGTGGGTGAACTCGCGGAGGGTCCCATCCGGCATCGCGCGAGTGACGCGCCGCTCGACGATGGCGCCATGCACCCCCGGCAGCACGTCCTCTGCTCCGGCCGTCTCCTGGATCTCGACGCGCGCCTCGGAATCCGTGTACGTCAGCCCCCACGCGACCGCGTCGACCTCCGTCGGCGCTTCGGCGCGAGGCGCCCGCAGGAGGAACGCGAGGGAGCCACCACTGAGCGCGCCACCCTCGAATGTGACGACCGTGCCGGCCGGCGCTTGCGCGGGGCGCACGTCGACCGTGACGGCTTCGCCGTCCGGCCGTGTGACCACGAGGCTCGCGACACTGCTCGCGAGCCTCGGCGTGCCCTGGGTGAAGACGTGGATGCCGGGGGTGAGCACCCGGCCGGGCCGCCGTCGCGGCTCGTCGGGCTCGAGGAGGACAACCGAGACGAGGTAGTACGCGGCGAGACGGGCCGGCGTGTTGTCCACCTGCCAGGCCGCGCGCGCCTCCTCGCGGCTCACCTGCTGCAACTCGATGCGGAGACGGTTGTCGTTCTCCACCATCTCGGAGCCGGGTGGGAACGCCGGCGTACCGTTCACCACCGTCGCATCCGTGATGATGGGCATGTCGTGCAGCGCCTTCAGCGCGAGGCCGAACATCCGCTGCTCGACGTAGGTGCCCTCGTCGCCCTCCAGGTCGCTGTGGGCCACGAGCTGGTAGTAGAGCCGCACGGGCATCGGCTGGTAGCGGACGGGCGGGTACTCGGTGGTGTGCATGCCCTCGTTGCGGAGCGCGGGGTCCTCCGACACGTGGTAGAGGTACAGCCCCAGCGTCCGGTCGCCGGCGAGGCGGTCCGGCGGCTCCGGCGTGACCGAGAGCGATAGGCCCGGCGACCAACTGGGCGAAGCGCGCACGCTGGCATCGATGTAGCGGACGAGCGACTGCGTGACGACCGAGAGATCGAGGAGGGCCATCTCAGGCCCCCCGGTTCCAGGTCGACGGCGCGTCGGCCGTGGGGGAGGCAGACCCGAGGGGTGCCCCGCGGAGTGCGAAGTGGCAGCAGGGGCGCGCGGCGCGTCCGGCAGCCGGACGGACACCCACACGCCAGCACAGTGAGGTGGGCACGACCATACCTTTCGCCGCAGAGGACTCTCCACGGCTGATCTCTGCGGCGTGCCGCCCGACGCTACTCTAGCCCTTCGTCACCAGCCTGTCTGCTCTCGCGCGGGGCCGGTGAGGACTCGCCGCGACACACTCCGACCGGGCCGCACGTGAGCACGTCCCTGGCAAGTGTCCGCCGTCCTCGACGGCTCACCCGAGGTCAGCACCCTGCTGCTGGTCTTGCCGCTGGCAACGCAGCAATCGATAGTTGGGCGGGGTCGGTCGGACTAATGGGGTCGCCCGACCGTGTCTTCCTTCGACCAGCTGGTCCGTGCCGTGCTGTCCGGGCAGGGCGGCAGGAGCCCTACCTCGCCGCCGCGGGCCGTGCGCCCGGGGATCGCCCTCGGGTTCTGGTTCGCCCTCGGGCTCGTCGGTGGGCACCGCTTCTATCTCGGCGACACCGCGTACGGCCTGATCATGCTCTTCGTGAACGTCTCGCTCACGGTCCTGACGGGGGGCGAGTGGCTGATCGCCGCATTCATCTGGTGGGTCGTCGAGCTACTGCTCCTACCTCGCGCGATCGAGTCGGCCAGCCCCTGATCGCCCGCGGCCGGCACCCAGTCCGCCGACACTCGACTCGGGAGGCGCACCGCTAGGCGGTCGGGATCCAGGCGAGCGCTACCTCGTCGACGCTGACGTCGTCCTGCTCAAGGTCGATGCGGAGCGGTTCGATCTGCTCCGCGACGGTGTCCCAACGCTCGACGAGGTCCGCAAGGTCCTCGTGCAGATCGGCCTCGATGTCCTCGAGTTCATCCTGGCGGCGTTCGACGTCGCTCTGCGCGCCCTCCAGCCGCTGCTGAGTCCGCGTGGTCTGCCCGCGACGGGAGGAGGCGCCCTTCGCGGACCGCCCGAGGCGACTCGCGATCGATCCGGCCGACGCCCGGCCGCCGAGGAAGGCGCCCAGCAAGTCGCCGACCACGGAGACGACCTCCTGCGTGCCTCGGCTCTTCTTGTCCACCTCCAGCTGCTCTACGCGATCCTCGGCCTTCTCGATCGCCGTCCGCAGCCGGTCCATCTTCGTCTCGAAGGTGGACCGCAGCTTCGCCGCCTCCCGGTCGGCCTCAGCGTGGGCGGCCTCCCGGCAACGCGCGCGGAACTCCTCCTCGGTCTCTCCGACACGACCGAACAGGCGCAACTCGCGGTTCGCGAAGACCTCGATCGACTCGGAGCGCCGGAGGTACGCCTTCATGTCCCGCTGGAGGTCGCGGAACAGCGCGCTCGAGTCGAGCGCGACGCGTGGGAGGCGGTAGATCGCGCCCGGCGGTGGCTCGGTCCGGAAGTCGCGCGCGTCGAAGTCCACTGCGGCCGCGGCCTCGACGGAGATGGACGCGTCCTCCAGCCCGAGGATCGCCTCCCACTCCTCACGGTGATCGATCCCGGCCTTCTTCTCGTCGTACCGCAGATGGACGCGCGCCGCGATCACCGGGATGAGCCGCTTGCCACCGGGGACGGCGCCGTACTCGGCGACCCAGGGGGCCGCAGGATCGACGTAGTACACCGGCACGCCAGAGGCGACCTTGGGCGCCAGCGGGGACTCATCATCGCTCATCGCTGCTGCGGCAGCCGGTGTCGAGGACGGCGACGCCGCCGGTACCGCCGCGGCACCGACGCCACCGATCGCGGCGCCCTCCGCGGGCGCGGTCGATGCCGCGGCGGCTGGCGATGAGGACTGCGATGACGGCGGTGCGAGGTTCGGAAGCGCCGACAACTGGTCTCGCGTGAGCGGGCCACGGAGGTAGGACATCGCCCAGCGCGTGGAGAAGCGCTGCGGCCCGCCTCGATCGTTCGTGTTGTGGAGGATGAACTGCCGGCTGGCGAGGCCGCTGATGCCGGCGTCGATCGCCGGGAGGTCCACCCCACCGGCGGCGGAGGACAGCGCTTCGAGCACCCGCGCCTTGTCGCGCTCGGTCTGGAGGCGGCCCACCATCCAGGTGCCCATGTTCGACATCGCCTTGTAGTCCAGGTCGACGGGGTTCTGTGTCGCGAGCACGACACCCACCCCGTACGCCCGGGCCTGCTTCAGCAGCGTCATGATCGGGCGCTTCGCCGGGGGCTCCGCGGTCGGCGGGACGAACCCCACCACCTCGTCCATGTAGACCAGCGCGCGGAGGTTGTTCGTGCCGCTCTGACTCCGCATCCACGTCACCACGCGCGCCGTCACCAGGCTCACGACGAACTGGCGCTCCGCGTCCGACAGGTGCGCGAGGTAGAGGATGGAGGCGCGCGGCTTGCCCTCCGGTGTGAACAGCAGCGCGCCTCCATCGAGGGGCTGCCCCTCCGTCCACGCCGCGAAGGAGGGCGACGCGATCAGGCCGTTGAGCCGCATCGCGAGGTTGCGCCGGTCCGGCTCCGGGAAGAACGTGTCCACCTCGAACACCCCGAGCTTGCGGAACGGTGGCGTCAGAACCTGGCCGATGAGCGTGGGCAGGTCGAGGTCGCGTCCCGCCGTCCACGCCTGCTCGACGAGGTTCGCGAGCAGGATGTGCTCCCGGCTGGCGAGTGGGTCGCCCTCGATCCCCACCAGCGAGAGCAGCCCGGCCACGAGGGCGCCCGTCTCCTCGCGGACCGACTCGGCAGTAGCGCCGGCAGCCGGCGCGGCCAGGCTGCCGATGATGTTCAGCGGCCGCCCCGCCGTGGATCCCGGGGTGAACACACCGAACTCCACGGCCTCGGTGAGCGCGCGCATCCGCTCCGGGGTCACCTCCGCCTTCGCGAGCCCGTCCCGCCACAGCGTGGCCTGGCCCGTGGCGAACTCGGCGACGGTCTTGCCGGCGTTCCGTGCGTCGCCCTCGTTCACCCACGGCTCGAAGTCACCGGGTGCGAAGTCGGGGAAGTTGAGGAGGAGGTTCGGCATGTCCCCCTTGGGGTCGAGGATCAGCGCTGGAATGCCGGAGGCGAGTGCCTCCTCGAGGAGGACGATGGCGAGCCCCGTCTTCCCGGAGCCGGTCATCCCCACGATCACACCGTGCGTCGTCAGGTCATCCCGGTCGTAGAGCAGCCGGTCGCCTGCCTCGCCCGTTGCGAGGTCGAGTTGCTGCCCCAGGTACAGATCGCTCTCGCCGGACACGGACCACCCTCCCCCGTCTCATGGGCCTCGCAAGGCCGCAGAACCTCCGGACGTTAGCAGAGCGCTCACGGAGGACGTACACCAATGCGCGGCGGTCGATCCCGGCGGCAGTCGTGCGGAGTGCACGAGGGGACGTCGGGACGGACATCGGGACCAAAGGCCCGTGTCGTGCAGGACGAGCGTCCCCTAACCCTGCGCGAAAGCCCTCGTACGATTTTGGACAGAGGTGATCGATAGAGGCTCCTTCACGGAGACGTCGAGCGACGCAACGACCGGCGCGCCCGTGCTCGCCCATCCTGCGCTCCGCCGCCTCGCACCTGTCCCGGTGAGGCGACCCGCCCTGACCGATCGGAGACTGCGATGAGTCACGCCACGACCAACGCCCTGCCGGGTGCCGGCCTGGACGCTGCGACGATGCCCGGGCACTGGCTGCTCGCACGGTTGGGCAAGCGCGTCCTCCGGCCCGGCGGGAGGGCGATGACCGCGGACCTCCTTGAACGGCTGGCGATCATCGCCGCGGACGACGTCGTGGAACTCGCCCCGGGCATGGGCGCCACCGCGCAACTCGTCATCCAGAAGCAGCCCGCCAGCTACACCGGCGTCGAGCGCGACCCGGCGGCCGCCTCGGTGGTCCGCGCCCTGCTCCGCGCGGAGGTCGACCGCTGCGAGGAGGCCAGCGCCATCGACACCGGCCTCCTCGACGGGTCCGCCGACGTGGTAATGGGGGAGGCGTTCCTGACCATGCAGACCCCCGAGAACAAGGCGCGGATCGTGAGGGAGGCGTTCCGCGTCCTGCGGCCCGGGGGGCGCTACGGCCTGCACGAGCTCGCCCTCTACCCCGACGACCTCGACGGGGTCGCGCAGGAGGAGGTCCGCAGCGCGCTGTCCGGATCGATCCACGTCGGCGCGCGTCCGCTGACCGTCGGTGACTGGCGAGCGCTGCTCGAGGAAGCCGGGTTCGAGGTGCGTCACGAGGGCATGGTCGGCATGCTGCTGCTCGAACCGAAACGGCTCATCGCTGACGAGGGCTGGGGCGGCGCACTGCGCATCGTGCTCAACGTCCTCGGCGACCGTCCGGCTCGCCGCCGAGTGCGCGCGATGCGCTCGACGTTCCGCCGGAACCGCGAGCATCTCCGCGCCGTCGCCCTGGTGGCGACGAAGCCCGAGACCACTGCTCGTGGGCGTACCGCGTGAGGGGTAAGAGCGCCATCGAACGTCACATTTCGTACAGAGCGGCGCGAGCATTGATCGGTACACTGCCGGTATCGCCCGGCGGTGGGCGGACCTCCGGGCACACAGGGTTGGGATGAACTGGATGTCTAACCTCATGGGACACCGCGTCGCGGGTCCCGGTCTGGCCGTGCGGACGTCCGATCCGGCCCAGCCACGGGTCCCGCGCGGCCTCTGGTTCCCTGCCGTCGCGATGGCCGCCGCACTCCTGGTCGCAGCCACCGGCGGACTCACCCTCGGGGTCCTCGCGGCGC
>JALOAM010000262.1 GCA_023228765.1 Dehalococcoidia bacterium
GCGCGAGGCATGGCTCGCCCTGGCGGTCATCGGGCCGCTGGTGATCTCCGTGGTGGCGCTCGGGGTCATCCGCCGTGCGCCGGAGGACCTCGGCCTGCTTCCCGATGGCGACGAGGCGCTCTCGCCCGAAGCGGGGAGCCCGTCGCGTCCTGCAGGAGGTGCGTCCTCCGAGTGCTCGTTCACGCGGGCCGAGGCGGTGCGCACGCCGACGTTCCGCTGGTTGGCCGCCGTCGACGGGCTCCGGCAGGTGGCGGTCGCGACCCTGGGCCTCTTCCGCATTCCGTTCTACGTGGACCAGGGGATCGATCCCACGGTGGTCGCGCTGGCGCTGTCCGCGGAGGCCCTCGTGGGGATGATGATCACGGTGCCGGTGGGGTGGTTGGTCGACCGCCTGCAGCCGAGGTACGTCTCCGCCTCCGCGACCGCGGTGATGGTGGCGACGTTCGGGGCCACGATCATGGTGAGCAGCCCGGCCCATGTCTTCGTCGCGACCATCCTCTACGGGGTGAGCGCGGTGACCTTCGCGGTCAGCCAGCAGGTGATCTGGCCGCACTACTTCGGTGGCCTCCACGTCGGCCAGATCCGAGGGCTGTCGATGTTCGTCGGGATCTCGCTGGCGGCATTCGGCGCGCCGGCGACCGGGATGGTCCGTGACGCAACGGGCTCGTTCGTCCCTGCCTGGCTGGTGGCGATGGCGCTCCTCGTCATCGCGACCGTCGTGCTCGTCCGCCTCCCGTCACCGGCTCGCGCGCGCGAGGAAGCCCTCGTCCCCGCCGGCCGTTAGCGAGGCGGGCGCGCCGAGGGCATCAGCCCGCGCTCGAGGCGGGCGTCGCGTCCCGGTCGGGCCTCGGAGGGCGTACCCCACAGGCCGAGCTGGATATCGGGCGGGTCGGGTTCGATCGCATGGGTGCGGCGGTCGGCGATGTCCGCCTCGCCGATGACCGAGGCGACGCGGTCGTGGACGGCGTCCTCCCGAGCTCGGTCGAGGTAGGCGGTGCGATAGAGGCCGTCGAGGCGCTCCGCCTCTTCCGGCCAGACGCGCGCCAGCTCGCCGAGGAAGTGCTCCCGCGTGCCAGGGGCGAGGTAGAGCGTCCGAGACCAGAGGTGCGTGGCGCCATGGTCTCGGGCGGCGCGGGCGACCTTGACCAGCTGTTCGGGGCGGTCGGTCAGGCCGGGGATCAGGGGCGCCATCCCGACGCCGGCGCGGATGCCAGCATCGACCAGGGCTCGGACCGCCCTCAGGCGCTGGTGGGGCGGAGCGGTGCCGGGCTCCGTGTGCCGCCAGATCGCACGGTCGAGCGTGGGCACCGAGAAGTGGACGGTGACCTCCACGCGGCGCGCGGCCTCCTGCAGCACGTCGATGTCCCTCACGATCAGCGGCCCGCGCGTCACGATGCTGAACGGTGTCCGAGCGGCGCCGAGCGCTCGGATGCAGCCCCGCGTGAGGCGGTACTCGCCCTCGGCGGGTTGGTACGGATCCGTGCCGGTGCCCATTGCGACCGCCTCGCGGCGCCACGACCGCCGCCGGAGCTCGCCTTCGAGCACCTCCACGAGGTTCGTCTTCACCCGGATCGACGCGCCGTAGCCCTCGCCCGAGGCGCGCTGCGCACGCTGCTCAAAGCCGCGCACGTAGCAGAACGTGCAGCGGTGCGCGCAGCCGACATACGGGTTCAGCGACCAGCGGAACGGCATCCCGGTCACGCGCGTCAGCGCGCTCTTGCACGGCTCCTCGCGATACCTCGGACGGGCGAGGTGAGTGCGACGCTCCATGGTGGCGACGGTTGATGCGGACATAACGCCACAGTAGATCCGCATCTCGTCGCGGCCGAGGTGGAAACGGCACCCGAACCTGCCGGAGTCTGCGCGACATCCGAGGTTCCGAGTCCGAAGCGCGGAGGGAGTCCGCGTCAGGGGTTGGGAATGCCCGCCTCGCGGTTCTCGTGCTCGCGCGTGCGCCACCAGAGCTGGTGGTCGCGGCACTCCTCGGTGGGGCGGAAGCAGCAGTTCGAGCAGTAGTGCGGGCGCCCCGGTGCATCCGGGAACAGCGCGTGGAAGTCGCGGTGGTCCTGGTCGTCCTCATGGTCTTCGTCGAACGTGTCCGTGTAGGCGAGGCAGCACCCGAGCTTCTGCATGACGCAGACAGCGCCGAAGTCCAGCTCGACCGGCCAGATCGAGGGCGTCCCGTCCCATGGCGCGCCCGTCGCCGACATCAGGCCGCGCAGCGCTGCAATCCCCTCGTCCGTGACGGGGATGCGCGACTGGTAGACGAGGGTGCTCGCGAAGCCGTCAGCGACTTCGGCCCAGAGTCCGGGCCGTCCGCCCTTCGCCAGCCCCGCGATCGCGTCCACGACCGGTGCGAGGGCGTCCGTGAGCGCGGCGACCGCCCGCTGGTAGCGCTCCTCCGGTGAGTCGACCACCTCGACGCCCGCACGACCGGCCCACGGGTGATCGGACGGAACGAGGGCGTGCGCGATGCCGGGCTCGAAGCGGTCCGTCCAGCCCTCGGGGTGGAGGTACCAGCGCATCGTGTCGCGGTCAGGCACGAAGACCGCGGCCGACGCTGCGAGGGCATACCCGAGCGCCGTGGCAGCGACGCCGCCGAGCGACCCCATCAGGTAGCGACCGGCGGCGGGGCCGGGCGTGCCGTCCTCCTCGGTCATGCGTCGATGCAGCTCCCGGATCAGGGCGCTGTCGTCGGCGAGGAGGTCGGCCACGGTGAAGGAGCGGTGTTCGAGGCCTTCTGCCAGCGCTTCCACGTAGTAGCGGTAGAAATCGTGGAGGTGGGTGTCGAGCCACGCCTGGGCGGTGGGTGCGGACAGGTGCATGGTCACGAGGGCCTCCCGCGGTCCGGTTCGAGACAGGCAGACGCCACCCGACGGGTGGCGTCTGCGTTCAGTGCGACCTCGACCGGTGCTACGAGACGAGGCCGTACTCCACGGCCTTCTGCACCTTGGTCGACGGGTCGCCGTCCACCGCCGCCTCGATCTCCGGCACCAGCTGGTCGAGGAGATAGTTGTAGCTCATCAGGCTCTGGATCGAGAACGCCGCGGTCAGGACCTTGTCGCAGTAGACCTCGCGCCCCTCGCCGACCGCCGCCAGCGTCTCGCGGAGCGGGAACTCGACGATGTTCGAGGGGTCGTCCTGGCCGTTCACCCAGACGATGAGGTCGCGGTCGAGGAGGTTGATCTGCTCGGCGCTCAGGAAGCTGAATGTGCCGTCCTCGGTGAGTGCGGCGATCTCCTCCGGCAGCACGAAGCCGAAGTCCTTCAGGAGCTGGCCGCGGCTGTGGGCCGCCATGTCCACCGAGAGCTGACCGGCGTCCGGGT
>JALOAM010000264.1 GCA_023228765.1 Dehalococcoidia bacterium
GTAGATCGCGAAGGCGAACATGCCATCGAGCTCATCGAGGAGCCGCGCCGGCTCGTCGACGAGATCCTCATACCGGTGGACGAGGACCTCGGAGTCCGAGTGAGACCGGAACTCATGCCCTCGGGCAAGGGCGCGCTCGCGCAGCTCCAGGTGGTTGTAGATCTCGCCGTTGCAGACCAGCGCGACCTGCCCGGACTCGTCCAGCATCGGCTGCCGGCCATCCACCGAGAGGTCGATGATCGAGAGCCGCTGGTGCCCGAACCCGACGGCAGGAGCACCCCACGCCCCGCAGGCGTCCGGCCCCCGGTGAGAGAGCGTCGCGGACATCCGCTCCGCGAGTCCATCAGGTACCGATCGCCCGTCCCGGGCGATGAGTCCCGCGATGCCACACATAGTCCGACTCCTCAGCCGCAGGTGCGCCCTGGCTGAGGCACCGTACTGTTGAGTCCGGACATCGTACCCGCTGCTGTCTCACTCCCGGGGCGAGGGCTAGAACGCGGCGAGCGTGCGGTGCTGCATGCCGAACAGGGCGGCGAGGGCGAACAGCGCGAGGACGGCGCCGCCTCCGATGGCGATATGAGGGTTCGCCAGGTCCGCGACGATCCCCGCGACCAGGGTGCCCAGCGGCTGCAGCCCCCACAGCAGGCTCCAGAGCGACATCACGCGCCCGCGCACGGCCTCGGGGGTCTCCACGAGGATCACCGTCTGGGCGGTGGCCTCCGACACCTGGAGCCCGAAGCCCGCGACGAGCACGAACGCGGCGGCGATGGCCAGAGACGGGCTCCACGCGAACCCGATGACTGCGAGGAACGACACGATCAGCGCGCCGAGGTAGATCGGCGCACGCCGCGGCACGTGCGACAACGAGAGCAGGAGGAGCGCGCCCCCGACGGCTCCGACACCAGCCGCCGTGTAGAGCCAGCCGAGCGCCGTCTCACCGGCGCCGAACACGTCGCGGACGAACACCGGCGCGAGCTGCTGCCACGAGCGCCCGGCCAGCGTGACGACCAGCGCCGTGCTCAGCAGGAGGATCAGGATCGACGTCTGACGTACGTACTGGAGGCCCCCGACGAACTCCTCCTTGAGGTCGAACTGCGCCGTGCGCTGTCGTCGAGGAATGTGCATCGCCGCGATCGCGCCCGCCAGCGCGATGTTGCCGATGCCGTTCGCCATGAAACAGCCCATCGCGCCCACGGCAGCGAGCAGCACCGCACCCACCAGCGGCCCGGCGATCGTGGTGATCGAGAAGACGGAGACGTTGATCGCCACAGCGTTGGCGACGGTCGACTCCGGCACGGTGTCCGGGATCAGCGACTGCCGGGCGGGGATGTCCATCGCGAACGCGCAGCCGGCGAGGAAGCCGAGGACCAGCATGTGCCAGACCTCGATCCACCCGGCCAGGATGAGGAAGCCCTCCAGGAGCATGACCGCGGCGACGAATGAGCGCGTGGCGATCAGCAGGTGCTTGCGGTACAGGCGGTCAGCGGCGACCCCGGCGAAGGGGCCCAGGAAGAGGAACGGCACCGAGAGCGTGGCGCTGACCAGCGCCACCATCGAAGCGCTGTCGGTGAGCTCCAGGACGAGCCACCCCTGCGCGACGATCATCATCCACCACCCGCTGAGGGCCAGGAACAGGCCCAGCAGCAGGAGCCGGAAGTCCCGGTAGCGCAGGGCCGCGACAGCGTCCGGGATCCGAGACGCGTCACGCGGAATCGGAACCACCGCCGGTGGCTCTGTCTCGGGCGGCATCGGGGCAGTAGTGCGCTCGGAGAGCGGGCTCAGCTTGCGCCTCGGCTTCTGAACTCCCACGACGACCGGCTTGCGGCCGCGAGCGTACCAGAACCCGCCCATGCTCCCCGATCACCCCGGGGTGCGGCCGGACACGTTCATGCGCCGACGCACCATCGAGGATGTCGTCCCGCTGATGCGGCGAGGACGGTCGAGCCGTGCGTAGTACTCGAGCGGGTGTGCCTCAGGCGGGCGGGGTGGCCAACTCGACGCGCAGACGTGCCTGCAGCGCCTCGGCCTCGAGCTCCATCGGGTGGCTGTCGTGCGAACCGCGCGAGGTGACCATGCCCCACGCGTAGGAGACCAGGAAGCGCGTCGCGCCAAGCTCGCGGTACTGGCGGACGTGGACGCACTCGTGCGCGATGAGGGCGAGGCCGCGCGGGGAGAGTGGGTCGTACGCGTCGCGCTTAAAGCACACGTCCGCGCCCAGGGTGACCGCACCGGCCCGAAGCACGCGCGGCAACCACGCCCATGGCGTGACGGTCCGCGCTCGGAACGTCGCCAGCGACTGGGGATCGACATACGGGGCGAGGCGTTCGATCACCTCGGGGGTCAGGCGGTCGAGGGAGCTGCTCACGCTCTTCTCCAGTCGCGGAGCCGGAGGCCGTCCGTGCTCCGACCGTCGCGCGGTCGCTGTGCGCGCCGCAGTGTACCTCCGGGGCAAGCGCCGTCCCGGTCAGCGCTCGTCCGAGGAGCTGGCGGGCACCATCGGATCGCCCGCCGCGAGGGCGCCCCGGTCCGCACGCTGCCGGAGGGCTGCCGGGTCGCGACGCAGCAGCCCTAGTGAGCCACCGCAACCGGCGATGTCAGGATGATCCGTGCGTCGACCGCGATGACACCGTCCGGATAGGCGAAGACCGGGTTCAAGTCCAGTTCCGCGATCTCCGGATGGCGTGTGCCGCGTGGACCATGACTACGCCGTCCTCGGTGAGGAGGCTGTGTTCGGCGGTGGGAAGACCATCCGCGACGGCATGGCGCAATCGCCGAGTGCCACCTCCGCTGCTGGTACGCCCGACACGGTCATCACCAGCGTGCTCATCATCGATCCGGTGCTGGGCGTGGTGAAGGGCGACATCGGCATCAGGCACGGGCGTATCGTGGCCATCGGCAAGGCGGGCAACCCGGACATCATGGACGGTGTCCATCCCGCGCTCGTGATCGGGCCGGGCACTGAGATCATCGCGGGCGAGCACCTGATCGCCACGCCGGGCGGCGTGGACTCGCACATCCACATGATCGCACCCCAGCAGGCGTGGGCCGCGCTGTCGAACGGCGTCACCACACTCCTCGGAGGCGGCACCGGCCCGGCCGACGGCACACGTGCGACGACGTGTACCCCCGGTCCGTGGCACATCGAGCGGATGCTGGAGGCCGCCGACGTCCTCCCGGTCAACTGGGGACTCCTCGCGAAGGCGAACGCCTCACAGGAAGCGGCGATCCGTGAGCAGGTGGATGCCGGCGCGTGTGGCCTCAAGGTCCACGAGGACTGGGG
>JALOAM010000265.1 GCA_023228765.1 Dehalococcoidia bacterium
AGGTGCACCTCGTCCCGCGACGGTACGTAGTAGGCGGCCTCGGCGTCATGGAACACATGAGGCCCGTCCGCGTAGCCGGAGACGATCGCCTCGGCGCGCTTAAGTGGGTCGAACTCGCCACCGGACTCCGGGTCCAAGAGTGAGAGCCTCTCGCACTGGGCGACGTTGAAGACCGTGTAGAGCCGCATCAGTGGGAACGCGGGGCCGCGCCGCTCGTCGTCGGGGTCGCCGTCGCGCTCCTCGTCGCGCGCGGGCCACTTCCAGAAGACGACCCGCGTGCCGTGTTCGCCGCGGCGGACGTGCCCGCCGAGTTGCTCCGCCTGGCGGTAGGTCAGCCAGCGGGCGTCGTCGTAGCCCGCCTCCATCGAGACGAGGCTCAGCAAGAGCAGGTTGATGCCGCGGTAGGGGCGGTGCGAGACCGCGTTGCGCAGTCCGCGTGCGCGCCAGGGATGGCGCCACGGGACGGTGCCGCGTTCGAGGGCGGCGATGATGCGGGCGGTGACCTCCGCGTACGGGTCGCGGCGCGCCGCGACGGGCCTACGCCGCGTGCGGGCTGCCATCGTGCTCCGCGTGGGGCTCGGCGCCGGGCGTCCGGCGCTCGTAGACGGTGAGACGCACGGTGTGCGTGGAACCGTCGGTGCGCACCGCCTGCACGGCGGTCGCATCGAAGCCGGGGATAGGCGAGTGCCAGAGCGGGATCACCGCCACGGCGTACTGGCCCGAGCGCGTGGTGACCACGCGCCGGGCGGCGGGCTGCAGGAGCATCCTCAGGCGGCCTGCGCGTGTCCGTTGCGCCGGTCGAGGCCGCGGGAAAGCCGACTGACGGCGTCCTGGAGGCGCCGAGCGTCCAGGATGTCAAGCGGGCATCCGTACTTCTCGGCGACCCACTCGCGCGTGCGCGCCTCGTCCGAACCGGCGCGCTCGGCGATCGCGAGCACCTCGCGGCGGAGCGGTTCCGCCTCCGCGGTGGAGCCAGGCACGTCATCCCCGTCGAGGGACGCAGAGAGTCCGTTGCCGAGCCCGGCCCCGAAGTGGCGCAGCGCGCGCTTGAGGGCGTCCGTCACCGCCGCCTTGTAGGCGGTTGCGTGATGCTCGGGCGTCTGCTCGTCGACCGCCGATGCGCCCACGTCGCTGTGGGACCCACAGCCCTCGACGGTGACCCGTACCGTCGCCGTGTAGATGCCGAGCACCGGGACGGCGTTCCGCCGCCCGGTCTGCGGGATCGGCCGGTAGGTGACCTCGCCGACCACCTCCGCGCCCCAGCGGTCCTCGCCGAAGGTCGCGTTGGCGAGCTGGATCGCCCGCCACCCTTCGAGGTAACGGACCGGCCCGTCGCCGGTCTCGCGTTCAGAGATGTGCTCGGGCGCCAGCGGCTGCCGGAGCTTCCGCTTCGCGGCGGTGCTCAGGCGGCGCGGCCGCGTCGTGTCTGGTCGATCTGCTGCCATGACTCCTCCTGTCGTGTGCGGGCCGCGGCGAGGGCGCGGAGGAAGGCGTCACGCCCGCCCCGCTGCTGGCCGAGTTCGTTGAAGTCGTGCACTCCACCGGGGAGCGCGACGGTGAGGGCGCGTCCACCGAGGGCGGACGCGATCTGTGCCGAGGCGCGGCGGCCGGGGCCGTCGGCGTCGAGCGCGAGGTAGACGGTGCGGAAGCCGCGGAGCGCGGCCAGCGACCGCCGCGAAGCGTGCGTCCCGACCAGCGCCACTGCCGGGATCTCCCACTCGCAGGCGGTGAGCCAGTCGAAGGGGCCTTCGACGACGACCACTGCGTCGGAGCCGACCTGCGACGCCTGTGCGACGCCCAGCAGTGGCGACGGGGCGCGCAGGTTCAGGTAGCGAGGGCCGGTGCCCGCAAGCGCACGGCCCGTGAGCCAGGTCGTGCGTCCCTGGACGTCGAGGTCGGGGACGACGATCCGCCCGGTGAATGCCTCACGACCGCCCGCGATCAGTCCGAGCCGCGCAGCCACGTCGAGCCGTAGGCCGGATGAGCGCAGCTGCCGGGCGAGGCCACCCGAGGCGTAGCCGAGGCGGAGGCGGCGAGCGGTCTCCATGGAGATGCCACGCCGGGCGAGGTAGGAGCGCACGTCCCGGAACTTCGGGAGAGCGCGCTCGTAGTGCGCGACGGTCGCCTCGACGATCGCCAGGGCGGCGGCATCGAGTCGAGCGGCCGGTGGCCGTATCGAGAGGCGGACGACATTCGCCGGGAGCGCCGGTAGTCCCTGCGAGAGCAGCGCGGCGGTCTCCCGAAACGACGTGCCGCGAATGCGAGCGACGAAGTCGATCACGTCGCCGCCAGCGTGACAGCCGTAACAGAACCACGACGCCGTCTCCGGGTAGACGACAAAGCTCGGGTCGCGGTCGCGGTGGAACGGGCAGAGCCCGGCCAGCCGTCTCCCCGACGGCCGGAGCTCGACGCCAGCGGAGACGACCGTCTCCGCGATCGGGTGCGCGGCGCGGATCGCCGCGACGTCATGCACCCGGATGCTCCGCTTCGAGCTCACTGAGCCGGCGCCAGAAGCACTCTTCCTGCACGGTCAGCGCATCGGCCGGGTCGATGCCTGCGGGCAGGTGTGGCTTGAGGATCTCGCCGGGCGGGTCGCCGACCTCCCAGTAGCGGGCGATCAGTTCGCCCTCGCTCTCGGCATCGGCGAGCCAGGCGAGCAGCGCGCCGACCGCGGGCTGTACCGCGGCGCGCTGCGCGTCGCCCCATGCGACATAATGCTGGTGGCTGTTCTCCCACACACCGCGCACGGCGTGCCGGAAGCGGTCGTTCTTCGACACGTTCGGGTTCCTTTCGGAGACAGGGTGGATAGCAGGGCGGTGGACCGCACTGCGGGCAGCACGAAATCGGGGCCGCCCGAAGGCGGCCCCGAAGGAGGTGGTTTGCTGTGGTTCAGCGGGTCAGGCGAGCGGGCGGGCGCCTCGCAAAGCCTGCGGCGCGAACCGTCGCCCGCGCTCCCAGCGGCGCAGGCCGATCGCCGAGACGACCTCCCAGTTACCGTCGGCAGCGGGGATCAGCACCGCGCCGCGGCCGTGCGCCGCGCGGTAGTGGACGGCGGCGAGCAGGCCGATCCGCCGGCAGGCGGTCAGCCACAGTCCGTAAAGGTGCCGCGCGAGTTCCTCGGGCAGTCCTTCCAGCTCCAACGGCTCCAGCAGGTCGAGCGCCGCCACGGGTTCGCGTCGGTGCAGCCGTCGCCCCTCGCGGAGCGCCTGCTCTGCCACCTCGACCTTGACGGCCTCCGCGCGGTTTCGTAGCGT
>JALOAM010000045.1 GCA_023228765.1 Dehalococcoidia bacterium
GGCTCCTCGGGCACTACTCGGACGGGATGAGCAAGACGGATGGCAGTATGACATGAGTGCTGCCTGCGCTCCGGTGCTAGGCTCGCGGCTCTCGCTCGTGAAAGCAGCACGCATGGCAGCGCAACCCCAGCCGCCCGCCTCGGGCCCTGTCCCCGTACCCCCACCACCGCAGGTCACCGGCAATCACCGCCCGCTCACACCAGCCGCAACGGGCTTCGGCCTGTTTCTCGCCGCGTTGTGGGGCGGCAACCCGTCCGCGATCAAGGTCGGGCTGGAGGACGCGGGCCCACTTCGCCTGGCGGGGTACCGGTTCGTGGCCGGCGGCATCGTCACCATCGCGTGGGCACTCGCCACGAAGCAGTCGATGATCCCCACCAGGAGGGACCTGCCGTTCCTCGGCGGGCTTGCCGTGCTGTTCTCCGTGCAGATCGCGCTGATGAACATCGGGCAGGACCACACCACCGCCTCGCACGCCTCGGTCATCGGGCAGACGTTCCCGCTGTGGACGGGTGTCATCGCGCACTTCGTGGTGCCCGGCGACCGCCTCACGATGCCGAGGATCATCGGCACGCTGGTCGCCTACCTCGGCGTGGTCGCGGTGGTCTCACAGGGGTTCGAGGCGTCCAGCGAGACGCTGGTGGGCGACGTGCTGATGGTGGGCTCGGCGATCCTGCTGGGCAGCCGCCTCGTCTACACCTCCATGGCCAGTCAGAGCGTGGCGATGCCGAAGCTGCTGATGACGCAGGTCGTCGTCGGCATCGTCGTCTTCCTCGGGCTGGGCGCGGTGGTGGAGGATGACCCATGGGTGTTCACGGACCGGCTGCTGATGTCCGTGCTCTACCAGGGCGTCATCATCGCGGGCTTCGGCTTCATCGCGAACATGTGGATGCTGAAGAACTTCCTGCCGTCCGGCGTCGCCGCGCTCTCACTGAGCACGCCGATCTGGGGCGTGATCATCGCGCACTATGTCCTCGGCGATGACATCGGGCCGTCGCTGTTCCTCGGCGTCGGGCTCGTGGTGGCCGGGATGTCCTACGCGCACGTCGCCATGGTGCGCCAGCAGCGCCGGGCCCTCCGCGAGGGCGGTGCGTAACCCTCACACCCCGTCCCACGGCCCACCCCACGGCCCACCCCACGGCCGGAGCAAACGATTAATCTACGGCGGCCACTCTCGGAAGGAGTCTCGGATGCCTGACACGCTCGTCGCGGCACAGCAGTTCACCGCGATTATGAAGGACCAGAACGACCCGGAGATGATGAAGCGGAACAAGATCCACACCGCTGACGGTGGATCTGGCTACGGCTTCAGCGGCGCCCTCATCGGTGGCGTCACGATCTACGGCTGGTGCATCCCGGCGATCCTCGAGGCGATGGGCGAGGACTGGCTGGACCGTGGGTGGATCTACATCCAGTTCCGCCGCCCCACCTACCCCGACGAGCAGGTCCGCGTGGAGATCACGAAGGACGAGGGCGGCCTGCACCACCTGGAGGCGACGAAGGACAACGGCGAGATCTGCCTCCGCGCGGAGCTCGGCATGGGCGAGGCCTCGTGGCTCGGCGACTTCGTGCTCTCCGAGCACCGCACGGCGGACCCCGTGCTGGAGCAGCGCGAGTGGCTCACGCTGGAGAACGCCCCGGTGGGACAGGACATCCGCACGTTCTCGTACACGATCACGGAGGACGACGCGCGGCAGCTGGGCAACGAGCAGATCCAGCCGATGGAGCTGTTCACGGGCGACCAGCCGCTGGTACACCCCTCGGTCATCGCGAGGCACATGATCAGCCTCCTCGCGCACTCCTATGACTACGGGAACCCATCGATCCACGCGAGCAGCCACATCCAGAACTTCTCGCGCGCCCGGGCGGGCCAGACGTTCACGCTGACCGGCCACATGATCGAGGCGTACGAGAAGAACGGGCACCACTACTCCGTGGTGGACGGCGACCTCTTCGACGAGTCCGGGACCGAGATCGCCCGCATCCGCCACACCAACATCTTCAAGGTGGCGAAGAAGGCATAGCCCTCGTCCCCTCCTGAGGCCCCCCGTCCTCAGAGGGGCCTCAGCGGACAGAACGACCGACACACAGGAGCGGGGCAGTTGCCCCGCTCCTGTCTTGTTCCCCGTTGCTGCGAGGCGTACCTCGCGCGTTCGGGCTGGCTACTCGCTGGCCGGTTCGAGGATCTCGATGAAGGCGCGTTCGCCGACCTCCAGCCACCAGGCGTAGCCGTCGTCGCTGTTCATGAACCACACGTCGCGATGGTCCTGCAGCACGGAGCCACCGGTGTCGGTGCACTCGTAGGTGCGGCCCGTGGGGTCGCCCTCGATACGGAAGCGCTGGCCGAGGAGGCCCGGCTTGCAGGCCGCGGCCCCGTCGTGCACGTTCTCGCCGTTCGCCATGCCACCGCAGTAGCCACCACCGTCACCGTGCGTGCGCTCGTCCGTGCCGGGCACGCAGTAGTAGTAGGTGATCGAGGTCTCGAAGTAGGTGCTGTCCTCGCTGCTGGGCGGCTTGGGGGCATCCGGGCCGCGGACCGCGAACACCACGCTGTCCGTGCCCAGGTGTCCCTGCTTCAACGACTGCACATAGTCCGGCAGGCCGGGCGTGTAGGTCAGCCAGCGCTGCGAGGGCACGTGGAAGTACCAGACGCTCTTCACGGTGAAGTCCTGCGCCTGCACCAGGAAGCGCGGGTCCGTGGTGCCGGACACGCCCTGCGTGAGGCCCTCGATCGGTGGCGTCGGCAGGAGGCGAGGCGTGCCTGCGACCGTGAGCGACGGCTCCGGCACGACCCCGACCGCGCCGAGGACTCCCGTGCGCTTCAGCATCACGACGTCGTCCGCGCCGATCGAGGTCAGCGAGTTCACGAACGCCGGAGCGCCCGGCGTGTACTGCACCATGCGCTGCGCGTTGACGTCCCAGTGCCACACGCTCTGCACCTGGAACGGCTGCGACGCGACCAGCGCCGCGAGGTCCGAGGTGCCCGCCACGCCAGTGGTGACGCCACCCTCGGGCGGCGCGACGAAGCCGCCGGCACTGGGGGCTTCGTACAGGACCTGCACGTCATCCGGGTTGGTGGTGATGTAGAAGTCGGCGACCCAGCCGGTCTGTCCGTCGAACTCCACCTGGACCCAGTTGAAGCCCTCGTCACCCCGCTGCTGCGGGCCGAGCAGGGTGACCTCATCACCGTGGTCGAGGCAGAGGATGTTGCCGGAGCCCAGGCCGGGTGCATCGCGGAGGTTGAGGCAGTCGCCGCCAGTGTCCACCCACGCGGTCGTGGTCGCGTGTGCGACGGAGGCCCCGACGAGGAAGAGGAGTGCGCCCAGCGCGACGCCGAGGAGGAACCCTCGGGCCGTGGGGAATGCGCGAGTCGGTACGAGGCTCGGATTACCCAAGCGTGCTCTCTGTCCACCCCACCCGTACCGCTTCAACGCTAGAGGCACCGTTTACGTGCGTTCAACCCCTCTGACGGTGGTCCTCAGGCTCATGGTGGTCGGGCTCATGGTGGGTGTGGGCGCGCTGACCGTCGCGATCGAAGATCATCACCAGTTCCGCCGGGGCATCGAGAGCTGCGAACGAGTGGGGTGTCATCGTCGAAAACTCGGCCGCCTCGCCGGTTTCCACGGTGATCTCGCGGTCGCCGAGGTGTAACCGCACTCGTCCGTGGATGACAAAGAACCAGTCATGGCCCGGGTGGACGCGTCGATCGGGCGGCGTGTCGGTCGGTTCGAGGCGCATCTTGAGCGCGATCGTGCTGTCCATCGGCCGGCTCAGCAGCCACGTCGTGCGCTCACCCCGGTTGTTCGGCGTCGGGCGGATCACGACGTCGTCATCACCGACCACGTCGAGCAGCGCATCGAGGTTCACGTGGAGGCCCGCTGCGAGCGGCAGCAGCACGTCCAGGCTGAGGGCGCGCTTGCCGGTCTCGACCCGGCTGATCGTGGAGGGGCTCAGGTGGGTCCGCGCCGCGAGTTCGTCCAGTGACAGGCCGAGCGTGTTCCGCAGGCTTCGCAGGCGGATCCGCACGATCCGCTCGATCTCCCTCGGTTCAGCCATGGTCGCCCTCGAACGTCTTGCGAATCCCGCAACGCTACTTGCTGATGTCGAGGAACAGTGTAGGGTTCTGCCAGCATACCGGTACCCGGCACGTGTATCTCGGGACAAGTAGGTACGCGAAGCGGACTACGCGCGCCGAGCGTACCGATCCGAGGAAGAGCCGCGATGACAGTGGAGCCGGTCGCGTTCCAGGACTGCTACTCGGACGCCAATGCGCACTGCTACGGGTGCGGACGGCTCAATGATCGAGGCCTCCGCATCCGGACCACCTGGGATCCCGACGACGAGTCGGCCAGCCTGACCATCTTCACGCCCGACGACCACCTGACCGGTGGCGTGCCGGGCAACCTCTACGGCGGCATCCTCGCCTCCCTGATCGACTGTCACAGCACCGCCACCGCGAGCGCAGTTCGCGCGCGCGAAGACGGTCAACCGCTCGGCGAGGGCGGACTGCCGAGGTTCGTCACGGCCTCGCTCAAGGTGGACTTCGCGGCTCCGACACCCGTCGGCGTCCCACTCACGCTCCGAGGCCGTGTGGAGGAGGTGAGCGGGCGCAAGGTGGTCGTCTCGACGGTGCTGAGCGCGGACGGCAAGGAGTGCGTGCATGGTCATGCCATCCTCGTGCAGATGCCGCCAGCGTCGTGAGGTGCGATGCAGCCGGGGTGCGTCCGCGCGCTCGGACTGACTGTTGATGACGAATCGTGGCTGAGTGCCAGAACTCGGCATGTAGAGGGAGGCTTCATGGCAGGACCGCTGGATGGTCGGGTAGCGTTGGTGACGGGCGGCTCACGCGGCATCGGGCGTGCCATCGCTCTCGAGCTCGCCGGGCAGGGTGCCGCTATCGCAGTGAACTACCACAGCAACGCCGACGCGGCTCAGGCCGTGGTCGCCGAGATCGAACAGGGCGGTGGGAGAGCGGTCGCGCTGCAGGCCGACATCGCCGACGCCGACCAGTCCGAAGCGATGGTGAAGCAGGTCGTCTCGGAACTGGGGGCGTTGCACATCCTCGTCAACAACGCGGGAACCACGGCCGACCGCACCCTCATGCGGATGAGCCGGGATGAGTGGCGCAAGGTCATCGCGACGAATGTGGACGGCCTGTATAACGTCACGCAGCCGGCGTGGTCCCTGATGGCCGACGCGGGCGGGGGACACGTGATCTGCATCACCTCGATCGTCGGGCAGACCGGCCGCATCGGGTTGGTGAACTACGCGACCTCGAAGGCAGCGGCCATCGGCTTCGTGCGTGCGGCGGCGCGCGAGGGTGGCCGGTACAACATCCGCGTGAACGGCATCGCCCCGGGCTTCGTGGACACCGATATGATCGCCGGCCTTCACGACGAGCAACGCGAGGGGCTGGTCAAGGAGACCGTGGTCGGCCGCCTCGGGCAGCCCGAGGAGATCGCGAAGGCCGTCCGGTACATCGTGACCGACGGTGACTGGATGACCGGCGAGATCCTCAACCTCAACGGCGGCATGTTCATCGGGTAGCACGGGTGGGATGCTCGTGCGCGGACGGCTGCGCACGAGCATCTCCGAAGGTCACGAGGGGTAGACGGTCATGCGAGGGTTGTTCCAGCGCCTGGGCGCCGCGCTCGTCTTCATCGACTTCCGGAACCTCTGGCTCGCGACCGCGCTCGCACAGGCGGCGTCATGGGGACTGATCGTCACCCGGGGGTGGCTGATCTACCGCGAGGCCGAGTCCTCGTTCCTCGTCGGCGTGGCCACGTTCGCCGCGATGGGGCCGATGCTGATCGTGCCGCCGATCGTCGGCGTGCTCGCGGACCGGATGGACCGACGGCTCATCCTGCAGGCGTCGTACGCCACCGAGGTCGCACAGAGCAGCGCGCTGCTGCTCCTCGCGCTCACGGGGGTGCTCGAGGTCTGGATGGTCGTCGTGGCCTCGCTGGTGAGCGGCGTGGCACGCGCTGCCTCCGTCCCGACCGCACAGGCGACCGCGGCGTCCCTCGTCCCGCCGGAGCGGCTGCTCAACGCGCTCTCACTCACGGCTTCCACCCAGCACGGTTCGAGGCTGTTCGGGCCCGCGCTGGTGACACCGTTGCTCGCGCTGTCCGGCGCGCCCGCGGCCTTCGCGGTCTCCGTCGTGCTGTACGCACTGGCGCTCCACCGCGTGAGCCAGGTCACACCGCAGCGCGTCCTGCAGACGGGACCACGCGAGTCGTTCGTGGCGAACTTCGTCGGCGGCCTCCAGTATGTGTACATGCGCCCGGTGCTGCGGATGATGCTGCTCATCCTGGTGTGTCACTGCGCGTTCACGATGGCATTCGAGTCGCTGCTGCCGTCGTTCTCCGCGGAGCGCCTGAGCGCACCGGACGAGGGCTTCGGCTCGCTGATGATGGGCGTCGGCGCGGGCGCGTTCGTCGCGAGCCTCGGCGTCTCCGGGATCCAGACCGAGCGGCGTCGAGGCAGCACGCTCATCCTCACGGGGGTGTTGAGCGGCCTCGGGCAGGTGATCCTCGCGCTCACCACCGCACTGCCGGTCGCCATCGCGGCCGCGGCCATGATGGGCGGCGCGCAGGCGGCGTTCATGACGATCGGGAGCGCGGTCACCCAGTCGATCGCGACCGACGAGTATCGAGGGCGCGTGGCGAGCATCAACTCGTTCAGCCTCGGTGGGATGATGGCGACGATGAACCTGCTCAACGGCTCGATCGCGGAACAGGTGGGCGCACAGCCGCTCCTGCTGATCCACGGCGCGATCTTCGTGGTCATCGTCGGCCTCACGCTCCTCCCCGCCACGGGCCGGCGCGTCTACGGGCGCACCGCGACGCCGGTAGCGGCCTGAGGGGGCAGCCATGGCTCCTGACACACGCAGCGAGGCAGAAGCGACCCCGGTCGAGCCGGTGCGGTATACGCGCGGCTTTGTCGCCTTCCTCGGTGTGATGGTGCTGCCCGCCGTCGTTGCGCTCGGCGTGGTCCTCGGCGCTGCCGCCGTCGCCGACGAGGTCCACGCGGCGGAGGACGACCCCGCTCAGGACGTGGCCGCGTGGAAAGAGTCACTCGTCGGGATCTGCCCGATCCACTGAGCCGTCCCGGGACGGCTCGGGCGTCGCGCGCTACACCGCGCTACACGTGGTCGGAATCGCCCAGCATCAGGTGGACGCGCGTGTCGGGATGCTGGAGGAACGCGAGCTCCTCCGGATCTGTGCGCGGGCTGGCGTGGAACACCGGCTTGGTCGACGTGTGCACGCGCACGAAGCCGAGATCGGTGAGCAACGCCTCGTACGGGTGGTCACGCATCATCCACGAGCGGATCGCGGACGCGCCTGACTCCCGCGCGAGAATCGAGGCATCCCGCACGAGCGCATGGGCGATGTCGGCGCGGCCGGGCCGCACCAGCAGGTCCGCGAGGTTGGCGGTGGCCCTCCCCGTTTCGAGCACCGCGTATCCCAGCATGTCGCCGTCCACCTCCGCGACGCGGATCGTGAACTGCCCCGACCGAGGGTCGACGTAGCGCCAGTTGAGGAACTCCGGCGTGCGCACCTGGATGAAGTCGAACGCCTCCGCGGCTTCCGCGAAGAACGGCCGGATGCGCTCGTCGAACCGCTCGTAGGTGCGGACGTCGAAGGAGGTCGGGCCCGCGACGCCGTCGAGGTCGAGTGGGCGGCGGCGGATGCGCTGGCGGAGGATGCGCCCCTGCCACGCGACCAGCCGCGCGAGCGCGGGCTTCGTGGACCTCCGGCGTTCCAGCTCGATCTGGATGCGCGTCCGGCTGCTGCCGTGGGCGGGACGATGGACCCGCTCACCACGCACGAACCGCAGCAGGTCCAGCGGGCGAACGAAGGTGTCCAGCGGACGGCCGAGGTCGTGCTTGCCCTGGAACCCGCGATTGCGGATCAGCGCGGGGTGCGAGGCGAAACTGAAGCAGAAGTCCGGATCGCCCCACCTCGGGATCTCGCGGCGGAGTGAGCGGAAGGTCTCGAGGAGCACGCGGCCCTGGATGTCGGGGTGCAGCGCCGCATCCACCATGTCCGTCCCGCACCGCGGTTGCCCTCGCACGAGCCAGTCGCGCGAGAACGTCCCGAGGAACCCGAGGAGCGGCGCGTCGGCGTCCCGGTCGCCCTCCGAGAGGTAGATGCGCGTCGGGCCGGGGTAGTCGACGAGTTTCCAGAGCAGGTGGTCCCGCGGGACTTCCGTGGCGGAGAACCAGTTGGGGCCGCCGTTGAACGCGGTCCGCAGGAGGTCCACGGCGCAGTCCCACTCGCCCAGCGTGAGTTCGTCCGCCTCGGCGGCACGCAGGCGCAGGCGCCGCCCAGACGCCTCCTCCATCTCCAACGTCGAGGTCGGCGAGGCAGGCACTGCCTTCAACTGCTCTGGCGTCGAGTCGTACAGCGTGGAGGGCAGCACTGTGGTCCTCTCACCCGGCGATAGCACACCCACTGCCTGGAAGCGTTCCGACAATCTGCCGGTGAGACGGTGAGGAGCGGTTGAACGGAGGTTGGCCGCCCTCGTGGCCGCGATCGCTCACGGCGCTTCTGCCGGGCGAGCGCCCTCCCGGCGGAGGTACTCGGAACGCAGCCGGAACGGGAGCAGCAGCGAGCGCGTCATCAGCCAGCCGAGGTGCCTCGTGCGGGGGTAGGCCAGCACCATCACGTAGGTGACGAGGATGTACGAGATGAGGGTGGCGAACGCTGCCCCCATGCCGCCGTACCGGGGGATCAGCACCAGGTTCAGGCCGATGTTCACGAGCGCACCGAGCACGTAGCGGACCGATTCGAACCGTTGGAGGCCCTCGGCGAGCAGGGCGCGCCCGGTGATCACGCCCATGAACACGAAGGGGCCGGCCCACACCTGCATCCGGAGGATCCCCGCCGAGTCCTCGAACCGTGGTCCGTAGAGCACGTGGATCACGAGCCCGCCGAGCACTGTCACCGCGAACGCGATCACGATCGCGAGCCACGCCGACAGGTCGAGCGCGGCCTGTAGTCGCTGGTCCTGCGCCGCCCGGTCGCCGCGGGCGCCGACCAGCACCGGGAACAGCGCAGTGCCGAGGGCGACCGGGACGAAGTACCAGACCTCGGAGAGCCGGGCAGCGGCGGCGTACGCACCGACATCGGCGTCACCGGTCATCTGCTTCAGCATCACCTGGTCGATCCGCAGCGAGATCATCGCCGCGCCCGCCGCGATCGCGAGGGGCCACGACTCTCGCAGCAGTGCCCGGGCGCGCCACCACTGCACATCGAGGCCGAACGGGCGCCCTCCGCTCCGCGCGTAGAGCACCGTGAACGCGATCGCCGACACGACGACCTCCAGCGCCACGGCTACCGCGAACGCGACGAGCGGTGCGCCCGCGACGAGGAGCACGACCTTCGCGAGCGCGGAGATGAGGAACCCGCTGGTCCGTGCCACCACGGAAAGCCGCGACTGCATCCGCGCCTGGAACGCCTGGTCGAACGTCGAGAGCGCCCGGAACGGCACCACGCCGACGATGATGGCCACCACGGCCATCGACCTCGCGTCGCCGTCGCTCCACCACGTGAGGGCGAGCGTGCCGGCGACGATCGCGAGTCCGGCCACGAACCGCAGCACGAGCGCGCTGCCGAGGAGGTGCGATTCGTCCTCGGGCGCCTCCACGAGCTGCCGCACGACGATCTGCGCGACGCCGAGGCCGGCCGTGACCTCCGCGATCATCGAGATGGAGATGGCGTAGGCGAGGACGCCGAAGTCGGCCGGGCCGAGGTACCGGACCAGCCAGATCGTGACGGCGAACGCCGCGACGAGCCGGAACACCCGCTCGCCGAGCAGCCACCCCGTGTTCTGCGCGACACGCCGCGCGACGCCCTCCGGCAGCACGCGCTGCACGAGGCTCGCGCCCCGCTGGCGCAGACTCCCGGTCGAGGTCGAGGCGGACATTGGATGGACAGTACGGAACGGTGGCGGCGGGTGGGTTCAGAAGCGGTGGAGGAGCAGCAGGCGCTCTACAACGCCTCGACGCGCACGGCGGCGAACTTCAGCTCCGGCTGCTTCGAGCGCGCATCGAAGGCCTCCGTCGTGACGCCGTTGGCGACGCTGCCGCGGTCCCAGAGGGCGCCCCAGTGGAACGGCGCGAAGACGGTCCCCGGACGCACGTTCGAGGTCACGCGCACCGGCAGCGCTGCCATCGCCCCGCGTCGGGAGACCACGCGCACCTGCTGGCCTCCCCGGAGCCGGAGCCCTCGGGCGTCGTCGGGGTGGATCTCGAGGAAGGGTGTGGGCTCGCTCTTGTTCAGCTTCGCGACCTTGCCGGTGCGCGTGCGCGTGTGCCACTGGTCCTTCACCCGCCCCGTGAGGAGCACGAGCGGATAGTCCGAGGTCACCTCGTCCGCAGGTGCGGCGACCTCTGGCACGACGAAGCGCGCGCGACCGCTGGACGTGGGGAACACGGCGTCCACGTAGAGGCGCTCGGTACCCCTCGACCCCTCCGGGCACGGCCACTGGACGCCGGGAGCACGCCGCAGGGCGGCGTAGGTGACGCCGGTGATGTCCAGGTCACGACCACGCGTCAGCTCGCGGTACTCGTCGAAGATCGCCTCGCACGAAGGGTAGTCGAACGCCTCCCCGTGTCCGAGCGCCTCGGCGACGCGGCAGATGATCTGCCAGTCGGGGAGCGCCTCGCCGGGCGGCTCCGCGACCCGTTCGAGGAGTGAGATGCGCCGTTCGCTGTTCGTGAGCGTGCCCTCGCGCTCTGCCCACTGCGCGGCGGGAAGGACGATGTCGGCGGCCAGCGTCGTCTCGGTGGGGTGGTAGGCGTCCTGCACCACCACGAGGTCCGCCTTCGCCAGCGCCGCACGCACGCGGCCTGAGTTCGGCAACGAGACCAGCGGGTTCGTGCCGGCGATCCACACCACTTTGACCTCGCCGCGTTCGAGGGCCTCCACCATCTCGATCGCCGTCAGGCCCGGGCGGGCGGAGATGCTCTCCGGCGGGAGGCCCCAGGCGCGCTCGATCTCGGCGCGGTCCTCGGGATTCGCGACCAGCCGATGCCCGGGCAGGCTGGTGGCGAGGCCGCCGGCTTCCCGACCGCCCATCGCGTTGGCCTGCCCCGTGAGCGAGAACGGTCCCGCCCCCGGCTTGCCGATGTTCCCCGTGGCCAGGGCGAGGTTGATGATCGCGAGGCTCTTGTCGACGCCGCTAGTGCTCTGGTTCACCCCCATCGCCCACAGCGTGAGCGCCGGCCCGTTGCTAGCATAGATGCGGGCAGCGTCGAGGATGGCTTCCGCCGGCAGGCCGGTCGCGACGGCGGCGCGCTCCGCCTGGAACTTCGGCAGCACCTCGCGGAACTGCTCCCACCCCTCGGTGTGGTCGGCGATGAACCGTCCGTCGAGCCACCCGCCCAGCATCGCCTCGTACAGCATCGAGTTGAGGAGGGCGACATCCGCGCCCGGGCGCACGGGCAGGTGGATATCGGCGGCCTCGGCCGTCCTCGTGCGCCGTGGGTCGACGACGATCACCTTGACGCGGTCGCCGCCCTCGCGCTTGCGGGCCTTGATGCGATTGAACAGGACGGGGTGGTTGGACTCCATGTTCGCGCCGACGATGAGGAACGTGTTCGCCTGCTCGATATCCGCGTACGCGGCCGGCGGCGCGTCCTTCCCGAACGCGAGCTGGTACGCCGCGACGGCGCTCGCCATGCAGAGGCGGGAGTTCGTGTCCTGGTTGTTCGTGCCGATGAACCCCTTCGCGAGCTTCCCGAAGAGGTAGTAGTCCTCCGTCATCAGCTGCCCCGAGCCGTAGAGCATCACGGAGTCCGGCCCGCGCTGCTCGATGGCGTCCCGGATGCCCGAGGCGACCCGCCCGACGGCGTCCTCCCACGACACGCGGCGCTCCTCGCCCGTCGCGCGGGAGCGGAGCAGGGGGTGCCGGAGGCGGTCGTCCGCGTTGATCGCGGGTGTGAGCAACGCGCCCTTCGCGCAGAGCTGCCCGCAGTTCACCGGGTGCGCCTTGTCCGCCTGCACCTCCGACAGCACGCCGTCCTCGGCACGGATCGAGAGACCACAGCCGACACCGCAGTACGGGCACGTGGACTGCTTCCAGCCTCGCGCCTCCCGAGCCTGCCGCGCGTCGGCGACCTCCTCCCGGCCGAGGAGCAGGATCCTAGGCACGGGCGAGCGGGATGAGCGCCGGCTCGCGCTCGCGGAGGAGGCCCTCCAGCGCGTCGGCCATCCCGGTCATCGGGACACGGTCACCGGTGCGGGTGCCGATGCGTCCCCCGGGACCGAGGCGTCCGTCCACGAAGATGTCGGCGGCCTCTTCCACGCGCCCGTCGATGCGGACGTTCGCGCCCTGCAACCCGATGTCGGCGACGTGGTGCTTCCCGCACGCGTGGACGCAGCCTGACATGTGGATGCGGGTACCCTCGGCGGCGTCGACACCGCGGCGCTCGAGTTCCGTGACGAGCTCGACGGCGCGCGTCTTCGTGTCGATGAGCGAGTAGTGGCAGTAGTCGCTCCCCGTGCACACCACGAGGTTCCGCCACAGGTTCCCCGGCTCCGGCCGCAGCGCCTGGAGGAGCGGCTCGTCGAGGAGGTCCGGCAGCACCTGGTCGCGCACGTGGGTGAGGATCACGTTCTGGTCCACGGTCAGGCGCACCTCGCCGCCTCCGTAGCGCTCGGACAGGCGGGCGAGTTCGGTGAGCTGCGCCGCCGTGATGCGTCCCACCGGCACGTGCAGGCCGACGTAGGACAGCCCCGGGTCGCGCTGCGCGTGGACACCGAGGTGGTCGCCGGCGGTGCGGTGGCCCGCAGGCGCGCCCGCCCGCGCGAGCGGCCGCCCGAGCTGCGCCTCCACCTCGTCGCGCAAGCGCTCCTCGCCCCACGCGTCGATCAGCCACTTGAGGCGGGCCTGCGTGCGCTTGCCACGCGGGCCGTGGTCCCGGAAGACGCGGAGCAGCGCGACAAACAGATCGACGGCCTCGTGCGGCTCGACGAAGGCGTCGAGCGGCGTCGCGAGCCTCGGGCTCGTCCCGCCGAGGGCGCCCCCGACGAGCACGTTGAACCCGACCACGGCCCTCCCGTCGACCAAACGGGTCGCGGGGACGAAGCCGAGGTCCTGCGTCTGGGCGTGGCCGCAGTCCTCGCGGCAGCCGGCGATGGACAGGTTGAACTTGCGGGGCAGGTTACTGAACTCGCGCACCTTCAGGTGCGCCCGCCCGATCGCCTCGAGGATCGGCGTCGTGTCGATCACCTCGTCGGCGTCGAGCCCGGCGAGCGGGCAGCCCATGTAGTTGCGGACGTTGTCGAGCCCCGTCTGGAGGGCGGAGACGCCCGCCGCCTCCAGCCGCGCGATCACGGTGGGGATGTCGTGCAGGACAAGGTCGCGCAGCTGGATGTTCTGCCGCGACGTCACGTCCGCCGAGCCGTGCCCGAACTCGCGGGCGACCTCCGCGATGGTGCGCACCTGGTGGGCCGTGAGGCGCCCCCCCGGGGCGCGGAGGCGCATCATGAACGTCCCCGGGCGCTGCTGGCGGTGGAACACCCCGTACCACTTGAACCGCTGCAGGTCGTCCGCCGGGATGTCCTCGATCGGCGTGCATTCCGCAGCGTACCGGACCAGGTCCGGCCAGACGTCCAGTCCGTCCTTCGCGGTCTTGATCGCTTCGATCTGGTTCATCGGTGCCCCTTCCGTCCGAGCAGGTCGAACGTATGGAGCGCCTGTTGCGGGGACGGGACGGGGAGTTCTCAGTCAGGAGAACGCTGGATGACGGCGATCTTTCTCACAGATGGCGCGGATGTTTCGGGCACGGAGAAGGCCCTCACCCCAACCCTCTCCCGAAACCGGAAGGGGTCGGAGGGCGAGAGCCTCAGACCTGGGGGAGTGCCCGCTATTGCCCCTCGGGCAGCCTCGAGCTCTGGAACGCGGCCAGCTTCCAGCCCTCGCGGTCGAGGAGGGTGGCGGTGAAGCGTAGGTTCAGCACCACCGGAGGTTCACGAGGCACCTCCAGGCGGGCGATACCAGTCACCACGGCCGCGCCGCCGCCGAAGTCTCGCGTGGTCATGTCCTCGGCGTCCCACTTGCTGTAGCGGCGGCCGTTGCGGAACGCCTCCAGCATCTCCGGCTTCCGTTCCAGGTTCGCAGCGCTGTGCACGTACGAGAACCCGTCGAGGACCATGCGGTCCCAGGTCTCGACGTCGCCGGTGGTGTTCGCCTTCGCCCACTCCCGGATCACGTCCTCCGGTGAGCCCGTCGTCTGAGCCATCTCACAGCCCTCCTACACCACACGAGGCCACCGCGATGGGCCCCGTGACACGCAGTTCCTTCCGGCCCCCATAGGGAACCTCGACGCACGCGGCTAGAATCGTCCGCGACGCCTAGCAAGCACGTAATAACACGGATGAGATGAGCTGGAGGCCACATGGAGGGACCCCTCACGGGAGTGCGCGTCCTCGATCTCTCGGAGTACATCGCCGGTCCGTACTGCACGAGGTTCCTCGCGGGCTTCGGAGCGGACGTGATCAAGGTCGAACGGCCGGAGGGTGACCCGATCCGCCGATGGGGACCGTTCGCCGGCGGCGAGCCGAACGTGGAGACGGGGGCGCTCCACCTGTACCTGGACCAGGGCAAGCGATCCGTCACGCTCGACCTCGAGACGGAGGACGGCCGCGCCCTCCTCCGCGAGCTCGTGGCGACCGCGGACATCCTCGTCGAGTCCGGCCGGCCGGGAGCGCTGCACGAGATCGGCTTCGGCTACGAGGACGTGCGCGAGATGAACCCGGCGATCGTGTACACCTCGATCACCCCGTTCGGGCAGGACGGCCCGTACTCGCAGTTCAACGCCTGGGAGATCACGTTCTATGCCCTCAGCGGACACATGCAGATCACGGGGGAGTCTGACAGGGAACCGCTGAAGAACGGCGGGTACCTCGGCCAGTACGGGGCCGGCCAGAACGCGTACATGGCCGTCCTCGCCGCGCTGTGGGAGCGTGGCTTCTCCGACGAGGGCCAGCACATCGACGTGTCGATGCACGAATGCGCCGTCTCCCTGCTGGAGATGACGGACATGACGTACATCTACGGCAACCAGATCCACCCCCGCACCGGCAACGGGGCCCGGGCTGCGTGGGGCATCTACCCCTGTGCGGACGGCTTCGTGGGCGTGGTCTCGGGACCCCTCCGCCGGTGGATGAACATCTCCACGCTGATGGAGCAGCCGGTCCTGGCGGACGAGCGGTACCTGCGCACGGGCGCTCAGAGCGAGCTGCGCGACGAGATCGACGCGCTGATGCTGCCGTGGCTGATCGAGCACAACAAGGAGGAGATCTACCAGCAGGCGCAGGCCCTCGGCCTCCCCTTCGGTTATGTCTCGACTCCGTCCGACTACTTCAAGAACGAGCAGCTCGAGTACCGCGGCTACTTCCACGAGGTGGACCACCCGGTGGCCGGAACCATGCGCTACCCGAGCATGGCCGCGCACTTCACGGACGGCCTATGGGAGTCGCTGCGCGCGCCGCTCCTCGGCGAACACACCGTCGAGGTCCTCGAGTCCCTCGGGCACGACGCGCAGTCGCGCGCGGACCTCGCCGCGGCCGGCGCGCTGGGCGCACACCCGCACGGCGGCGTCACGAATGGAGCGGGGCGATGACCTCGAGTAGCAACTCGAACGGCACTTCTGGACGGGCGGACGGCAGCACGGGGGAACCCCGCGTGCCGTTGCGCAACGGACAGCAGGGACCGCTCAAGGACGTCATCGTGCTCGACTGCTCGATGGTGTGGGCCGGGCCGTACTGCACGAAGCTGCTGGGTGACATGGGCGCCACGATCATCAAGATCGAGGCGAACCGGCAGCTGGACTCGATCCGCGGGCCGGCGATCCCGCCGCCGATCCCGCTCAGCCACTACGCCAACGACGACCCGGGCGAAGACCCCTGGAACCGCTCCGGCTACTTCAACAAGACCAACCGCAACAAGCTCGGGATGTGCATGAACATCCTGATGCCGGAGGGGCGCGAGGTCTTCATGGAGCTCGCGAAGATCGCCGACGTGGTGATCGAGAACTTCGGCGGCGGCGTCTTCGAGCGGATGGGCTACGGCTACGACGTCATCAAGGCCGTGAACGACGACATCGTCTACGTCTCCATGCCGCCCTCCGGCAACGGCGGGCCGGAGGCGCGCTACGTCGGCTACGGCGTGGCGATCGAGCAGCTCGGCGGCATCGTCGCGCGCACGGGCTACCTGCGTGACGGGATGCCGATGAAGTCCGGCATCAACTACGGCGACCCGATCGCCGGGATCCACACCGCCGGCTACATCATGACCGCGCTCCTCCACCGCCGGAAGACCGGCCGAGGCCAGTACGTGGACCTCTCCCAGCGGGAGTGCTCGATCAACTGGACCGGCGAGTCCGTGCTGGAGTACCAGATCACGGGCGAGGAGCCGACCTGGATCGGCAACCGCGACCACTACATGGCGCCCTCGGGCGCCTACCGCTGCCAGGGCGAGGACGCCTGGGTCGCCCTCGCCGTGGGCTCGGACGCGGAGTGGTCCGGCCTCTGCGAGGCCATCGGCCGCCCGGAACTCCGAGGCCAGTACGCAACGCTGGAGGCCCGCAAGGCCGCGCACGCGGAGATCGACCTCGCGATCAGCGAGTGGACGAAGGGGCGTGGGGCCGACGACGCGATGACCGTGCTCCAGCAGCACGGCGTGGCCGCGGGGGTAAGCGCCGACAGCCGCCGAGTGGTGGAGGACCCGCACCTGAAGGCGCGCAGCTTCTACCCGGAGGTGGACCACATCTCCGCCGGGCGTCACCGCCTGGTGGGGCCCGCGTGGAACATGGACCGCACACCCGGCGCCGTGTACGCCGCCGCTCCCGCCCTTGGACAGCACAACGACTTCGTGCTGCGCGAGATCCTCGGGAAGTCGGAGGCAGAGGTGCAGGCGCTCCGGGACGCGGGCGTGCTGGAGACGACGCCCGCGGAGATCCTCGCGCAGCAGGAGGCAGCGAAGGCGGCCAGCGGCGACTAAGGCGACTGAGGACTGACTCGACGCGTCGGTGTCGAGGCGAACGTCGGCGAAGGACTGAGGTGGACGGGCGCTTATCGGACGGCAGTGAGCGTCCCGTCTGTCGTCAGGACGTACATCCCGGTGGTGGTCACCACCACGTCCCTCAAGTCGCCCTCGACCGGCCGCTCATCCAGGGTCGCCCCGGTCGAGGGGTCGACGAGCAGCAAACGGTCCTCCAGTGGCAGCAGCACCCCGTCCGAGGTGGTCAGCGGACCGTTCGCCATCGCGCGGTTGCCGACCTCGGGCAGGCGCCACACCTCGGAGCCGTCCGACAGGCGAAGCGCCTGCACCTCGCCGTCGCGGCTGCCAAGGATGAGCATGTCGCCCGCGATCGTGGCGGCGAAGCCGTCCGCCAGCGGCGGATCCAGGTTCACCCACAGCTGCTCCGGCTGCGGCACGGACGGAGCGATGCCCCAGAGCCAGAACTGGTTCCACCCGGCGCGCCAGATCTCCCACCACGGGCGGTCGGAGGTCTCCTCGAACGCCACGGTGTAGCGGCGGGAGCTCGCGTAGATCACGCCGTCCTTCGCGACCGTCGAGTACGGGAACGCGCGGGCGAACTCGTAGAAGTACGTCTGAGCGCCGTTGTCGCGGCGGAAGACCAGCACCTCGCTGCCGGTGACCCCGGCGATGTGGTCGTCCGTCACCGCGGGGTTGGCGAAGCCCACCTGCCCACGGTTCTCGGAAGACCAGAGCTCCTCGCCGGTCTCTGCATCGAACGCGACGAGCCGCCCGAGGCCGAAGACGTAGGCGTACCCGTCCACCACGATCGGCGAGGTGCCGAAGCGCGTACCGGCGTTCAGCGAGTACCAGACTGGTTCACCGCTCGCGGCGTCCAGCGCCAGGAGCTGCCCGGCGCGGAGCGCGAGGTAGAGGCGCCCGCCCGCGATCGTCGGCGAGGCAAAGGGCGCCCCCTGGAGGTTGAACTCCCACACGACGGAGCCGTCCGCGATGGACACCGCGGCCACGCGGTCCTCCATGACCACGTACGCCCGCTCCGTGTCCGCGACCAGCGGCGTCACCGGCTCGCCGCCAAGCGCGACGCTCCACGCCTCCGCCCCGTCGAGGGGTACGGGCGCGTCGATGCTCCTCGAACCCTCGCGGTCGCCACCGGAGGTGGCCCACACATCCGGGCCGCTGAGCATTTGGAGCGCCGGGTTGGACGCCTCCGGCACCGGCGGGGGCGTGTAGATGTAAGAGCGGTAGAACCACCACCCCACCCACGCGAGCAGGACGAGCCCGACCGCGCCGAGGATGAGGTTGCGCCGCCGCTGGCGGGCGCGCTGCTGCGAGGCGCGCTCAGCGAGGAAGACCTCCTGCCGTTGCAGGAGGTCCTGGGCAACGTCCGGGTCGAGGATCGGAGCGTCCTCGTCCAGCCGGTTCCAGCAATGGTGACAGCGTTCCCGCGTCGCCGGGGTGGCGAAGCCGCAGGTGGAACATTGCCGGTACTCGGTTATGGGAGGTTCAGTCACGGTGCTCGTCACTGCGGAAGGCTATCACCTCAGACGACTTCGTAGCCGTCGCCATAACCAATCATCCCCCGCCAACGGCCCTGTGTCCGATTCCCGGCAGGGAACCGGCAAGCGGTGGTGCAACGTACCCTGATCAGGGTGCTGGTCTGCCGGGCGGGCGGGTGAGGATTGAACGTGGAACAACGCTCGCTGCGCTGGCGCGCACCCGGACAACGCACGCGCCTCGCGCTCATCGGCCTGGGCGTCGGCGTGCTCGCGATGATCGGCGCGTACCTCGGCGTCCACCTTCCCGCGTGGCTGAACGGTGACCTGGAGGCCACGCGGGACGCCCTCGCGGTGTCGCAGGCGGACCTCGTCGCAGCGAACGCGCGCATCTCGACCCTGCAGGAGGAACGGATCGCGCAGCGCGACACGATCGACGACCTGACCGCGCAGCTGGGGGAGCAAGAGCGCGACCTCGGCAACCTCCAGGCGGCGCTCGGCCTCTCCGGCCCGTTGACGGAGCAGTACAGCCAGATGACGGACGAGCTGTCCACGCTGAAGGCCGACCACACCAACCTCCAGGCGGAGTACGACAACCTGCTCGCCAGCATGGAGCCGCTCGTCCCGATCCGCACGCCGG
>JALOAM010000266.1 GCA_023228765.1 Dehalococcoidia bacterium
CCGATGTCGCCCCCCTCGCCGGGGCGAGCAACCTCCTCTTCGCGGCCGGGATCCTCTGGCTGACGTGGGCGCTCGGGATCGGGCGGGCCGTCAAGACCTGGCGTCACCACCCCGCCCGTGCGCAGGTCCTCGTACCCGTCGCCTGGTGCGGACTGCTCGTCTACGCCGTGGCACTCTCCGCGCAGTCCATGCCCATGCTCACCGGCGGTGATCGCCCCGCGCTGTTCGAGGCCGGCGCCACCCGTCACATCCTGGCGCTCGGCTTCGTCGCGCCGCTGTTCATCGCCATGGCCCACGTCGTCCTCGAACGGTTCCTCATCGGACACGTCGTCGGCGAGGCCTGGCTCACGGTGAGCTTCGTCCTCGTCGTCATCGCCTGGCCCTTGCGAGTGTTCCCGCCACTCATCGATGGCGGAGGCGGCGCAGCGACCGAGCGGTTGATGGGTACCGCCGGCGCCCTGACCTCGACGGCACTCGTCATCGCGGCCGCGGTCGCCGTGCAGAACGCGCTCTCGACGCAACGGCACATCCGTCAGCTTCAGCCCCCCGTGGAACCTCGGACGGAGCGAAGCGCACCCTCGCCTCTCGCCGTGCTCGAGGGCCACACGCAGCGCCCGGCAACGCGAGTACACGAACTGGACATCCGGGACGACATCGCCGCCGGCCGTGCACCCTTCCCCCGGATCATCGATGCCGCGAAGGAGCTCGGGCTCGGGGACACACTCGTCCTCACCGCGCCGTTCGAGCCGGTGCCGCTCTACACCACGCTCGCGCAGCAGGGCTTCCAGCACGAGGCACAGTCGCAGCCCGACGGCTCGTGGAAGGTGACGTTCCGCCGGAACTCGTGAGGGCGATTCCCGGGCGACGGATGAGCGGCCGGCGGCGCGCCTGGCCAGCCCGCACCACGGGTGCAGTCGCGTCCGGCCCCGAAGCGCCGCAAGGGGCTCGTCATCGTGAACAGGCGGACGGGTAAGGGCAAGACCACCGCCGCCTTCGGCCTCGCGTTCCGCGCGAGGGGGCGCGGGATGGCCGCCGGGATCCTGCAGTTCATCAAGCCCGGCACCGCCCGCTTCGGCGAGGTCCGCGCCCAGCCGGGGATCGAGTTCTAACGACGACAGCGAGCGCTCCGGCCCGAAGGCGCGGCCGGACAAGCGTGCTCGGTCCACCGTCACTCCACCGACCGGGGGAGCCTTAACGGCATCTTTATCTGGCACCTGCGCAAGATGACGGCACACGAGACGTGTGGCGCGACGAGACAGCAGGGCGATGCCGGACAGACTGGCCACGATCGAGCAATCGTCACGACCGACGCTGACGACCTCCGCGCTGAACGCCCACGACTGGCTCACCGCGACGCCGGACCGCCCGACTACCTCGACATCTGGCTGCGTGGACGCGGTGCTCGGACAGATGCGGCCGGTCGGGCTCGATGACATCGCGGCGGCGAGCCTCATGCAGCGCGTCGACCACAAGTTCATCGCGTCGCCAGAGGACCTCGTCGCCTTCATCGCCCCACTGGTCGAGGAGTACGACGTCCTGGCGGTGCAGAACCGGCGCGCTCAGCACTACCGGACCGTGTACTTCGACACGCCGTCGTTCGAGCTCTACCACCAGCACCGGGTGGGCCGTGCGGGCCGCCTGAAAGTGCGAAACCGCGAGTACGTGGAGAGTGCCCTCTGCTTCATGGAGCTGAAGCGCAAGACCAAGCGAGACCGCACCGTGAAGCAACGGGAGCCGGTACCGCAGGTCACGGACATACCAGCCGGTCACACAGCGGGCATCCGCCACGACCTCGAACGGTTGGGGTGCCTGTCCCCCACGCTCCTGACCGAGTTCACCTGCGTCACTCTCGTCCGCCTCGACCGGCGCGAGCGGATCACGCTGGACTTCGACCTGCGCCTCGTCGGGCCGGCAGGATCCGCCGACCTCGCGCACGTCTGTGTGATCGAGGTGAAACAGGAGCGGCCGGACCGCTGGTCTCCGGCGATGCAGCAGGCACGACGCCTGCGCCTCCGTCCGGGGTTCAGCAAGTACGCCCTCGGCGTCGCGCTCCTCTACGCGGGTGTGCGGCGGAACCAGTTCAAACGGGTGTTGCGGCAGGTGGATGACGTGATGGGCAAGGCCTCATGACCAGCTTCGAACAGTTCCTGGTGGGTGCCGGGATCAACCTCGCCGTCGCGATCCTGATCGTGCGGTTCATCTACTACCCGGCGGCCCATCAGAAGAGCTACGTCTTTCTGCTGCTGATCTTCAACATCGTCATCTACTTCGTGATGTCGATGCTGACCAGCATCGAACTCAGCCTGGGCATGGGATTCGGCCTCTTCGCGATCTTCACCGTGCTCCGATACCGGACGGAGGAGATCCCGATCCGCGAGATCACCTACCTGTTCGTGACACTGGCACTGCCGGTCATGAACTCCACGCTCGCCGCTGGCGGCGACCTCCCGCGGCTCGCGGTGGCCAACGTGGTCACGGTGGCGGCGCTGTTCATTCTCGAACGCTCGTGGGGCTTCCACTTCGAGGCGACGAAACACGTCACGTACGAGCGCATCGAGCTGATCACGCCGGACCGCTACGACGATCTCGTCGCGGACCTCCGGCTGCGCACCGGGCTCGACGTCACGCTCGTCGAGGTAGGCGAGGTCAACTTCCTCCGCGACATCGCCGAGCTAACCGTCCACTACCACGCCACGGCTGTCGAGGACCCGCGACGCCGAGAGTCGCAGCTCCAGGCGCCACGCACCGCCACCACCCGCACCGAGACCACCAACTGAGCCTCCGACCGGCTCGACACACCGAAGGCACGATGCCATGACCAACGCCCCGAGGCTCGACCACCGCCGCCCGCCGCAGACCTGGGAGCGGCTGCTGGCCACCCCGTTCAATCGACGTCGCCTGCTCGCGGGGACGGGCTCGATCGCCCTCGCGGGCGTGATCGCGGCCTGCACCGGCGACGGCGACGGAGGCCGGGGCGCCAACGGCGGTGGTGCGTCCTCGACCGCCGCGGCAACAGATGGCACGTCCACGGCCCCCTCGAACACAGCCGGCCGCCCTGCGGGGTGGACGGAGGCATCCCACGGGAACGACGTCGAGCCGAACTACGAGGTCGTCTTCCCAACTGATCGGGTGAACCAGCTCACGGTGCGGGTCACGCCAGAACAGTGGACGGCGATGCTCGAGGACATGACGAACCTCCACGGCGAGCGCGGCAGCGGAGCGCCACCGTCGGGCCTC
>JALOAM010000267.1 GCA_023228765.1 Dehalococcoidia bacterium
CGTCCGCGAGGGCGAAGGCATTGCCGCGGGCGTGCTCGAGAGCCTGGGCGTGAACCTGGAGCGCGTGCGCGCTGAGACCCAGCGCATCCTCGCGCAGTCCCAGCCGCAGGGCGGCCAGCCCTCCGGCCAGGCCGCGGCGGCGGGCGGTCGCACCGTCCGCACCCCCACCCTGGACCAGCTCGGCGTGGACCTCACCGCGATGGCGCGGGCCGGCCAGCTGGACCCGATCGTGGGCCGCGACATGGAGATCGAGCGGGTCATCCAGATCCTCTCGCGCCGCACGAAGAACAACCCCGTCCTCATCGGCGAGCCCGGTGTCGGCAAGACCGCGATCGCGGAGGGCCTCGCCCACCGCATCATCTCGGGCGACGTGCCGGACACCCTGCTCGGCAAGCGGATGCTGACGCTGGACATCGGCCTCCTGGTCGCCGGCACGAAGTACCGCGGTGAGTTCGAGGAGCGCCTGAAGAAGGTCATCGAGGAGATCAAGTCCGCAGGCAACTGCGTGCTGTTCATCGACGAGCTCCACATGCTCGTCGGCGCCGGCGCGGCCGAGGGTGCCGTGGACGCAGCGAACATCCTGAAGCCGGCCCTCGCCCGAGGCGAGATCCAGGCGATCGGCGCAACCACGCTGGACGAGTACCGGAAGCACATCGAGCGCGACGCCGCCCTCGAGCGGCGCTTCCAGCCCGTCAAGGTGGAGGAGCCGAACGTCGAGGACACGATCTCGATCCTCAACGGCGTGCGCCCGGCATACGAAGAGCACCACAAGCTGCAGATCTCGGACGAAGCCGTCCGCGCTGCGGCGGAGCTCTCCTCGCGCTACGTCTCGGACCGGTTCCTGCCGGACAAGGCGATCGACCTCATCGACGAGGCCGCCGCCCGCGTCCGCATCCGCCGGCACGCCACGCCGCCCTCCGTCCGAGAGGTGCAGAGTGGCCTGGAGGCGCTGCGACGCGAGAAGGACCAGGCGATCGCCAACCAGCAGTACGAGTACGCCGCGGAGCTCCGTGAGCGCGAAGTGCGCCTGCAGTCCCAGCTCGAGGAACTCGAGCAGGAGCTGGAGGAGCAGCGCGGGACCGACCAGCCGGTCGTGTCCGAGGACGACATCCGCGACGTGATCTCGCAGTGGACCGGCGTCCCGCTCTCCCGCATCGCCGCGGAGGAGTCCAAGCGACTGCTCGAGATGGAGCAGTACCTGAAGGACAAGGTCATCGGCCAGGACGAAGCCGTCGAGGCCGTCGCCCGTGCCGTCCGCCGCGCCAGCGCGGGCCTGAAGGACCCGAAGCGCCCCATCGGCGTCTTCATGTTCCTCGGGCCGACCGGTGTCGGTAAGACCTACATGGCGGAGATGCTGGGCGAATTCATGTTCGGCTCGCGCGACAACATCGTGCGGATCGACATGTCCGAGTTCATGGAGAAGCACACCGTCTCGCGTCTGGTCGGCTCGCCTCCGGGCTACGTCGGCTATGACGACGGCGGCCAGCTGACGGACCTGGTGCGGAGGAAGTCTTACTGCCTCATCCTCCTCGACGAGATCGAGAAGGCGCACCCGGACGTGTTCAACATGCTGCTCCAGATCTTCGACGACGGACACCTGTCCGACGCGAAGGGCCGGAAGGTGGACTTCCGGAACACGATCATCATCATGACGTCCAACGTGGGCTCCGACCTCATCCGGAAGGACTCCCGCGTCGGCTTCGCGACCGCGCAGGACGAGGTCAAGAACGCCGAGGACGCCTACAAGCGCATGAAGGCGCGGGTCGAGGAAGAGATGAAGCGGGTCTTCCGGCCCGAGTTCCTCAACCGCATCGACCAGTCGGTGGTGTTCCGCGCCCTGCAGGCGGAGCACATCCGCCAGATCGTCTCGCTGGAGCTGGACGACCTGCGCGAGAACCTGAAGGCGAAGGGCATGTCCCTCGCCGTCTCCGACTCGCTGCTGGACCACCTGGGGTCCGAGGGCTTCGACCCGGTCTTTGGTGCACGGCCGCTGCGCCGCGTCATCCAGAACCTGATCGAGGACCCGCTCTCCGACGCGGTCCTGCAGGAGCGCTACGCCGAGGGCGACACGGTCCGTGTCGGCTTCGAGGATGGCGAAGTCACGTTCGACCGCGAGGTCGGCGAGACCGTCCAGCCCGAGGAGCCCGCGCTCACGTCGTAGCGTCCGGTTACGCGATACACACGAACGGCCGCCCGCGAGGGCGGCCGTTCTGCGTGTTCGGGGCGGGTGCGTCGGTCTCTCTGTCCTCGGACGATGCTACCGCTCCCGCCACGGATCGGACGGCGGGCGCTGCGAGGCGACGGCGAGGATGAGGCCAGCGGAGATGCACATCCCGACGAGGGCGGACCCGCCGGTGGAGATGAACGGCAGCGGGATGCCGGTGGCGGGGAACAGTCGCGTATTCACGCCCATGTGCATGAGCGCCTGTAGCACCATCGTCGCGGTCAGCCCTCCGGCGAGGAGGCGTGAGAAGCGGTCCGGCGCGTGGAGGGCGGCCTCCAGGCCTCGCCAGGCGATGAGCGCGAAGCAGAGCACGACGAGCAGCGCGCCGATCAGTCCCATCTGCTCCGCCAGCTGTGCGAACGCGAAGTCCGAGGCGCGCGTCGCGACGCCGTCGAGGGCGGACGGGGCGCCATCGATCCCCTGTCCGGTGATGCCGCCGGCGCCGAGGGCGATCTCGACCTGGCGCATGGTGAAGCCGCTGCCGAGCGGATCGTGGCCGGGGTTGAAGAACACCTCCAGCCGTTCGCGCTGGTAGTCCGGGACGGCGACCGCGAAGGCGATCGGCAGGACGGAGATCGCGAGGGCGGCCATGCCGCCGATCACGCGCCAGCGCACGCCCCAGGCGGCCAGCAGCGCGACCCAGACCGCGCCCAGCACCAGTGTCGTCCCGAGGTCTGGCTCCACGAGCACGAGCGCCATGGAGACCAACACGAGCCCGAGGGTCACGAGTGTCGTCCTCGCGCCGGGCTCCCGGTCCGCGGCATAGGCGGCGATGGCGATCACCGTGGCGATCTTCGCGAACTCGGACGGCTGGACCGTCACCCCGCCGCCGAGGGCGATCCACCGGCGCGCGCCGAACTCCTCGGACCCCAGCGCGAGCACCAGCACGAGCGTGGCGAGGCTGCCGGCGTAGATCAGCGGGGCGAGGCGTCGGAGGAAGCTCACGTGCAACCTGGACGTCAGCAGGAGGAGGACCCCACCGACCGATGCATACACGACGTGGCGGAGCGT
>JALOAM010000046.1 GCA_023228765.1 Dehalococcoidia bacterium
ACTGGAACGCGGTCAGCGACGACGGCACGCCCATCAACCAGCCCGTGCCCGAGGCCGACCGTCAGCGCCTCCAGGTGTCGGGCGCCATGGCCGAAGTGGAGCTCACGGCGCGCCCGAACGAGTACGTCGGGATGCTGGCCATCAAGAAGAGCGGGCTCCGCGGCTACCCGCTGATGACCTCGGGCTTTCGCTACGTGAAGCTCCACGACGACTTCATGCAGGACCGCGCCGCGCTCACCGCCGAGCGCGCGAAGTGGGCGATGAAGGTCACGGTCAACGGCGGAGCGTCCGCTGTGCAGAGCGTGAAGTCCGCGATCGAGCGCCCCGACGTGCTGACTCCACGTGACGGGTTCCGGCCCCCGGCGGCGCAGACGTGGGTGGCGAACCCCGCCGGCGGCACACCGGAGCCCGTGCAGGCCGTGAACGACGGCCAGTCCGCCCGGCAGGACGAGCGCTCGCTGCGCATGATGGCCACGATGCCGAGCGGGATCCCGCCGCACCTCATGGGCGACGCCGGCGAGGCGAACCTCGCGTCCGCGACGGCCACGGAGAAGCCGCTGCGGGCGATGCTGGAGTCCTACCAGGGCCTCTGGATGGAGTACCGGCAGGAGGAGTTCGAGCACGTGGCCGCGTGGCTCGGGTTCACGGGAGACACGTCCGTGGACATCGACGCGCCGGCCATCCTCGGCCAGAGCCTGCTGGAGCTGTCGCAGATCGTGGCCTCGATCGCCGGGACGTTCCCCGCCGTGAAGCGCTCCGAGGAGATGCTGGGGTTCCTGCTCACCGAGCTCGGCATCAACAACGTGGACGACGTCATCGACACGCTGCGCCCCTACCTCGAGGACGACCTGGAGGCCGAGGAGCAGAGCGCCCTCAAGCAGGCCGAGGAGGCGTTGCGCGAGGCGCAGGCGCGCATGAGGAGCGACGCATGAGCCGGTCGGAGTCGTGGGTACAACTCACCCAGGAGGTCACCTGCGAGGCGCCCCGCTGTGAGCACGTCTTCGCCCCTCGCGTCCGCGTCATCCGCGATACGAACGGCGAGGAGTGGTCGTTCCGCTGTCCGAAGTGCCAGAAGCGGTACGACATGGCCCGCGTCAGTGCGCGTGGGGTGGAGGTCCGTGCCGAGCTCCGAACCGTCATCGGCGACACCACGATGGCTGCTGAGGAGCGCGAGGCTCGCATCACGGAGCTGCAGGCCGAGATGGAGCGGGAGACCACGCGGGGAGCGGATGCGGGGCCCGGGCCGAGCACGGAGACGTTGCAGGATGCGCAGCTACGCGCCAGCAGGGAGGGGCACGATGCCAGCAGTGACGACTGACGCGCCGGTGGGCTCCGCCGAGAACCCCGTCCTCGCCGTCCGCGAGGGGGACTGGTGGCGCTGCGGCAGCTGCGGCGGCCGCTTCGCGCTCGGCACCGAGCCCACGAAGGTGAACAACCGCACCCAGCACCGCTGCCGGGTGTGGAACCGCATGCCGATCGGCGAGGCGCGCGAGTGATCGCGGAGACCGTCGCGCTCGCAGAGGCCGTGATGCGCTCGTACGGGCGCGCGCAGGCGGAGCGCGGTGTCCGTGTCGCCATGGGGCGGGTGTGGCGTCAGCAGGCGAAGGCCACGCCGTGGAGCACCCTCGCAGCCGATGCCCAGCGGTTCGCGCCCAACCCCATCGTGGAGGTGGCGAACCCGGCCCCAGGCGACCCGCTCACGGACATCGTCGTGGCGTACTGGGCGGACGCCGAGGCGCAGGTCGCGAACGTGGTGAACCTCTGGGGGACGCGGGCGGCGATGACGGCAATGAACCTCACGCTCGCGCAGATCGGCTACCCGCACGCCGACACGCTGCTGCCGGTCATCCGCGACCTCCTCGCCGAGAACGCCCTCGCCCACGCCGCCAACATCGAGCGCACGTCGGTCATGCGCATCCGTGGCCTGCTGGCCCGCGCGGTGGAGGAGGGCCAGAGCACGAAGGCCATCGCGCGGCTACTCCGCGCCGAGATGCAGGGCTGGACGAAGGCGCGCGCCGAGACGGTGGCTCGCACCGAGGTAGCCACCGCCTGGGAGGGCGCTCAGTACGAGGTCCTCGCCGCCAACGGCTGGAGCGGCCGCGAGTGGCTTCACTCGGAGGACGAGCGAGTTGATGACGGTGGGGTCAGCGGCCCATGCATCGCTAACGCCGCCGCGGGTGTTGTTCCGATCGGGACTGCGTTCCCGTCCGGCCACATGTACCCGCCAGCTCACCCGCGCTGCAGGTGCACAACTGCTCCGGCGTCTCTGTAGGAGGAGTGAGAGTTGCCAGTCGAGCGAGCATGTGAAGTTTGCGGAGCGGCATTCAGCGTGCCACCTCGAACAGTACGGCGGGGCGGAGGTCGGTTCTGCTCGCACGACTGCAAGGTGGAGTCACAACGGATGGATCCGGTGACGACGGAGTGCGCAGGGTGCGGGAAGCCGATCGAACTCCTCCCGTATCAGTTGCGAGCAGGTATTCGGTCGTGCTCATGGGAGTGCAGGACGATAGCCATCCGAGGCACCGGCAATCCTCGATGGAGAGGCGATCCCGATTACCGAGGTTGGGACTGGGGCGAGGCCCGCTCGGCGGCGCTTGAGCGAGACGCTCACCGATGCGTTGCGTGCGGTTCTGACGACCGGATAGTGGTTCATCACATCATTCCGTGGAAGTTCGTCGAAGATAATTCGCTGCGGAATCTCGCCACGCTGTGCCGGTCATGCCACCTCGAAACACACCGGCAGATTGAGCCAGCAGGTGAGCGCATGAAGGGCGCTCCGAAAGCCCTCTTGACAACGCGCTAGCGCACCTGCACAATTCCCCGTAGCCGCTCCGACCTACGCGAGCGCACCTCCCACACTGACGCGGCTCCGACGTACGCGAGCCCACAACCTCTGAGGTCGTGGGCTCTTCGTGTTCATCCAACTCACCGAACGCACCGCACCCGGATCGCTGGAGGACTTCCAGCAGCGCGTCAACGCCGCCTTCCGCGCGCAGTTCCCGACGCGCGATGAGCAGGGTGAGTACCACTACCGGTACGTCGTCGCGACCTTCGACTCGTACGTCATCGCCGTCCACGACACCGCGGAGGGCGAGCAGTACTTCCGCTACGACATGGCGATCGAGGGCGAGGACATCGCCTTCAGCAACCCGCAGCAGGTGGAGCTCCGCTACGTGCCAATCGAGGCCGTGGCGGAGGCCGTGCGCATCCGCGCGCAGCGCGTCTCGCAGCCGCGCCAGCAGATGCGCGAGACGCAGGCCCTCGCCGAGGCGGCGGCCACCGACGACGGCGCGACCCTCACCCTCACGGTCATCCGCGCCGGCCTGAACGTCGCGAAGTCCCGGTACTACACCGAGGCCGCCGTGCAGGGCGGGGCCGCGATCTTCCGCGGCCTCAAGATGTACATCGACCACCAGACGCGCGCCGAGGAGCAGGCCCGCCCCGAGGGCAGCCTCAAGGACTGGGCCGCGGTCATCACTGAGACCGCGTACGACCCGGCCACCAAGAGCCTCCGTGCCACCGCCAAGCTGATCGATCCCGACTTCAAGGCCAAGGTCCAGGCGCTCGCCGCCGAGGGTCTGCTCGGCACGCTCGGCGTGTCCATCCGCGCGGTCGGTGCGGGCGAGCAGGCCGTGGTCGAGGGCGTGAACACCTTCCGCGTGGACGAGTTCGTCTCCGGCATCTCGGTCGACTTCGTCACCGAGCCCGGCGCGGGTGGTCAGGCGCTGCTCCTGGAGAGCGCCACGGAGGAGCCGGGCCTCGAGGCCCTGACCCTCCCCCAGCTTCGTGAACGGCGCCCCGACCTCGTCGAGGCGATCCGCAGTGAGAGCAAGCAGTCGAAGGAGGCCGGCGTGGAGATCACGCAGGAGGAATACGACCGCCTGAAGGCCCAGGAGGCCGAGGCGCGGTCGCAGAAGGAGCGTGCCGACGCGGCCGAGGCTGCGAAGGCAGCTGCGGAGTCCGCGCTCGAGGAGAGCAAGGCGGCAGCCGCGAAGGCCGCGGCGCAGGAGTCCATCCGGGCCCTGATCGCCGAGTCCAAGCTCCCGGAGCCGTCCGTGAAGCACCTCACCGAGGCGCTCAAGGACGAGGCGGACGTCGAGAAGGCGAAGGCGGCCATCGAGTCGCACAAGACCCTCGTCGCCTCGCTCACCGGCAAGGGCGCGGTCGCCGGCAACGGTGGCGTCGCGTCCGAGTCCGCGTCCCAGTCGCTGGAGGAGTCGTTCGCGACCATCCTCGGCGACCCCGAGGCGGCCAAGTCCGCGGTGGGGAGGTAGGCCATGGAAACGGTCGTCAACGAAGTCCGCACCATCGCCAAGCGGATCAGCTACGACGAGCTGCTGACCACCACGTTCGGTGCGCAGGGCTCCGTCACCATCCACGAGATCCTGCCCGAGGGCTGGGCCATCGACGACGTGCGCGTCGAGACCGAGGTCGCCTTCAACGGCTCCGGCACCCGCGTGCTGGACCTCGGCGTCACGGGGTCGGCGGAGGCCATCTTCGCCAACCTCGACGTGAAGGCGCAGGGCATCAAGGCCCCCTCGGTGACCAAGTACCGGGCGACGGCTCCGGTCGCGGTCATCGCCACCCTCACCACGGCAACGGACAACCCGACGGCCGGCGTGGTCCTGATCACGCTGAAGCTCGTCCAGGTCCGGCGGGAGGACTAAGGCCATGCAGACGATGGAAGTCGAACGCACCTTCTCGCTGGAGTCCGTCCAGACGGACCTGCGGGACGTGATGCAGGCTGTCGCCGCCCGCGAGGGCCGGCACCAGTCCGAGAGCTACCAGCGCGGCCTCCAGGAGGCTGCGGCCATCTACGCGCGGGCGATCGGCCCGAACGCGACCCGTACCGACATGCGGGTGTTCCGCGAGTCGCTGGGGCAGGCGGAGTTCGCCTCGTACTTCAGCGACATCATCGACCGGGGCACCTTCGCCCGGTACCAGGCGTGGGTGCCGGACTGGCGCAAGTACGTCAAGGTCGGCAGCTTCGGCGACCTGCTCCGCAACAAGCGCCGCACCCAGTGGGGCGGTGGCAACCAGGTCCTGAACCGCGTCGGCGAGAACGGGCCGTACCCGCAGCGTGGCATCGAGCCTCGTGACTTCGAGTGGAAGGGCTACAAGTACGGCGCGGACTTCGCGGCCTCGTGGGAGTTCATCCTCGCGGACGACTTCGACGAGCTGCGGAACCTGCCGGACGTCATGGCCTCGGCTGCCCGCAACAGCGAGGCGTTCGAGGCGACCTCGCTGCACGTCCAGTCGACCGGCCCGCACAGCTCCCTCTACTCGGTGCAGAACGGCAACCTGGGCACCGCGCCGCTGACCATCGAGGCGCTGCAGGCGGCGATCACCGCCATGACGCAGCACCGCGACCCGGTCTCCGGCGTCCCGATCTTCAACCGCCCGAAGTACCTCGTGGTGCCTCCGGCGCTGGAGCTCGTGGCGATGGAGATCCTCCAGTCGCTCACGATGGCCTACGCGGCCACCGCGGCGTCTGCCGTCCCGCTGCCCACGGTCAACGTGGTCGCCAAGTTCGGCCTGGAGATCGTGGTCAACCCGTGGCTGCCGATCATCGACAACACCAGCGGTGACACCGCCTGGTACCTGTTCAGCGACCCGAACAGCAACCCGCTGACCGGCGCCGGTGGCCTCGCGGCCATCGAGCTGGACTTCCTCCGCGGCCTGTCTGGCCCGCTGCTCCTCGTGAAGAAGGCGCAGTTCCAGCAGGTGGGCGGCGGCGAGGACCCGCGCGGCCCGCTGTCCGACATGGACGTGGCCTCGTGGCGGGTCATCCACCCGCTCGGTGGCTCGCGGCTGTTCTTCGAGGCGACCTACGCCTCGACGGGCGCGGGCAGCTAGGGCACGTCGCGATGACGACCTCGGACGCCGGGGTGCGTGTCGGCGAGGGGGTTCCTCCGGGAGCCCTCTCTCCGCACGCCCCGGCGTTCCGTGCGTTCGTCTTCGACTTCGACGGGGTGATCCTCGACACCGCGACGGCCAAGACCGAGGCGTTCAGGACCATCGCCTCCCGCTACGGCGAGGAGTACGGCGTCCTGATGGCGGAGTACCACCGCACCGCCGGCAGCATCGGCCGCCGGGCGCGGTGGGACCACTTCTTCGCGCACATCCTCGAGCTGGAGCCCGACCCCGGCGAGGTGGACGAGATGTGCCGTGCGGTCGGGCGACTCGTCCGGCTGGGCGCGCTCGTCGCGCAGGAGGTGCCCGGCGTCCTGGACTACATCGAGGCGGTCGCGCCGTTCGGCGTCCACCTCGTGTCGGGCATCGAGGAGGAGGAGCTCCGCGACCTCGTGTCGCGCCGGGGCCTCGGGCGTTACTTCCTCCGCGTCCGTGGCGGCGACAAGCACCGACGGCTGCGCCAGATGGTGCAGGAGGGCGACATCCCGCTCCCGGCCGTGTACTTCGGCGACACCCCCGACGACGAGCGCGCCGCCCGCGCCGCTGGCATGGACTTCGTGTTCGTGGCCGGGTGCTCCGAGTTCACCGCCGCCGACTTCCCCGCGGGCACCCGCGTCATCCAGGACTTCCGCGAGGTGCTGGCGTGAGCGACGAGCTGCGCGAGTACCTGCGCGACAAGCGCGTGGTCATTGTCGGGCCCTCGGCCTGTCTCGAAGGCCAGCGCCGCGGCGCGTGGATCGACGAGCACGACGTTGTCGTCCGCGTGAACATCTACCAGCTGGGCGAGGTGAGCGTCCGCGCGGACGTGGGCAGCCGCACGGACGTGCTCTACCACGTCCTGTTCAGCGAGAAGCACCGTGCCGAGATCGGGCGCGAGCACACCGCCGACGAGGTAGCGCGCTGGCGCGCCGACGGCCTCCGCTTCCTGGTCACGCAGCAGGCTGCGACCAGCGGCCGCGTGCGGGACCTGCTCGCGGTGTCCGGCGACCTCCCGGTGGTGCACGTCCCCAGGGTGCGCGACGAGCTACGTCGCGAGTGCGGCACGCCGCCGAACACGGGCACCGTCGCTATCACGCACCTGCTCTCGCTCCCGATCGCGTCGCTGGACGTGGTCGGCTTCGACTTCTACGCCTCGCCCTACTACGCGGCGTACCTCGGCCTCACCCGGGACGAGGCCGCGCAGGGCGGCGGTGACGGCCGCGCGGTGCCTGCATGGGGTCAGACGCCCTCGCGCATCGAGATCCACGAGCAGGAGTCGCAGAAGGCCTACCTCCGCGACCTGTACCGGCGCGAGGAGCGGCTGTCGTTCGACGAGGCGGCCCTCGCCGGCCTCGGACTCCCGACCGAGGGCCCGACCATCACGGCGCTTGTGCCCATGAAGGGCCACAGCGAGCGCGTCCCCGGCAAGAACACCCGCATCGTGGCGGGGCGACCACTGCTCGCGTGGCTGCTCACGACGCTCACGAGCGCCCGTCGCGTGTCGCGCGTGGTGGTGGACACCGACGACGGGACGATCGCGGCACTGGTGCGCGAGCACGCGCCCACCGTCGAGGTGCTGATGCGCCCCGACCACCTGCGCGACGGGGACACCGTCAATGGCAACGACCTCATCGCGTGGGAGCTCTCGCAGGTCGAGGGCGAGCACTTCGGCCAGTTCCACGTGACCTCGCCGCTCCTCGAAGCGGCCACCATCGACCGCGCGGTCGAGGCCTACTTCGCCGAGGGCGAGCATGACTCGCTCTTCGCGGTCTCCGAGCACCACATCTGGCTCTTCCGCGCCGACGGCACGCCGGTGAACAGCGACACGCGCCGCCTGGTGCGGTCGCAGGACCTCGAGCCGCTGTACGAGGACAACAACGCGATCCACCTGTTCTCACGCGCCTCGTTCGCGCGCACGGGCAGCCGCATGGGCGAGCGCCCGCGGATGTTCCCGATCTCCAGGGTGGAGGCCACCGACATCGACTACGAGGACGACCTCCGCATCGCGGAGGCCCTGCTGGAACTACGAGAAGCCGAGGCCCGCGAACGGGCCACGAGGAAGGCGAAGAGCCCTATGGGAGCTGTGGTCTACAGCACGCAGAAGCAGCCGGACGGCTCGTACGCCGTCCGCGGCGCCGTGAACGGCGACAAGCGCACCGTCTACGCCCGGTTCGAGGGCGACGACCCCACCATCGCCATGTGCAAGCAAGCGCTGCTTGACGGCGGTACCTCGGCCGTCGGCGCCGTGGAGCCGGGCTCGGAGTCCCCTCCAGGCGAGTCCGACTCCACGGCGGGCCAGCCGGACGGCACCGAGGACGCCGAGCAGCCCGAGGGCAACACCGAGCAGGACGCCGAGCGCGACGTGCTGGCGGCGGCGCTCCTCGACCTGTCGGTGGAGGCGCTCGAGGAGCAGCTGCCGACCGTCGACGACGCGGCGCTCCTGGAGGCCGCCCTCGCGGTGGAGCAGTCCGAGGACGGCAAGGGGCGCAAGGGGGCCGTGGCGGCCCTCGAGGCCCGCATCGCTGCCCTCACCGAGGGAGTGACGGCCTAGGCCATGAGCTACACGGACGTCGCCGGTACCGACATCGCCAGCGTGCGCGCGAACATCCCCGACCACATTGTGGACGATGCCGCGCACTTCACGGACGAGGACCTCACGGTCTTCCTCGCACAGTCTGGCGGTGACCCGGTGCTGGCGGCGGCCGTCGCCCTGGAGACGTGGGCGACCACGATCGCCATGGGCGAGCACAACATCACGCTGGGCGACTACCGCGAGGACACCAAGGGGCGCTCCGCCGCCCTCCTCGCGCGCGCGAAGGCCCTCCGCGAGGGCATCAGCAGCGCCCCTGCCTTCGCCATTGCGCAGGGCCATGCCGGCCCCGGCAGCCCGCAGTGGGACACGATCGTGGTCAACCGCGCGTTGCGAGGTGAGCTCGGATGAGCCGCGAGGAGCGGTACGTCCGCGAGCCGGTGGCGCCCGAGCGCCCGGTGACCCGTGCCGCGATGGCGCAGGCCCGGAAGCAGGCGGAGCGCGACGCCCAGCGCCGAGCGCAGGCCGCGAAGCAGACGGGGAAGGGTGGTCAGCGATGACCGTCACCCTCGACCCTGCCGTGTTCCGCTCGATGCTCAACGCGGACGTGGAGGTCCTTGGCGTCACGTACACGCCGGACGGACAGGGCGGCGCCACGGTCACGGAGGCCGTCCTGCGCACCGTGCGCGGCCGGCTGCGCCCCGTGAGCCCCTCGGAGCGCATGAGCGCCGGGCGGCTGGAGGTGGACTTCTCGCACGTCCTGTACGTCGAGGCGGGAGACGAGCCCACGCCGGGCCAGACGGTGCGCCTCAAGGACCGCCCGGCGCACCTCTACCGCGTCGTGGAGAACGTGGAGCCCTCCTACGCCGAGCACCACGTCGGCGTGCGGCTGATGCGCGAGCACCACCCCGGCGAGGAGGCGTCCTCGTGATCGAAGCGCTCCTCGCGTGGATGTACGAGCGCATGGTCGAGGACGAGAGCCTCGACGGCCTGCTCGCCCGCTCCGTGCTCGACCCGAGCAAGGCGGCGGTCTACAGCACCGTGCCGGTCCCCGTGGAGGCTGAACTCCCGTACGTGGTCATCAGCGGCCCCATCACGGACGAGCCGGACGACACCTTCGACGCCCAGTACCGCACGCCCGAGGTCGACCTGCACGCCTACACGGCGCGCCGTGACGCCGGCGGGAGCAGCGCGGCGCCGGTCAACGCTATCGCGGAGCGGATCCGCGAACTCTTCCACCGCCAGAACTTCGCGGCTGACATCACCGGCTACCGGGCGCTCGTCATCCGGTGCTCCGGGCCAGTCGTGAACGACGGAACCAACGCCTACGGGCGAGTAGTCACAGCGCGCTGTCTCCTGACGGCCGCCACCTAGGAGGTATGAGATGCCCGCTGGAATTACCGCCGAGGGTGCGGTGCTGCAGGTGAACACCGGGACCAGCGAGTCCCCGACGTGGACGCCAGTCATCGAGCGTTCGCAGATGCAGCTCGCGAAGACCGGCGAGCGCATCGACATGACCAGCTTCGATGGCGACGGGTTCCGCGAGGGCCGTCCCGGCCTGCGCCAGATCAACCTGAACGCGAGCGGCAACTACGTCCCCACCGACACCGGCTGGGACAAGGTCGAGGACTCGTGGCTCGACGGCGTCAACGTCGAGATCCGGTGCCTGTGGAAGCTCGACGACGACAGCCAGACCGGCTGGCAGTTCGAGGCCACCGTCACCGACGTCGGTGAGAACGGCAACGTCGGCGACAAGGTCGAGGCCTCGCTCGCCTTCGAGGGCAGCGGCCGCCCGACCAGGGTCACGGTCCCGGCCAGCTCCTAGTGGACGAAGCACTCGCCCGGGCGGTGTTGGCGGCGTTGCGCATTGAGGCCGATGAGCACAAGCGCGCGTCCGCCTTCCACCGGCGGGCGATGGAGCGACATCACGAGGCCGCCGACCTCATCGAGGAGGCGCTCGCAGGCGTAGCCAAGAAGGCAGGGCCACATGACCACGACGACCGATCCCATCCTGGACCTCGACGAGGACCTGCCCCCTCAGCTGTGGGTACGCCTCGGCGGTGAGCAGCATGCCTTCGCGACGCTCGACGACCTCGGCCTGAACCGCCGGGGCGAGCTGGCGGACGCCTGGAAGCGTGTCAACGAACTGAGCGAGCGACGCCCGGTCACAGCCGCCGAGGAGAAGGAGTACCTCGACCGCTACGGCAAGATGGTGCGCATCCTGCTGCCGTCCCTCAAGGCCGCGCAGGTGAAGGCGCTCCCCATCGAGACGAAGGAGGCGCTGGTCCAGGCTTTTTTCTCGCACCGGACGGTCTTCAAGGTCTCCTCGCGGCTCACCGAAATGGTGGAGGCGATGAGCGGCAGGGGAAGGCCGTCCGAGACTGGGAACCCGTCTTCGCCGAGCTCTCCTGGTACTACGGACGAGCACCCGTCCGAGGGGGCGACTGGGGAGACCTCCCCGTGAAGCGCCTCCGCGCCTACCTCGAGTCCATCTCGGTCCTGCGCGCGCGCCACGAACTCGCCGTGCTCCCCGCGCGGCAACTCGGCGCCGGGGTGCTGGCCAAGTCCTCGGCCCGCGCCGCTCTCTCCGAACTCCGCGCCATCGCCGGTGGCGGCTCGTACCGGCAGGGCGCCGACGCGCTCGGCGTCATCAAGCAACTGAACGCCAAGGCCCGCGCCGAGGGCCGCCTGTGGGAACAGCTGCACCCCGTGGAGGGCGCTGCCTGATGGCCTCCACGCGCCTGCGCATCGCGAAGTGGAACCCCGAGGGGTTCATGCGGGCTATCGACGGCTCCCTCGCGGTGCGCATGGAGCAGGCGGCCGGGTACGTCGAGCGCGAGGTCAAGCGCTCCATGAAGGGCGGTGGTAGCCCGCACGTCCCCAGTCGCCCCGGTGAGCCGCCCCGCGTGGACACGGGTGAGCTGCGCCGCTCGATCCACCACAAGGTGGAGGTGAGGCGCTCTTCGATCCGCGGCTACGTCATCGCAGGCGCGCCGTATGCGCGAGCACTGGAGCTCGGCTATGCGCCGGGGAACCTGCTGCCGCGTCCGTATCTGCGACCGGCCCTGCGCCGCTCGCAACCGGCGCTCGTGCGCATCCTGCTCGGCAAGGGGCCGAGCGGCTACACGAGCCTCGCCGACATCAAGGCCGCCACCGAGCGAGGCTTCGTGTCGCGCTCGTCCCTCGGGGGCGGTGCCTAGATGGTCAGCGGGTTCGGCGGGGGCTTCGTCACCGGCGTCATCGGGCAGGCCGTCATCGAGGTCGTGCTCGACAACAGCGGCATCGACAAGTCCATGACGGCGACGCAGAAGGCGATCGGCGGCGCGGCGGTCGCATCGTTCGGCGTGGCGACCGTCCAGGCGCTCAACTTCGAGTCCGCCATGGCGAACGTGGCGAAGACCACGAACCTCCAGGGCCGGGCGCTCACCGACCTCGGCCACCAGTTCCGCGACATGGCCACCTCCGACATCCCCATGACCGCCTCTGCGCTCGCGGGCATCGGTGCGACTGCCGCTCAGCTCGGCGTCCAGGCGGCGGACATTGCGGAGTTCACCGAAGTGGTGGCCAAGCTCGGCACGGCCACGAACGTCGTTGGTGAGCAGGGCGCCACCGACCTTGCCCGCTTCCTCAACGTCGCCGGTGAATCCACGGCGATGGCGAGCAATGTGGCGAGTGCGCTCGTGGACCTGGGCAACGCCGGGGCATCCACCGAGGCGGACATCCTCTCGCTGGCCCTCCGCACGGCTGCGGCCGGCCGGCAGCTCGGCCTCACCACGGGCGACACGCTCGGGCTCGCGAACGCCATGTCCTCCCTCGGCCTGAACGCTGAGGCGGGCGGCACGGCCATCTCCCGGGTGCTGCTCGACATCTACGCCAAGAGCCAGAAGGGCGCGCAGGGCCTATCGCAGTACGCGGAGGTCGCGGGGATCACGTCCGAGCGGTTCCTCGAACTCGTCCGGACGAACCCCGTGGAGGCGCTGACGGCCTTCATCGGGGGCATGGCCACTGCCGAGCAGCGCGGCTTCAACCTCATCGCGATGCTCGACGAGATGTCGCTCGGGGATGTCCGTGTCCGCGACACGCTGCTCCGCCTCGCAGGCGCGCAGGACCTCGTCACGGAGAGCGTGGCCCGCGGCAACCGTGCCTACGCCGAGAATACCGCGCTCGAACAGGAGTTCGAGCTCTTCCGCGACACGACGATTAACCAGCTCAAGCTGCTGGCAAACCAATTCCTGGAGCTGGGGATCATCTTCGGATCGTCACTCCTGCCCGCGCTGCGCGAGGCCGTGACCGTCGCTCGTGGTGCCCTGAGCGTGTTCTCCCAGCTCCCCGAACCCGTGCAGGCACTCATCATCGGCACCACGGGCCTCGTTGCTGTCCTGCCGGTGCTGGTGACCGCATTCAATGCCGCCCGCACGGCCGTGCTTGGCCTCAACGTCGCGATGCTCGCGAACCCAGTGACGGCGGCGGTGGTGGTGGCTGGCCTCGGGGCGGCAGCGGTCGGCCTCCACCTCCTCGGCCAGGCGGCAACCGACACCGGTGACCAGATCAAGTACGTCGACGGCGTCCTCGCGATGCTCGACGAGACCACCGAGGCGCTGGCCTCTCCCATCGAGCGCGCCATCACCGAGGCCGAGGGTCTCGCGAAGGTGCTGGAGCAGGCCGCGGCGCCCGCATGGGGCGCGACCGACGCGTTCGAGGGCGTGACCGGCGCGACCGAAGAGCAGATCGCCACCGCGCGGCAGCTGGTGGAGCAGTACGGGACCGTCCCGGCTGCGCTGGCGGCGGTGACCGGTCTCCTCGGCGAACTCCACGTCCGACAAAAGGATGCCGCCGAGTCCGCGGCTGAGGCAGCGGGCGGCGCGCGGGACATGGGCGTGGCGCTGCTGGAGCTGAACCCGCGGATCATGGCGACCGCAGTCGCCCTGCAGCTCATGAGCGACCTCGCGAACCGCAACCCACTCGCGCTGATGAACTTCGCGCAGGGGCTCATGAGGGTGCGCCAGGTCGTTGCGGCTCAGGCCGGCGTGGAGAAGCTCGTCAACTTCATCGTCGGCGACATCGCGAGTGTGGGCGGCGGCTCCGGTGGTGGGAGTGGCGGGGCGGCCCCGACTGCCGTCGAACGCATGACGGACGCCTTCGATGCGTTCGGGGACCGGGCGCCGAAGGCCCTGCGCGCCGCGCGGGCCGAGCTGCTCATGTACCGCACGGCGGCCGCGCAGGCGGGGGACACGACGCGCCGCGACCTCATCGACCAGCTGCTAGCCATGGACCCGACCGTCTCGCAGATGCGGAACGCGATCCGCGGGCTGCAGGCGCAGTACGGCGACCTCGCGGCGGAGGCGACCGAGAGCGCCCGTGTGCTGCAGGAGGCCTCGCAGATCGCCGCTGACGCATGGGAGACGCTCCACGGGCGCGCGGTGAGCGAGGCGGACCGCGCCGGCGGACTGATCGTGCGGGCGCTCCGCGAGCAGGCCGACCAGGCCCTCGCGGTGGAGCTGAGGAGCATCGAGGAGCGCCGGGCGCGGCGTCAGGCGGACTACGACCAGCAGGTCGCCGACCTCCGCCGCCACACCGACGCCCTGCTCGCGCCGCTACAGGCCGAACTCGACGCGCTGGACGCTGCAGGCACCGCGGACGAGCTGAAGGCGCTGGACGACGCGATCGCCCTCGCCTGGGACCCGCGCGAGCGCGCGAAGCTCGAACAGCAGCGCGTGGAGCTCCTGCGGCGCATCCGGGCGGACGAGCTGCGCGACGAGATGGCGGGCATCGAGGAGAACCACGACCGACAGGCCGAGGCACTCCGGCGTCACCTCGACGACCAGCTGGCCGACCTCGACGCGGCAGAGCGCCGGACGCGCGACCTGTACGCCGCGACCACGGAGCAGTTCGCCCTCGAAGAGCAGGCGCGCAAGATGCTCCTCGAGGGCAACCTCGAGGCCATGACGGAGCTCATCCGCACGTACCTCGGCGAGAGCTGGGTGCAGGAGTTCCAGTCGTTCGGCGAGCGCGTCATCAACGGCCCGCTCGCGAACCTCAAGGGCGAGCTGCAGGACATCATGAGCCTGATGGGCGCCGTGGGCGCACCGAGTGGCCCCTCGGGCGGTCGCTCGGCAGCAATGCAGGCGGCCATCGACCGCATCGCCGGGGCGAAGGCGAGCGGCTCCGCCCTCGACGCGATGCGGCTGCCCGGGTTGCGGTCGGCCTTCGAAGCCCAGTTCGGCATCCCGGCTCCGCTGGCGAGTGGTGGCGTCATCACCCGGCCGACGTTCGCCTACCTCGGCGAGACGCCACGCGCCCGCCCCGAGATCGTGAGCCCCGAGCACCTGATGCGCCGCATCGTGCGCGAGGAGAGCGGTGGGGGCCGGGGCGTCATCGAGCTGCACAACTACACCGTGCTGGACGGGGCGGTGATCGACCACCGGGTGGAGCGCGTGGTCGCCGACGCCACGCGGCAGGCGGCGGGGCGGGGGAGGTACGGCGCATGACGGTGCGGACGCAGACGCGGTACCCCACGGCGGTCGTGTCGGACGACGCGGTCGGGACGCTCGCGTGGACCACGCCGGAGGAGGCGGAGGCGGCGGACGGGGACTATGCCGAGGCGGACAACAGTGCCAGCGGTGTCGCCGCGCAGACCGAGTACCTGAAGGCCACAGGCTTCGGGCACTCGTTCGCCTCGGTCGCGGTGCCGCTTGGTCGCCGTTTCGACGTAACGCGGCGTGTGACCGGTGGGCGAGCTGCCATCGTGGCGTTCGTCGAGAGCGGCACCGTGGTCAGCAACACCATCACGCTGCCGAAGCCTGAGGTCGTGAGTGAGGGCGACATCCTGCTGCTGCTCGCCATCCAGGACGATAACAGCTCGTTCAACGCACCTAATTTCGTCCAGCTCGCGGGGCAATCCACGACCGGTCGTTCGAGCCGAGCGTTCTACAGGATCGCCACCGACTCCGAGCCGGACGAGTACGAGGTTGCAGGGTTGGATGTCACCACCGCTCGCGCGCAGCTGGTCGTCGTGCGCAATGGAGTAATGCCCGCAATGACGGGTTTTGCATGGTCTCTCACCCATGCCTCGACGGCCGGGATCACGGTCTCCACCGTTACATCGGAGGAGGACAACGCGCTCCTGATCGGGATGTTCCAGCGCAGCGTTACGGCGACCTGGACTGAACCGTCCGAAATGGATGAGTACGACGAGTCCGGCGGCGGCATGGCCTGCTCCGAGTTGCTGCCCACAGCTGGCGCGACCGGATCACGGACGGCCACATCGAGCACGTCGGCTAACGAGGTCGCCGGGTTCATCATTGCGGTCAACCCTGGCCCCCCCGGCGCCGTCGATGAGCGTGTGTCGCTCGTCCTTCCTGACGGGTCGGTCGGCGAGGGTGACCGCGCGACCTCCGAGGCATGGCCAGAGAGCCCCGGCGCGGCGTCATACGGCGGGGCGGCAGACAAATGGGACGAGGACTCGCTGACGCTGGAGGACATCGAGGACGAGGACTCAGGGCTCGTCGTGACGGCTACAGTCGCTGCCGGGTCGACCGCAGGCATCGACGCCGTCGCAAGTGTCGTCACAGTCGAGGAGTCGCTCGAGGTCACCCCGACCGGGCCGAGCACGTTCAGCGCACCCAACCAGACCGACACGTGGGACGTCGCCTTCGACGGTAGCCCGGCAACGCAGGCTTCTTACCGCTACCAGCTGCGCGGACCGCTGCCCGCCACGACGCTCGCCTACGACTCCGGCGTCGTGGTGAGCGCCAGTGGATCACATGAGATCGGCAGCGGTGCGCCCGTGGTGCCCTGGGCCGCGCCCCAAGGCGGTGCCACCTACCAGCGGATTATCACGGTCACGGAGGACGGCAGCGCCGACACCGACACGGTGGGCGACCCGCTGAGTGGCGTGTCCCAGGACGAGATCACCACCGACTGGACGCTGCCGACTGCGCCGACCGGCCTCGCGGCCGTTGCGGTCACGGAGGCGCCCTGATGGCCGAGGTCCTGCCCTACGCCGCGGTCTCCTGGACGCAGTACGTCCTGGACGTGGGCGACGAGTTCGTCAGCTACAACCTCAAGCGCCTCAACCTCGAGACCGAGGTGTGGGACGTGATCGCCACGATCGAGGACATCGAGACGACCGACTGGCTCGACTACCTCGCGTTCCCCGGCAGCAACAGCTACCGCCTCACCGTCACGGTCGACCGCCTCGGCGCGATCATCGAGAGCGACCCCGACGAGGTCACGGGCGTCGAGTTCGAGTGGCGCGGCCTCCGCACACACGAGATCCAGGACGCCTCGGAGTGGGTCAGCCTACAGGCCTCCACCGTGCAGCAGCGGGTGGAGCAGGGGCAGACCTACCGCCTCGCCGCGGGGCGGCGGCACGAGACGCTGTTCGCGGGCCCGCTGATGGCGCGCACGTTGCGCCTGGAGCTCATCCCCGAGGACCTGCGCGACCCCGTCACCGTCACCGCGCTGGAGCGGCTCCTCGACCGTCAGTACACCGCGGGGGCCGTCCTCTGTGTCCGCTGGGGCGCGCGGCCGGGGGCGCGGTACATCGTCCAGATCGACGGCGGCATCGACGAGGCGCTCTCGGGTGGCCTCGGCCGTCCGAGCCTGCCGCTGCGCCGCGTCGCCATGCCGGAGGGGTGGGCCTGATGGCCGCGACGACGGAGGAGATCGCCCGCGCGCTGGCCAACGGCGCGCCCGTGCGGTGGCGGCTGCTGTCGTGCGATCGCCGGGGCAACCCGCGGGCGCTGGGGGACAGCACCACGGCCGACCTGAGTGATGCGCTGCTGTGGGAGTCGGGCGACAACCCCGGGCTGGACGGCGGCCGCATCGACCTCGACAACGACAGCCGCGAGATCGCCCTGCAGGCCACGGTGCGCCTCGACCTCGCGCGGGTGCCGGGCGGGGCCGGGCTGGGGGACATCTCGCACGTGCGGCTGCTGGAGGACCGCCTCGTGCAGCCGGGCGGGGCGGGCATCCGCTACGAGACCGCGCTGACGTACTGGCAGCGGCAGGCCGAGCAGGAGACGGGTGGCGGCCTCTGGTCGCTCGCCGAGACGGTGGGGGACGCCCTCGACCTCAGCGGGCACGGCAACGACGGCACCGTGGTCTACGCCGAGGGCCAGCGCGCGGTGGAGCCGTCGCTGTACGACCGCGGGCTGCCGGGGATGCGGTTTGAGGAGGGGACGACCAACCGGGCGCTGAATCCCTCGTTCGAGGTCGACCTGTCGAACACGTCGGCCATCACGGGCGGGACGCAGACGCGGGATACGGACAAGGCCTCCGTCGGCGATGCATCAATGCGCTGCGATGTCGCGATGGGCGGCGGGACGAATCAGGGGCGCGACCTCCGGCTCGAGGGCTCATACACCGTCGGGCAGGCCATTGCGGTATCGCTCGACCTTGAAGGGAGCGCGGCGCGCTCCGTCGTGGTGCAGTTGTACGACTCCTCGAACGGTGTCTTCTACTCCGCCGGACAGGGGCTCAGGATCGAACCGACGCTCGGGACGGGAGCGTTCACCCGCTACTCGATGAACGGCGTGATCACCCACAACACGAGCGCCCTGTGGGTACGCATCCGGCCATCCAATGACACGGGCGCATGGTCGTTCTGGGTGGACGCATGGCAAGGCGAGATCAAGTCCGCCCCCACCTCCTACTGCGACGGCTCGCTCGGCACCGGCTACTCGTGGGCCTCGACGGAGCACGCCAGCGCGAGCACGCGGGTCGCATCATCGGTCAACCTCGGCTCGGGCGATGAGCTGGACGACATCTTCGACGGCGGTGGGGCGGTCGGCGTCCTGTTCAACATGGCCGGCCGACCCGCTGAATCGGCCTTTTCGCGCCTCTTCGACAAGAACCAGTGGGTCCTCTACGTCGACGGCGACAACCGCGCGATCTACTTCAATCGCACGTTCAGCGGGGGGCTCGCGCAATGGCGGAGCCAGCTCGGCGCCGTCGCGTTCGGCGTGAACTACGCGCTGGTTGTGGGCTACGACGACACCGATGCCGGCAATGACCCGGCGATGTACCTCGCGAACCTCGATACCGGCGTGGTCACGCAGCTCACCATCACTGAGGCGGCTGCGCCGTCCGGCACCGCGAGCACTGACGCCTCATCCACGCTCTACGTCGGCAACAATGCGAACGGCAACCGAACCTGGTACGGGGTCCAGGCCCTCCCGCGCCTCTGGCAGGGCACCCAGCCGACCGAGGACGAGATCGCCGAGTTCTTCACTCTCGCGCAGACCGCCCGCCCCACCTACACCCCCGCGCCCGAACCCGAGTGGGTGGAGTTCTCCCGCGGGATCTTCGTCGCCAGCTTTGCCGACACCACCCACAACTGGGACGGGCGGCCCATCGCCACGCTCCAGCTCAACGACCTCACGGCC
>JALOAM010000268.1 GCA_023228765.1 Dehalococcoidia bacterium
TGTTCGGCAACGTCCTCGACACCGCCGCCGTGGACGTGCAAGTCGCCCAGGGCGACACGAACAGCACGGGCGCGATGGTCGTGAGCGAGGCCAAGGTCTCGTTCACCGCCGGAGCCTCCGATATGGATAACCGCGCGGTGGTCCTCGAGGTCGTGAATCCGGGCAAGCGCTACCTGGAGATCCAGGTCAAGGTCGCCACGGCGAACGCGCCCATCAGCAGCATCGTCTGCATCAAGTCGAACCCGAGCGTGGTGCCGACCGTGCAGGGCACGACCGTCATCGACTCGGCCACGTTCGTGAACCCGGCGGCCGCGTAGCGGTAGCGGGCCACGAGTCAGAGACGAAGGAGGGCGCCGGATGCGCGACGTGGAAATCACCAAGCAGGTCAGCCTCAACCTCAACGGTTACGACCGCGAGGCGACTGTCCTGGAGCCCGGCACGCACACCGTGCCCGAGCACGCCGCGTCGTGGATCCGGCGCAACCCCTCCTTCGGCCAGGTGCTCGGCGAGGACGAGGAGTCCACCGAGGACGAGGAGTCCACCGAGGACGAGAGCCCTGACCTCACTGCGCTGACGGTCGACGAACTGCGCAGCCGCGCGGCGGCGGCAGGCGTCGAGGGGCGCAGCGCCATGAACAAGGACCAGCTGGTGGAGGCGCTGACGGCGCTGTCCAGCCAGCGCGAGGGCGAGGAGTAACCGATGCCCGACCCGAGCTACAACGGCAAGGTCTACCTGAAGCAGGGCGCAGAGGAGATCGTCATCGAGGACGAAGGCGTCCTCACCGTCGACGGCGTCTCGTACACCGGGGCCCAGGTGAAGGCGCACCTCGCGGCCATCGCTGCCCTGCCGACCGAGAACGTCGCGGCACCCGCTGTCTGGAACGACGCGGGTGTCCTGAAGGTCGGGACGGACACCTGATGACGCACGTCGAGCGTCACCGAGTGGTCGTCACCACCGACTCCGAAGGGGCGGCGGTCGCGTACACGGACAAGCCGCTGACCGGCGAGATCGTGAACGTGGACTACATCAAGACGGACTTCGCCGACACGGTCGACTTCGCGATCGTCCTCGAGGGGTCCGGCCTGGGCCTCTGGACGCAAGAGAACGTGACGGCGTCCAAGACGGTGTCGCCGATGCAGCCCGCCCACTCGCAGGCGGGTGTCGCGCTCCTGTACGCCGACTCCGGCGAGCCGGTGTCGCGACCCATCTACGCCGCGGCCGAACGTGCCAAGTTCACCATCGCCAACGGTGGGAGCCTGAAGACCGGCACCTTCGTGGTGGTCGTCGCGTAGCGATGCGGCTCACGCTCATCACGCCGCCGGCCGTGGAGCCCGTCGCGCTGGAGGAGGCGAAGGCCCACCTCCGCGTTGACGTGGACGATGACGACACGCTCATCCTCGCCCTCATCGCGGCGGCCCGAGAGCAGGCGGAGGCGTTCACACGCCGCGCGCTCATCACACAGACGTGGGACATGGCCCTCGACTGCCTCCCCGGCGTCGACGAGAAGCCGATCGAGCTCCCGAAGCCGGTGCTCCAGTCGGTGACGAGCATCACGTACCTCGACACGTCTGGCGAGGCGCAGACGCTCGCCGCAGACCAGTACCAGGTGCTGACCGGCGGCGGCCCGTACGCGCAGCCCGGCAAGGTGGTGCGCGCGTACAACGTCAGCTGGCCGAGCACCCGCAACGAGCCAGACGCGGTCACCGTCCGCTTCGTGGCCGGCTACGGAGACGCAGCGTCGGACGTCCCGGCGGCCATCCGCCAGGCGATCCTGATGCTGGTCGGAGACCTCTACGAACACCGCGAGGGGATCGTGGTGGGCGCAGGCGCGACCTCGCTGCCGCGTGCCGCCGCCGCCATCCTCGCGCCGTATCGGATCCTCCGGCTATGAGGGCCGGGCGCCTGGACCGGCGCATCACGCTCCAGCGGTTCACCGCGACGCAGGACGCCTACGGCGAGCCCATCGAGACGTGGGCGGACTACGTGACCGTGTGGGCGCGTGTGGAGCCGCTGCGCGGTCGCGAGCGTTTCGAGGCGCAGCGCGAGCACGCTGAGGTTGATACCCGATTCCACTTGCGCTACCGCGACGACCTCACCGTCGAGGACCGGATCACCTACGAGGGCGACCTGTACGACATCGAGGCCATCCTCGAGACCGGGCGGCACGAGGGGCTCGAGATCCTCGGGCGGGCGGTGCAGCCGTGACGGGCACCATCGCACTCAAGGTCGAGGGCATCGCCGACCTGCAGGAGAAGTTCGCGCTGCTCAAGGCGGGCACGCAGAAGGCGGTGCTGCGCCGGGCGCTCCGCGAGGCCGGCGAGGTCGTGCGCGCCGAGGCCGAGCGCCTCGCCCCGTATGACAACGCCTCCGAGGGGCCACACCTCAAGGACAACATCATCGCGCGCGTCCGCATCACGGGAGAGGTGCAGGAGGCGACCGTCGGCTTCGACAAGAAGGTCTACCACGGCCAGTTCCAGGAGCTCGGCACGGACCGTCACGCGCCCCAGCCGTTCCTGCGCCCCGCGCTCGACACGAAGCAGGGCGAGGCGATCGAGCGCATCGCGGACGTGCTGATGGAGCAGGTGGACAAGGCCGTGCGCCGCAAGCGGAGCCGCAAGGATGGCTGAGATTGAGAGCGCGCTCGTGACCCGCCTCAAGGCGCGCCCCTCGCTCGTGTCGCTGGTCGGCGCGCGCATCTACCCGCTGCGCCTGCCGCAGTCGCCGATGCTTCCAGCGGTCACGTACCAGCGCATCGGCGGTCCGCGCGAGGAGGGCCTGACGGCTGACCCCGGCTTCGCCCGCCAGCGCATCCAGGTCGACACGTGGGCTCTCACATACGCCAGCGCGAAGGCCGTCGCCCACCAGGTGCGGTTGGCGCTTGAACGCTGGAGCGACGACTCCGCGAGCCCACGGGTGATCGACTCCTTTATCGAGCGCGACACCGACCTCGACGAGCCCGGTGTCGAGAACTACCGGGTGAGCCAGGACTACCTGGTCATCCACGCGGAAGAGGTGGCGTGATGGAAGCACGGCGTGAGGCGCAGCCGCGGTACCGCGTGCTCGTGCCGATCTCGTACCCGACCGACCCGGCGATCCTCGCGCGCATCCGCCAGGGCGAGCGCGTGCCGATGGCCGAGCGCGGCATGAAGCGCATCCCGGC
>JALOAM010000269.1 GCA_023228765.1 Dehalococcoidia bacterium
GAGGAACGGGCCCGCGGCGTTCATCGCCATCTGGAAGGGCTGGATCGAGCCCTGGATCTTGCCCATGGATCGCCGGCCGAAGTAGTCGGCGTAGACCACCTGGATCAGCGAGACGTTCACGCCGAAGAACGAGCCGTAGCTGACGGCGTATACCAGCGCCGCCGGGACGCTGGTCGCGTTCATGAGCAGCAGGATGCACCCTGACATCCCGACCAGCGAGACCGCCATGGTCCAGCGCATCGTGAACCGCTGCGCGATCACCCCGCCGAAGAACGCCCCGAGGACGCCCACGCCGGACCAGACGGTGACGATGAAGGCTGCTTCTGTCCTCGAGAGGCCCTGGTCTACCAGGTGCGGGATCTGGTGGAAGTTGATCGACCCACCCGCGAACACGATGAGGCCCAGCGCGAGCCCGACGAGCCAGTACGCGCGCGTCCGGAGCGCCTCCCGCAGCGTGAAGTCCACCTCCGGCACCGCGAACGGTAGATCGGGAGCGTCCGGCTCCGGGGCTGGGTCGCCGTCCGGGCGCAGGCCCATGTCCTCCGGCCGGCGTCGCATGAACAGCAGCGCGGGCACCGTGACGAGCATGGCTGTGCACGCGAGAGCGACCCAGCCGACCCGCCATGAGCCGGACGCGTCGATGACCACCGCGACGACGACCGGGAAGATCGCCATCGCCAGCCTTGGACCGGCCGCGACGATGCCCGTGACCAGCGCGCGCCGCCGGACGAACCAGTTCGCGGCGGCGACGAAACCGGCGGGTGACATCGCGGCGACGGAGACCGCGCGCCCGATCGAGTAGAACACCAGCAGCTGCCAGAGCGCGGTCATCTGGCTCAAGATCAACGCACAGGCCGCCATCGTGAGGCCTGCGCCCACGATCACCCAGCGGCCGCCCCACCGATCGAGAGCGCTCCCCACGAGTGGCGCGACGACGCCGGCGGCGATGCCGCCGACCGAGAGGGCGCCCGCGACGTCCGAGCGCGTCCAGCCGAACTCCTCTTCCAGGAGCTGGGTGAAGACGCCGAGGACGGGGTTGAAGAAGGTGACCGAGCCGAACGTGGCGAAGAACGCCGCGAAGACCACCCACCAGCCGTAGAAGAACCGCGGCTGAGGGGTGGGATCGGCAGATGGATTCGGGGAGGGTCGCACGGACGGTTGGGTGGCCAACGGGTTCCGATCTGGCGCCCGGCAAGTCTACGCGCCGATCGAAACACTCCTTCCGATCGGCATCAGCGATGCAGCGGGGACGACAGGCCTCCCGACGTGACAGTTCCGTTGCCCTGCCCGCCTCGTGGTTGACCGGCCGCCGAGGCCGCTCCTACCGTCGAGGCCTCCAGTGATGTCGTACTGATCCCCTCCGGGAGGCCTCATGCTGAGACGCCTGCGCACGGTGTTGTTCGTGATCGTCGCGGCTGCGCTCGGCGCAGTCCTCGGGCGGGTCGCCCTCCAGGCGCGGCACCGCATGGACGCCGGGGAGCCCCTCGGTGACATCGACCTCAGCCAGGTCCAACCTCGCCTGACGGACGTGATCCCGGGCCTCGTCGCCGCCTTCCGCGTGAAGGACGCGCCGTGGTCGTGGTTCCACATCCCCTCGTGGCTGGCGGCCTTCGCGGTCAACTTCGGGGTGGGCGCGGCGGGCAGCGACATCGCCGCGCTGAAGGCGCGCGCCGAGCGCATGGCCTTCGACGCGGTGGGCCTCGACGCCCGCGAGTTCGGCATGGGCGGGGACTACGAGGACGACGAGCACGTCTACACGACGCCACCCGCGCCGCCGTCGACGACCGATCCGGCGAGCACTCCTCCCCCCGGCACACCGAATCCCCCCAGTACACCGACTCCGAGCCCCGCTCCTTCGAACACCGAGGGCAACACGCCTCCGCCTCGCGCGACGTGGGGATCGACCCCTCCGCCGCCGCCCCCGCCGATCTAGGTCGCCTCTACCTCGACGTGACCTCGAGGGGGTCGCCCTCGAACAGGCGTGCGAGGCCCACATCTGAGGGCCTCGCCCTGTCATACATCTGACACAGCACGCCGATTGTCGGCAACGCTTCGACGCACCCTCCAAGCGATCCCGCCCGTAACGTCGATCGGCAGTGGGGTCAGTACTAGAGGGACGTTATGCATCGATCTGGCTGGAAGAACCGCGTCACCCTGGGCCTCGGCATTGGCATCGCGTCGATCGCCCTGATCGCCGGGTGCTCGGACGACGAAGACCCCGCGGACGGTGACACCGACACCACCACGACCGCCACGGCGACGATGACCGCCACTGAGGACGGTGGGACCACTACCGCCACGACCACACCGACGGAGGACACCACCGCGACGGCGACCGCCACCGAAGAGGGCGGGGACGACGGCGAGACGACCACGCTGAGCATCACGGCCGAGGGCCTTGAACTCGACGGCACGGCGACCCAGGAGATCACCCTGACCGCCGGCGACACGGCGACGTTTGAGAACAGCACGGACGCCGCGGTCGTCCTCGCGACGGACGACGGTGCCATCGACGAGACCATCGAGGCCGGCGAGTCCTTCGAGTACACCTTCGAGGAGGCCGGCACCTGGACGCTCACCATCGACGGCACGGAGGCCGGGACGATCACCGTCTCCTAGCCCGCTGATCCACTCCCGGTAGCCCCGTCGCGGGGCGCCTCGCCGAGGAGTCCGGGCGCCGCATCCCCAGAGATGGGGGTGCGGCGTCCTCAGTTCTGTCGGGGCCGGTCCTGGTCAGGGGCGGTGCCAGGTCCCGGCTCACACTCGCGGAGGCCGGTGGTACGATCCGCTGAGTTCGGCTCCACTCCCCGGAGGGACCTCGCGTGACGCTTCCGATCGCCTTCGCGGTCGCTTATCTCCTCGGCGCGATTCCCACGTCCTACATCGTGGTCTTCCTCACGACGGGGCGGGACATCCGCTCGGTGGGCAACGGCAACCCCGGCACGATGAACGTCTGGGACAACGTCGGGCCGCGCTCCGCCGTGCTCGTCGGCCTCGGCGACGTGGGCAAGGGGATGGCCGCGGTCGGCGTCGCGTACTGGCTCGGCTTCGGCGACAGCATCGCCATCGCCTGTGCGGTCATCGCCGTCCTCGGACATGACTACTCGATCTTCCTCCGCTTCCACGGCGGCAACGGCACGGCCGCGATGGTCGGCGC
>JALOAM010000270.1 GCA_023228765.1 Dehalococcoidia bacterium
GATGGGGAGCACACCGGAGGAGCCGCCGGTGGGGCTGCGCCAGCCGTACTGGAACCAGTCGCTCATGGACGGCATCGAAGTCGGCATGAACGTCTACAAGCCGGTGATCGCCGCGATCCACGGGTACGCCCTCGGGATGGGCCTCTCCGTCGCGCTGGCCTGCGACTTCCGCATCGCCGCCGAGGGCACCGAGTTCGGCTTCCCGGAGGCGCGCCTCGGCTTCCCGCCGGCCATCGGCACGGTGCACGCCGTGCGCGTCCTCGGCATTGCGAACGCCCTCGAGCTGGTGCTCGTCGCGGACCGGATCGACACGGAGCGCGCGCTGAGGATGAACCTGGTGCGGGAGGTGGTGCCGGCGGATGAGCTGCTCTCGGCCGCGGCCGCCCTCGCCGAGCGGTTGTGCGCGAGCTCGCCGATCGGGCTGCGCTCCTCGAAGGAGCTCGTGCTGCGAAGCGTGGACATGGCGTTCACGGACGCCGTGCGTCTCGGCGGTTCGCTTCAGCACCTCGCGCGCGAGGCGAGCCCCGAGGACCGCAGGGAGGGCCTGCGTGCCATCGCCGAGCGCCGCGCTCCCAAGTTCACCGGTCGATAGCGGCCTACAGTCAGCGTGCCCTCCCCGCGACGAGGGCGTCAGGAGGTTCTGATGGCGACCGCTACCCACCAGCCTGCCCGGCCGCAGGCTGACTACATCGCCGCGGCCGAGGCCCTCGCGCCGGTCTTCGCCGGGCGTGCCGAGCAGCACGACCGCGATGCCTCGTTCGCGTTCGAGAACTTCGACGACCTCCGGGACGCTGGCCTGCTGAACCTCGGCATCCCGGTGGAGGAAGGCGGCGACGGGCAGGGTCTCGCGGTCCGTGCGCGCGTGCTCCGGACGATCGCGGCCGGCGACCCCTCGACCGCCCTCGTGCTGGCGATGCACTACAACCAGCACGCGGGACTCGCACGTAACCGGCGCTGGCCGGACGAGGTCTACCGGCGCGTGGTGACGGACTCCCTCGACGGGATCGCCCTCATCAACGCGCTCCGGGTGGAGCCAGACCTCGGCACCCCCGCGCGTGGAGGACTCCCCGCGACTACGGCGCGCCGCACGGCGGATGGCTGGAGCCTGACCGGCCACAAGATCTACGCCACCGGCTCCCCGATCCTCCGCTACTACACCGTCTGGGCGCGCACCGACGAGGAGACGCCGCGGGTCGGGAACTTCCTCGTCCCCGCGGAGTCGCCAGGTGTCAGGATCGTGGAGACCTGGGACCACCTGGGCATGCGCGCGTCCGGGAGCCACGACGCGATCTTCGAGGATGTCGCGCTCCCCTCGGAGTTCGCGGTGGACATCCGCCTGCCCGGCGAGTGGGGCGGCGACCCGATCGGGGCGGTCACGAGCGCCCTCGCGTTCGGCTCCGTGTACCACGGGGTCGCGGTCAGCGCGCGGGACTGGATCGTGCAGTTCTCGAAGGACCGCGTGCCGGCCAACCTCGGCCAGCCGCTCGCCTCCCTGCCTCGCTTCCAGACTGGTATCGGCAAGATCCAGTCGCTCCTCCTCGTGAACGAGCGCCTGATGGACGGTCTCGCCGAGCGGACCGACGAGCGCGGCGCCACGCCGGACCTGGCGCTGGAGGCCAACGTCGTGAAGTACGTGACCACGAACAACGCCACGGACGCGGTCCACGTCGCGATGGACCTCGCGGCGAATCCCGGCCTCAGCCGTCACAGCCCGCTGGAGCGGCACCTGCGCGACGTGATGTGCGCCCGCGTGCACACGCCCCAGGACGACACGGTGCTGTTGAACCTCGGTGCGGCCGCGCTCGGCGTGAAGCGCTGAGGCGAGAAGACACACAAGCGGCCCGCGATCACGGGCCGGAGCACTAGAGACGAGGATCGAGATGACCACCGTGACCGCGGACTACCAGGACCGCCGTCAGATCGTGTTCGAGGCGCGCGGGCGCACGTTCACGAACGTGCGTGCGCTCGCCACGGACGGCGGCCCCACGGACTTCACCTCGACGGAGCTGCTGCTGATCGCCCTCGGCAACTGCTCGCTGGGGTCGCTCCTGAACCACCAGCTGCTGGCGGACACCGAGGTGGTCCGCTGCGCCGCGACGCTGACCGCGCGGATGGCCGAGTTCCCGACGCGCGTTGAGCACATCGACGTGGCGATCGAGCTCGAAGTCACCGACGAGGCGATCCTGGGTCACTACCCCGCGCTCGAGGTCGACTCCTGTTCGTGCCCGACGTGCAACACGCTGGACGGCAAGGTGACCTCCAGCCTCGACCTGCGCGTGGTGTCCGCGCAGCGATAGGGCGCAGGCGACACCGGGATGCGTTTCTTCGAAGCATGAGTGGATGACATGAGCGACGACTATTACATCGAACCCGTGGAGTCGGTGCTCCGCCGGTTCGTGGAGGATTTCCGGAACATCGTGGAGCGCCACCGAGGCACTCCGAACCTGCTGGCCGAGCTGAAGGCGCCGATGGAGACGCTGCTGTACGACCCGACCTGGATTACGGAAGAGTTTCGCCAGCCCCTTCCGGACACCACGGCCTCGTGGGTCATGTACCGGTCACAGGATCCCGACCTCTGCATCTTCAGCATGGTCGTGCCGGCACACTCGATGACGAAGGTGCACAACCACCTCACGGACGGCTGGGTGGGCCTCGTGCAGGGTGAGCAGGTCGAGCGGAAGTACCGCCGAGTCGACGACGGCTCGCGGCCGGACTACGCGGAGCTCGAGCTGGTCTCGCAGGACCCGATCCTCCTCGGCGAGCTGACGCCGCTGAAGCACCCGGACGAGGACATCCACCAGGTGCTCACGTCCTCGGACGTCCCGTCAGTGTCGCTGCATGTGCTGTGCAACGACCTCGGCACGGTGGAGCGGCAGGCGTTCGAGCCGCACATCCACCACGTCGAGAACTTCATCTCGGGGTACTCGAACGTCGCGGCGGGCGCTGGGATCGGCAAGTAGCCCACCCGAGGATGGCGAGCGCAGGTGATCGACGATCGAAGAGAGGGGCCGCATCGCGGCCCCTCTCTTCGTATCTGACCAGCGAGACGTGCTAGACGAGCCCGAGCGCCAGCATCGCGTCCGCGACACGGATGAAGCTGGCCATGTTCGCGCCTCGGACGTAGTTGCCGGGACTGCCGTAAGTCTCG
>JALOAM010000271.1 GCA_023228765.1 Dehalococcoidia bacterium
GTCTCCGCGGCCCCTCGGCTCCAGACTTTCGATCCCCCCTCCCCCTCACACCTCGCCGGGGTGGCGCTCGGCTGGCCGCCGGCGCGAGAGCCGCACCTGGTCAGTGGTCCGCGCCTTGCGCTGGTTGCAGCTCTGGTGAGCCGCCTTGAGGTTCGCCTCGTCATCACTCCCACCTCTCGCCCTCGGTACGACGTGGTCTGCGGTGTCGGCGCCAGGCTGCGAGCAGAGGTGACACACGCCTCGGTCACGAGCGATGACCTTCGCCACCGTGCGCCGCCACGGCCTCCCTCGGTTCGCCTGCCTGCTCTCCTTCGGCCACGCCATCGCCCTCCGCCCCCTCCTCCTCGCTCGCCCCCTCCTCCTCGCTCACCCCCACCACCTCGGGCGCGGACCACCGCAGCCGCCAGCGCGTGGCGTCCGCTGCGCAGTCGTCCCCGTGGCCCTCGTGCAGCATGCAGCGCGCCTCGATGCGGAGCGTCGCCGTGAGCTGCTCGACCACGCGGCCCGGGCAGGACTCGCGATAGCGGGGCATCAGTCGGCCCTCCCCGTGAGCAGGTCGTAGACCTGGGTCAGCTGACCGGCTGGTGCCTTCGGTAGCCACTTGAGCCACGCCTCCTCACCCTCGGCAACCTCGTGTCCCGGTCGGTACGCGAGGGCCGGCCAACCTGCTTCCTCGGCCAGGTCCTTGACCGCTGCCTCGAGCGCCAGGACTCGTTGCCCGGGGGTCATTTCTGAGTTGCTGTCCTGGTCGTTCACGACAGGCGCGTCACTCACCCCCCTCTCTATAGAGAGGGGGTGGTGAGCGTGAACGCTCGGGGGTGTGTCGTCCGTGAACGCTCCGTGAACGCTTTCTGAATCTGCGTTCACGCTGTCGTGCTCGTCCGTGAACGCTCCGTGAACGCTTCGTGTACGACCCCCCGCGTGAACGCTTTCGTGAACGCTCTTGACGTTGTTATTTCGGTTCCTCCAGCGGGTCTCAGTGCCCCCTCCGGAGCCCCCCGAGCGACCCTCGATCTCGACGACATGACCGCGTTCGACAAGGCTGCGGAGCTTCCTGCGGGCCTTCTCCACGTCGTTCCGAGAGGGCGAGTCAGTCTCGCTGAGGACCTGCGCAGCCTGCTTCGCGGTGATGCCCTCGGGGTGTTGCTCCATGAACGTCCGGAGGTCAGGGCGCTCCGTCGCAGTCGTCGTGCCCCGGTCCGGGTCGTGGGTCACGCGGAACGGGTGGAGTTGCTCTAGGGGTGCCTTCAGGTGGTGGACGTCGAGCACGAGGTCGCCGGCCTTGCCCGCCAGTGCGATGACCGACCCCATGCCGGCGGTAATCCATGTGGAGCCGTAGGAGTCATCCAGCGACACGACGGTCGGCTCGCCCTTGGCGTTCTGGAGTGCCTTCCGGGGGTGGTTGAGCACGAGCAGCTCGATGCCTGCCGCGAGGCAGGTCTGGAAGGCGGCGTTGACCCGTGACCCGGTCTCGTCCTTCGCCAGGTCGAGCGCGACGTCCTTCAGGGAGTCCACGATGATGGTGCGTGCGCCGAGGCTCGCCGCGAACTGGGCGAGCGCTGTCGGCTCCTTGGCGAGGTCGAACGGAAGCGGTCCAGGCCACACCAGCAGGCGCTCACGAAGCGCCTCGCGGTCCTCCTCGGTCACCATGCGGGCGAAGCTTCGACGCGCCTGCGAGGGACGGTCAGAGGCGAGGTACAGGACCTTCCCCTCGGACGGCTCGATCGGGTAGCCGAGGAACTGACTGCGGCGGCCAATGCGACACAGCGCGATCTGCTGTGCGACGGTCGTCTTCCCGAGGCCCTGCGGAGCGAGGATCATGAGCGTCTCCCCGCGCGCCCACAGCACCTCGTTGCCGTTCCCCCAGATCGCCGCGACCTCAAGCGGGGCGTCGAGGATGAACGAAGCCCCGTCCACCGCGGCCACCTGCCGCACAGCAGGCGGAGCATCGCCTTGAGCGCCCTCCTCGTCGCCGCCAGGAGCCCAAGCTGGCGCCAGCGTGGGGTCGTAGGCAGGCGGAGCCGCGTAGCCGCCGCTGGGCGCGCCTTCAGGCGCGTAGCGGGCCACTGACGCGGCGATCTTGCGCACCTCGTCGTCCGCCAGCGGTGGATTGCAGCGCTCGGCGTTCTCGGCCAGCAGCGCAGCCTCGATGGCGGCGTGTGTGAACCCGCGTCTCCGCATCGTGCCCGCCAGCGACGCGAGGGCGTTGTTGCGCTGCCCCTCGATGAGGTCCGCGCCCGGCTGCGCGACCGTGTCGGTGCGGGTGCGCTGGACGGACTCCCGCACAAGCGCGAGGAGCCAATCTGGCAGCGGGGCGATCTCGACCTCGTCGAGGCCTGCTCCCGCCTGCCACTCGTACACGCCACCCGACCGGTGCACGGAGGGCGGAGCCACCACGTAGCCGCCGCGCCCTCGCACGTCGAGGCCGGGGCCGAGGTTCGAGGCGCTGTTGGTGATGACCTCGCCCTCGGGCGCCCGGAAGTAGTAATGCTCACCGCCTCCGCCGGTGAGGACCGTCGGGGTGAGCGGGAGCCGCCCGTGCTCGAGTTCGAGGTCGCGCAGGGACTCCGCGCCGCCCTTATCCGGGTCGACGTCGAGCACGACCAGGTGGGCGACGCCTCCGGTCGCAACGCCGACGTTCGCGTTCGGCGCTCGCCTCCACCACTCCGTCACCTGCTCGACATCGGTCGTCGCGTCCTTCGATCCATGCGGCGCGAACTTCGACCACGGATGTTTCGCCGGGCTCTGGCAGTCCTTATTCGAGCAGAAGCATCCGGTCGCCCCCTTCCCCGGTGGGTACACGGGGAACACGGGGAGCCCTCGGGACGCGTACTCGAGCGCGCCGATGGTCTCGGTCATCACGAGGCCCTCCGGCCCAGCATCAGAACGGCAGGTCGTCCGGGTCGATGTCGCCCTCGCTGTCGGGAGCCGTGCGGAACCCCTGCGTGGGCCCGCTCTCGCGCCCGTTGCCGCCCCCACCGAGGAACTTCACCTCCTGCGCGAACAGCTCGGTCGTGTAGCGCTTCTGCCCCTGCTGGTCCTCCCACGATCGGGTCTGCAGTCGCCCTTGGACGAACACGAGCCGCCCCTTCTGGAGGTACTGGGCGCAGATCTCGGCGAGCCGATTCC
>JALOAM010000272.1 GCA_023228765.1 Dehalococcoidia bacterium
CTCCCGGCTCGGCGGGAGAGGGTTGGGGTGAGGGCATCTGCCCCGCTAGATACTCAGCCCCGGCCCCGAGGCCTCACCCCGCCTCGTCGCCCCCGCCATCCTCGGACGCCCCGCCCTGCGCGAGCACGTCCTCGGCGGAAACGAGCGCCTCTGGCAGCACCGCGACCACGTCTGCATCGAACTGGCGGCCCGCGCCGGCGCGGAGGATCTCCTGTGTCTCCTCGTCGGTGTGCGAGGGCCGGTACGGGCGGTGGGCGCGTAGCGCCCAGTAGGCGTCCGCCACCGCGAGGATGCGCGCGGGCATCGTCAGTTCGTCCTCACCCAGCATCTCCGGGTATCCGCGGCCGTCCGGGCGCTCGTGGTGCTGCTCCACCCACGTCGTGATCTCCTCGAAGCCGGGGATGCCCTCCAGCAGGCGCGCGCCCATGCCCGGGTGGCGGCGCATCAGCTCCATCTCCTCCACCGTGAGGATCGACGGCTTGTCGAGCACGCGGCTCGGCACCCCCAGCTGGCCGATGTCCAGCACGTGCCCCGCGAGGGCGATCGCATCACGGGCGCCCTCCGAGTAGCCGATGAACCCGGCGAGGGCGCGCGCGAGCGTCGAGACCCGCACGGCCCGTCCGGCCTCGCGCACGGAGGCGTCGATGACGACGCCCATCGCCGCCGTCGCGTCCTCCACGCGCCGCCGCGAGGGCTTCCCCTCGCCGATGCCGAGGCGCGCCACCATCGTCGCGGGCTCGTCGCTGAACAGCGCGAGCCAGGTCTCGTCGTCCCGGAGGACCTCGTACAGCGCGTCCGCTACCTGCGGCCCGACCAGCGGGACCAGCTCGGCGCTGTCGGCGCGCTGGAGGGCGGCGCGGGCGCGCAGCGGGTGGTCGACGCGGTCGCTGTACTCGCACGCCCAGTGCGCGGCGCTCACGCAAAGCGCCTCCAGCGGTACGTCCGTGCCCGCGCGGCCCAGCGGTTCACCACGGCCATCCCAGTGCTCGCCCACGGCGCGCGCGGCCTCGCGGACGACCTCGCTGAGGCCGAACTGCTCCGCCACCCACGCGTTCGCCTCGACGTCCTCGGCGTCCAGCGCCGGACTCACGCCGGAGGCGTGCAGCAGGCCGACGTGGAGGACGCTGCTGCGTTCCTCGGCGCCCATGCCGAGCTCCTCGGCGACGCGGTGACCCAGGTAGGCCACACGGGCCGCGTGGCCCGGCTCCTGCCCTTCCGCAAGGTCGAAGGCCCCCGCGAAGTGCGCGACGAGGTCGATCCGACGCGCGGGGCGCACTCGGAGCTCGCGTGACCGAAAGGGCGAGGCAATCGCGAGGGCGCCGAAGGTCTGCGTGTCCGGGCTGCGGGTGACGGTGTCGCGCTCCATGGCCTCGGCTTCGCCCTCCCGGTCGCCGGACGCTGCCGGCGTGTGCACGACGTACGTGCCCGATCGCGGCGGACGAGGCATGCGCCCCGCCCTGCCCTTCCATCTTCGACCGCTCTCGCGATTTCTAGAGGGGCGTTTGCCTGAGCACCCCGCCGACCGACAGAATCGCGGCGGACGAAGGAGGCACGCGTGATCCTGGAACGGTTCGTGGTCGGCCGGCTACAGGCCAACTGTTATGTCGTGGGCGACGAGGACACCCGCGAGGTGATCATCGTCGACCCCGGGGACAACGGAGAGGCCATCGTCCGAGAGGTGCGTTCCCGCGACTACCGCCCGGTCGCGGTGTTCGTGACTCACGCGCACCTCGACCACTCCGGCGCCGCCCACGAAGTGCTGGAGGGCTTCCCCGACGCCGAGTTCTGGATGCACCAGGACGACTACGACGCGATCGACCCGCAGAAGGCCAACGCCTCCTCCTGGTACGGCCACCCCATCACCGTCCCAAGGCAGCCGGACCGCCCCCTCCAGCACGGCGAGATCCTCCACGCAGGCTCGCTGGAGTTCACCGCGCTTCACACGCCGGGCCACACCGTCGGTTCGATCTGCCTCGTCGGGCCGGGCCTCGTCTTCACGGGCGACGTGCTCTTCCAGGGCTCCATCGGCCGCAGTGACTTCCCGGGCGGCGACGCCCAGACCTTGATCCGCTCCATCCGGGACCACCTGCTCACGCTCCCCGACGACACGATGGTCCTGCCCGGCCACAACGCGGACACCACCATCGGCACCGAGCGCACCCAGAACCCCTTCCTCACCCGTACGAGAGCCCTCCTCGGTTTCGACTAGCGTCGAGGTCGACCCTCGGCACTCTCGGCAGACTCCCTCCGCACGCCCACAACACCAGGACAGGCCCCGCTCGCGCGGGGCCTGTCCTTGGTACTCGAGTCCCTCGCAGGGTTAGCCGAGGAAGAGCGGCCCGAAGACCACGGCGACGATGGACATCAGCTTCAGCAGGATGTTCAGCGCCGGGCCGGAGGTATCCTTGAACGGGTCACCCACGGTGTCACCGGTCACCGCGGCCTTGTGAGCCTCGGAGCCCTTGCCGCCGTACTTGCCGGTCTCGATGTACTTCTTCGCGTTGTCCCAGGCACCACCGGCGTTCGCCATCATCAGGGCGAGCAACGAGCCCGCACCGATCGAGCCGACGAGGAGGCCGCCGAGGGCCTCCGGGCCGATGAACAGGCCGACGGCGATGGGGACGACCACGGCCAGCGTGCCGGGGACGATCATCTCCTTGATCGCACCCTGCGTAGCGATCGCCACGGCCTGCGCCGGGTCCGGCTGCTCCGAGCCGTCCATGATCCCGGGCTTCTCCCGGAACTGGCGCCGGACCTCGTTCACCATCGCCATCGCCGCACGGCCGACGGCGCCCATGGTGAGCGCGCCGAAGATGAACGGCATCAGCGCGCCGATGAGCAGGCCGATGAGGACCTCGACCTCGAGGAGGTTGAACGTCTCGATCCCGGTCACCTGCGCGTAGGTCACCATCAGCGCAAGGGCCGTGAGGACCGCGGAGCCGATGGCGAAGCCCTTGCCCGTCGCCGCGGTGGTGTTCCCGAGCGAGTCGAGGGCGTCCGTGCGCTCGCGGACCTCGGGCGGGAGTCCCGCCTGCTCCGCGATACCACCGGCGTTGTCAGCCACGGGACCGTAGGCGTCCGAGGCGAGCGTGACGCCCAGGGTGGACAGCATGCCG
>JALOAM010000047.1 GCA_023228765.1 Dehalococcoidia bacterium
CAGCGCCACCCCGACGCCTGAGCCCACGGAGACGCCGACGCCGACCGCTACCCCGGTAGTGACGCCGGAGCCGACGCCTACTTCGACGCCGGGGAGTAGCCCGACGCCGCGACCCACGCCGGAGCCGACGCCCGAGGTCACCCCGACCCCGGCTGTCCCGGTCACCGTCACGGACCCGACGCCGACGCCTACTCCCGCACCGCCGCCGACCGTGACGCCGGTCGCGTCCAGCACGGTCGCGGTGCCGCGGCCCGCGGACACCGGGCACGGCGACTCGGGCCGGAGCCACCCCCTGCGGGCGCTGCTCATCGCCCCCACCGTCGCGGTCGCGCTGCTGTTCGGCGCGCGGTCGGCGACCCGAGAGCGAGGCGAGCAATGAAGGACCCGCGTTGCCTGATCGGGCGTCACGATTGGGAGACCACCAACGTGTTCCGCTTCTGCGGGTGCGACTGGCCCGACGTGGAGCAGCACACCAAGGTCCCGCTGGCCCGTAACGCCTCTGAGGCGGCGGCCGCGTGGTGCGACGCCACCGTGGTCCAGCGCTGTAACCGCTGCCCTGAGTCGCGTCGGCTGTGGGCGCGGCGGCGCACGCCCGGCAACCCGCCACCGTGGGCCCACGCCCGGATCGGCGGTGCGCGATGACTTCCCGCACCTACGGCCCCGTCACGGTCCGCACGGAGTACCGGCTCCACAAGCTCACCCGCAGCGAGAGCGGGCTGCACCGCCGCCTGGTCGGCACGTACCCGAGCAAGGTCGCGGCCCACAACGCGGCGAAGCGCACGGCGGGCCGGTACGAGTGCGACGAGTACCGCGTGTCTCGCCACCGTCGCGAGGGCACGACCGAGACGTTCCGCGGCCGCACGCCGTGGTTCGTGGACCGCCTGGGCAACCTCAGCCACGAGGAGACCGAGGCGCTGCGAGCCCAGCTCGACGCCGCCCCACCGCCGACAGCCGAGGAGTGCGAGGCAGCGATGCAGCGCTTCGACGCACCCGCCGGCGCGCACTGGTCGGAGGCGTGGTGATGGTCGCCGCTGCTGGCCTGCTGTGCCTCGTCCTGCCCGTCCTCCTGCTCCTCGGGTACGCAGTCGCCGAGCTCCTGTTCGACGGCGAGGAGGAGGCAGAGGCGGAGATCGAGGCCATGAACCGAGTCATCGAGCGCGGTGGCCACACGCTGGCCGCGCGGGAGGGGAAGTAACGCCCATGGAGCGCGAGGTCCGCGTCCCCTCCCGGACGACGCCCGGTGAGTACCACCGCGTGCTCATCGGGATCGACGGCGAGACCTCGTGCGACTGCGCCGGCGCCACATACCGCGGCTACTGCTGGGCTCAAGTCCAGGTGAAGGAACAGATGATGACGAACGAAGAACACGCCCTGGTGCCCGTCAAGGTCACCCCGCCGACGAGCCTCGTCCCGAGCACGAAGGACCTGGAGGCGATCGACCGGCTGGCCAACTCCATCATGGGCGCCAAGGGGCAGATGTTCCCCGCGGCGCTCGACTCGCCCGCCAAGGTCTTCGCCGTGATGGCCTACGGCCTCGAGGTCGGCGTCCCGCCGATGGCGGCGCTCCGCAACATCTACATCGTCAACGGGAAGCCGCAGCCCTCCGCGGAGCTGATGGCGGGCATCGCGATGGCGGGCGAGAAGGGCATCTCGTTCGAGATCGTGGAGCTGACCGACACCAAGTGCACGATGCGCATCAAGCGCCCCTCGCTCAACGTCGAGGCTGAGTACACCTACACCATCGAGGACGCGAAGAAGGCGAACCTCATCAAGCCCGGTCAGCCCTGGTCGCTGTACCCGCGCGACATGATGCGGCACGCCTGCATGAAGCGGCTGTGCCGCGCGTACGCCCCCGACCTCATCAACGGCCTCGACTCCATCGCGCTGTCGACGCCCGCGGACGACGAGCCCACTACGCCGCCTCGGTACATCGAAGCATCGACCCCGATGCGCTACGCCGAGGAGACAGGCCCCGCGCCTATCACCGAGGTGGATCTCGCGACCGGTGAGATCATCGAGGGCTCGTTCGTCGAGGAGGACGAGGAGCCGAGCGACGGCGCGCCCGAGGAGGCCGCGCCAGCGACGTCCGACCCCATCGGCGAGGCCTCGATGAACGCCGCTGCCGAGTGGCTCAACGCGACCGCGAAGGCCGCGAAGTGCACCGTCGAGGACGTGCTGGAGGCCCTCAACACTGACATCGTCGGCGTGGCGGCGAACCTCCCCGCGGTCCAGGCACAGTGGGCGCGGATGCGTCCCGCAGGCGCCGCGCCGACTGCGGCCGCGGAGCCGACCGGCAACGAGAAGCTCGACGCCATCACGAACCCGGGCCAGTTCTTCTCCTACTTCTGGCAGGAGCACCGGGTCTCGAAGCGCGCCCTCATCGAGCGGTGCAGCCTCCAGCAGGAGCAGGACTTCGAGGACCTCGCGACACAGGAGGGCGGCTGGAACGCCGCCGCCAAGTTCGTCGAGGAGACGTTCCTCGCCACGGCGGGAGCGGCTTCGTGACGAACGACAGCATCAACCTCGCCAACCCGTTCGGGCACGGCTGGGTGGACCTTCGCGTCGAGGACCACGCCGGTCTCTCCGTGCTCCGCATTGAGCAGGGCGACCAGACGATCCACTGGCCCGCGCCTATCGCGGCAGACCTCGTGGACGGCATCGTCCAGCTGCTTCCGAACGCAGGCCCCGAGGAGCCTCAGCCGGCCATCTGGTACCTCGGCTCGCCCTACAGCCACGAGGACCTCGGCGTCCGCGAGGAGCGCCACCGGTACGTCTGCCAGGCAGCGGCGCGGCTGTTCGAGAGCGGCATCTACACGTACTCACCCATTGCGCACACCGTCGCGATCAACGAGCTCGGCGGGCTGAACGAGGCCGCGTTCGAGTTCTGGCGTGCGTTCGACCTCGGGATGGTCGACCGCCTCACCGGCCTCATGGTCCTCATGCTGCCCGGCTGGCGGGAGTCGGTCGGACTGACGGCGGAGATCGCCCACGCGCGCGCGACCGGCAAGCCCGTCCTGTGGGTCGAGCCCGTCATCGACGCCCGCACCGGCAGGCTCACCGGCTGCCAGCTGCACGAGGACGAGCCGGTCGCTGAGGACGAGGACGAGGACCCGCAGTGCCTCACCTGCGAGGACGAGCGCTGGCTGCCGAACGACGAGGCCGAGAGCGAAGCCGACCCGGTCTGGAAGCCGTGCCCGGACTGCAACCCGAAGGGCGCCATCCCGTGCCCGTACGTGTTCGAGGAGGTCGAGGCGTGAACACGGAAACGCTCGAAGTCGCGCCGGAGCCGGTGAAGCCAGCGGCCGCCAAGCGGTTCAACCTCCGCGAGGTTCCGCGCGAGGCCGTAGAGGCGGCCTACCTCGAAGTCCACAACGGCGTTGGCCGCGCAGCCCGCCGTCACATGGCTCGTGACTTCGCAAAGGGCCGTGTCGCACGCGAGGTCATCGAGCTGCTGCAGCGGCAGGCGGAGGCGTAGCGCCGTGCCGGTGATGGACGTGCGGCTGCACTGCGACGCCACCGTCGTGCTCGCGCCCGGCGCGGACGAGCTCGACCTGCGCCGCCGCATCCAGGCCGCGCTGGACCGCGTCGTCGAGCCGCTGTCCGAGGCAGGCGCGGTCTTCGCGCCAACTAACGAGTTCACAGCGCAACTGCGCGAGGAGGAGGGGAGCGATGCCTGAGACGAAGGACATGACGGCGGAGGAGCTGGCTGCGTTCCGGCGGCAGACGGCGCTCAACGTGCTCCGCGAGGACCCGGACCTGCTGGAGCGAATCGGCGAGGGACTGCTCGGCCTGGCGGAGCGGGTGAAGCACGGGGGCAAGGGCAAGGTCACGGTGACCGTCGCCGTGGTGAACACGAAGAAGGCTGGGTTCAGCGAGACGGTCTTCGTCGAGGGCTCGGTCAAGGTCACCGAGCCGGCCGAGCCGCCGACCGAACAGAGCCTCTGGTACGCGGTCAACGGGCAGATGACGCGACGCGACCCGCGCCAGCCTGACCTCCCCATGTTCAAGCAGGTCGCACGCAACGACGGCGATGAGGTCGCCGAGGAAGCAGCAGCACAGTGACCAACGAGTTCGAGCAGGGCGACATCCAGGCGGCCATCGACGCCGGGCGGCGGGAGACGCAGGTCATCGACCTGCGTGACGACGTGCGCCTGGTCGTGCGGCCTAGCGACAGCACCGACGACGTGTACGACCTGGAGTCGTACGCGGAGCACCCGCGCCGCCACAAGGGCAACGCCACCTTCCGCACCGTCGAGGACTTCACCCACTACGTGAAGCGCCACGAGGGTGGAGGCACGGTCGTGTTCGCGGACCGCCTCGGCGGGATGCGGGCGGTGTTCAACCACCACGGCAAGGAGATCCCCGGCTGGCGGGACTTCACCGCCACGCTCACGCGCGAGCACACGAAGGCGTGGGACGCGTGGATGAAGGCTGCGCAGGCCCCGATGTCGCAGCTGGCGTTCGCCAACTTCCTCGAGGAGCGCCTCGGGGAGATCGCGGAGCCCGCCGGCGCTGACCTGCTGGACGCTGCGGAGCACTTCCGCGCGCACACCATCGTCAGCTTCCGCTCGCAGCAGAAGCTCTCGAACGGCCAGCGCCAGCTCGAATACATCGAGGAGGTCCAGGGGGGCGGCGAGCAGAACGGCAAGCTCACGCTCCCGGAGCGGCTCACCGTCGTCCTGCAGCCGTTCCGCGACAGCGAGTCGTTCAGCGTCGAGGCACGTCTGCGCTGGCGCATCCAGGACCGGCAGGTGGTGTTCTCCATCCTGTTCGACGACACGCTCGACGACGAGATCGACGAGGTGGTCGAGACGGCGATCCGCGACGTGGACGTGACGATCGATGCGCTGGTCCTGCGCGGGGCGGACGCGTAGCGATGGACGACGGGCTCGTCGCCGCGTGGCTGAGCGCCCTGCGCTCGGGGTTGGTGCACCGCGTGCGTGTCGAGCGCGTGGGGCACCTGGGGGCCCGGCGCATGGAGACGCTGTGCGGCATCAGCGCCGCAATCATCCGCCTCGCGGACGACGAGCCCGTCTCCTGCGGCGCGTGCCTCGAGCGCGACGGCGAGCCCGCGGTCCACATGGCCGAGTACGTCATCGCGGTCGCACGACGGGCGGTGCCCGCGTGAGCCGCCTGTCGATGGCTGCGCGGGGCTACATGCCGACCGACCTGCGGCGGCTGCTGGACCGCGTGGACAGCCTGCTCGACGACCGGCGCGGGGACGGGTCGCTCACCGAGCGCGAGTGGCTCGCCATCATGGCGCGCCTCCACCCCGACGGGTTCGTGGACGGGTACCGCGATGGGCTGACGCCGCCGCCTGGGCGACGGCCGGAGGGGGCGCAGCCCGCACTGGTGTAAGACGCCTGCGCGTCCCGGCGGACTTCCGAGGGGGTTATCCGACCCCGCCTCCTCGGGAGTCCACCGGGCCGGACAGGCCGAAGCGAGAGAGAAGCAGGGCCGAGGAGGCCCGAACGAAGGAGGGCACATGGAAAAGGCTGACCTCGACTACCGATTCGGCTTCCACCCGGCAGCGCCGGACACGGGACCGAAGCACGACCGCATCCGCGCCGCTGCGCGCGAGTTCGCCGAGGTGATCAACGAGGTCGCCCCGGACAGCCGTCAGAAGTCGCTCGCAGTCACGGCGCTCGAGGAATCGATGCACTGGGCCAACGCGGCGATCGCATGCAACGAGGCCCCCGCAGCGGGGTAGAGCAGCTTCGGGTGGCGTGTCTGGTTTCGGATGCGGGCACGCCACTCGCGGACACAGGACAGGAGGTTGGGACGTCTCGCTGACGTCCCGGACGGAGGAGAGCGGAGCGAGCAGGGACGGCTGTCTGGTCTGGTCACAAATGCTGACGTCGCCGAGAAGGCTGGGGAGTTTCTCGACGAAGACCTGGACCGTCGTCGCGACCTGCACCCGCTCCGCACTCCACCGGGCATCCGCCGCCCAATGACGAGCGCCCTGTCGGCAGGGCAGGAGTCAGCGGGTACCGGGGCGTCAGCGATGCGGCTCAGCCGCGAGGGAGGTAGTGGGCATGGGCGAGATCGATCGATGGCTGGAGATCCAGAACGAGCGGGTCCGCGCGTTCGTGGCGCAGATCGAGGCGGCGGGCAACACCCCGCAGGTGGTGACGCTCGTCTTTGACCGCCCCGAGGGCGTGCCGCTCGACGAGCCCGTGCACATGCAGCGCGTCGCGACCGTCCGCTCGACCGAGGACGTGGACGCGCTCGTTCGGAGCGCCTGGGCCGACGTGATGTCCCGCGACATGGGCGCGAACTACCCGCACATCGTGCACGAGGCGCGCAGCCTGGGAGACGAGTGATGGGCGACGGGACAGGCGTGACCCGCATCACCGTGCTCGTGCTCGCCCTCGGTGCCGCCGTGGCCGCGTCCGCTGCCCTCGGGTGGTGGTGGGTGCTCACCGCGCCCGCGCGCCGGGCGCAGCGGTGGGTCGCCACCGGCACGCAGGCGGGGGACGCCGAGTGGCGGTGGGTGCTGCCCACGGAGGGCAGGTAGCCATGATCCGCAAGAGCCCTGAGCTGGTCGTCGACAACTTCGCGGGCGGGGGCGGTGCCTCCACCGGCATCGAGGCGGGCATCGGCCGTCCGGTCGACATCGCCATCAACCACGACCGCGAGGCCGTGGCGATGCACCAGGTCAACCACCCGGACACGCTGCACATCCAGGACGACATCTGGAGCGTGGACCCCGTCGTCATCACGCAGGGGCACCGCGTCCGCCTCGCCTGGTTCTCTCCGGACTGCACGCACTTCTCTCGCGCCGCCGGCCGGAAGCCGCGCAGCCAGAACATCCGCGGCCTCGCGTGGGTCGTGATCGAGTGGGCGGCGGCGGTCCAGCCGGACGTGATCATGCTGGAGAACGTCCGCGAGTTCACGACGTGGGGCCCGCTCGACGCGGACGGGTTCCCGGACAAGGCGCACTCGGGCGAGACCTTCTCGGCGTGGAAGGGGGCGCTGGAGGGACTCGGCTACGTCGTCGAGATGCGGGTGCTCAAGGCCAGCGACTACGGCGCGCCGACGATCCGCGAGCGCCTGTTCATCATCGCCCGGCGCGACGGGCAGCGGATCGTGTGGCCGGAGCCAACGCACGGGCACCCGGACCACCTCGAGGCCGGGATGGTGCCGTACCTCACGGCGGCGGACTGCATCGACTGGTCGATCCCGGTGCCGAGCATCTTCGAGCGCCCTCGCCCGCTGGCGGAGGCGACGCAGCGGCGCATCGCGGCGGGTATCAAGCGGTTCGTCATCGACGACCCCGACCCGTTCGTGGTGCCGGGCTACCTCATCCAGACGGGCTACGGCGAGCGCCCAGGGCAGGCGCCGCGCGTCCTCGACATCGACGCGCCCCTCGGCACGGCCGTCGCCGGCGGGGTGAAGCACGCGCTCGTCACGCCCTACATCCACAACCTGACACACGGGGGCCGCGCGGAGGACCTCGACGCGCCGTTCATGACCATCACGGGCGCTCACCGGGGCGAGAAGGCGCTCGTCGCGCCCATCATGGCGGCAGTCGATCACCAGAGCAGCCCGAAGGGCGTGAGCCGCCTCGACGATGGCCTCACCACCGTCACGACGAAGGCGCGGCATCTGCTCACCACGGCGTTCCTCGTGAAGCACTTCGGCGGCATGGTCGGCGTCCCGATGGACACCCCGGCGCCAACCATCCTGACGCGCAACACGCAGAACCAGCTCCTCACCTCGAACCTGATCCACCTGCGGGGGACGGGCGTCGCGCGTCGCTCCGACGCTCCGCTCCCGACCGTCACCGCCGGTGGCAACCACATCGCCGAGGTCCGCGCCCTCCTGCTCAAGTTCTACGGCAACGACAAGCACGGGCAGGGGCTCCGGTCGCCGCTCGGCACGACTACGACAAAGGACCGCTTCGGGCTCGTCGTCATCTGGATCCAGGGCGAGCCGTGGGTCATGACCGACATCGGCATGAGGATGCTCACCCCGCGTGAGCTCTACCGCGCCCAGGGATTCCCCGAGGGGTACGTCATCGACCCCGTGGTCGACGGGCGCGTCCTGCCGAAGACGCACCAGGTGCGCATGTGCGGCAACAGCGTCTGCCCGCCGGTCGCCGAGGCGCTGGTCGAGGCGAACGTGGGGAAGCTCGTCGAGCAGGCCCGCTGGCCGGGCTGGGCGCTTGCCACCGCCGGGGCGGAGGCCGCCGGATGACCAACCTCGAAGCCACGCTCCTCGTCGTCGTGCCGCCCACGGTCCTGATGCTCCTCGGCGGCTGGTGCCTGCTGCGCGCCGCCGCGATGGAGCCACCCACGCCGCCTGAGAGGAGCGAGCGATGACCACGGAGGCCGTCGTGAACTGCCACGAGCGCGGGTTCGGGCGCAACCACCGGTGGGACCAGGGCGGCGTCTGCGTCCGCTGCGGGGCCGGTCGCACTGCCGCCGTCGCGGCCGCGCTGGAGGAGGGGCGCGTGCGTCACGTGGGGCAGCGCGCCCGCCAGGAGCCGCCCGAGCGCTGCCCGCGCTGCGGAGGCACGGTCATCGCCGATCGCGACGAGGACGGCGACCTCGATGCCTACTGCATCGCGTGCGGGCGTCGCGTCAACGCGCCCACGGCGGAGCAGGCGGAGGCGATGCGGCGGGAGCTGCACGATGCCGACTTTGTGACGGTGAAGCGCTCCAACGGGCCTCGGCGGAATGGGGGGCGGCTGTGACCACGCCGGAGCCGTTCCTCGCCCACGCCGCTCGCCTGGTCCGTGCAGGGGGGGCGCTCGTCTCGTTCACCAGCGAGTTGCTCTTCGCCCCGTACCTCGCCAGCGGGCTCGACCACCGCGGGCTCCTCTACTGGCGGAAGTCGAACCCGGCCCCCAACTTCCGCAAGCAGATCGTGCGGGCCGTCGAGATGGCGGTGTGGCAGACGCAGGGCGGCGGCTGGACGTTCAACGCCGGCGGCTACCGGGTGAACGTGTGGGACGGCCCCGTTCTGAACGGTGTAGCCGTTCAGAACACCGACGAGAAGCGCATCCACCCCACACAGAAGCCGCTCTGGCTCATCCGCGAGTGGATCCAGCTCTTTTCCAACCCCGGCGACCTCATCCTCGACCCGTTCGCGGGCAGCCTGACCACCGCCGTCGCGGCTCACCAGCTGGGCCGTCGCTGCATCGCGATCGAGATGGACTGTGGCTACGTCGAGGCGGGTGTCGAGCGCCTCCGTCAGGGGGTGCTCCTGTGAGTACGCAGCCGCAGTTCACGATGCCGCGCGACCTCTCGGGCTACAGCGACCTCGAGGCCGCGATGCTGGCCGCCGTGTGGGCGGCGGGGCTGCCGGAGCCGGTGGCGGAGTACCCCTTCGCGCGCTGCTGCCCGCACCCCAAGCGCGACCACCACCCCGCGCGCTGGAGCACCGCGCACGGGAGCCGAGAGCCGGAGTGCGTCGCCTGCGACACCTGGGGCGCGGTGAGCCCGATGCACGAGTACCGCAAGGGGCGGGCGTGGCGTTTCGACCTCGCATGGCCCGAGGTGCGCGTCGCCGTCGAGTGCGAGGGCGGGACGTGGTCAGGCGGCCGCCACACGCGCGGCGCTGGGTTTGCGGCGGACTGCGCCAAGTACAACGCCGCTGTGGTGGCCGGCTGGCGCGTCCTGCGCTTCACGGGCGAGCAGATCGAGTCGGGCGAGGCCATCGAGACCGTCCTCGCCGTGATGGGGGTGGGCTGTGAGTGACGTAGCCGCGCTCCTTGTCCAGGCCGACGCCCTCCACCTCCCGCTACGCGACGAGAGCGTGCAGTGCGTGGTGACGTCGCCGCCGTACTTCGGCTCGGTGCGCGTTTACAGCGAGGAGGTGTCGTCATGGGGCGCGCCGCTCGGGGCTGAGCGAGAGCCTCACGACTACGTCGCGCATCTGGTCGCGGTCTTCGATGAGGTTCGCCGTGTGCTGCGATCGGATGGCTGTTGCTGGCTGAACCTCGGTGACGTCTATGCCGCGTCAGGAAAGGGCGGTGGTGGGATCCGCGGCGCACGAACGACAAACTGGATGCGCGTTGTTACGGAACGGGTCGGCTTTCGCATGCCGCCCGCGGGATACAAGCAGAAGGACCTGACGCTGGTTGCCTTCCAGGTGGCCTCGGCACTCCGCGCTGCCGGTTGGTACCTCCGCGCGACGGTCATATGGGACAAAAAGCGCGCCACTGAACCGAAGCGTCTCGACCGGCCGAGTGTCGGGCATGAGTACCTGTACCTTCTGTCACCATCCGAGCACTACGCAGCTCGAGATCCTGGCGAGTCATGGTGGGGGCACTCGGTCTGGTCGGTCTCGCCTCACAACTCGGTCGACCACCCCGCCACCATGCCCGAGGAGTTGGCGCGCCGTTGCATCGTGGCGAGCACCCGGCCGGGCGACGTCGTCCTCGATCCGTTCAACGGCAGCGGCACGACCGGGCGCGTGGCGCTGCGCCTGGGACGCTCCTACGTGGGCACCGACATCAGCCGCGAGTACCTCGCCGAGCAGGCCGTGCGCCGCCTCGACGGCGTCCAGATGGAGGCTGCCCTGTGAAAGCCATCAGCTTCGGGTGGACCACCCTGCCCCTCCTCGCGGGCGAGAAGACCGTCACCCGGCGCGAGTGGAAGGACACCTACGCCACGCAGTGGTGGGTGGGCACCCGCTTCTGGATGCTCGACAAGGACTACCGCTACGGCGGGCAGCGCCTTGGCATCGGGGAGATCACCGCGACTCCCAGCAAGGAGCTGGCGTGCGACGCGCCCGCCGAGGACTACGCGCGCGAGGGCTTCGAGTGGTTCGAGCGCCACCCGGACCTGCTGCCCGACGCCTTCCGGCGACGCCTCGGCACAGCAGGCCTGCGTGGGTTCCTCCAGCAGCACGAGCTGTTCTGGGTGGTGCGGTTCCGCGTGGCCGAGTGGCACGTGGACCGCGCCGCCGAGTTGACCGCACGGATGGAGGCTGCCCGTGGCTGAGCCGTACACGCGCGAATGGCACGAGGAGCGCATGGACGCCCGCCTGCATGACCTCGCCGAGGCCGTGGAGGGGTGGCTCGACCGCGACCGGGAGGACCCGCGCGACTCCAGCCGGTGGGCCGGTCGCCTCCAACTCATGATGCGCTCGGTGTCGGCGGAGGCCGCCGCCATCCAGGCGCTCGACAACCAGCGCTACTGGAGCGAGCAGGAGGCTGCCCGTGCCCGAGATGCCTGAGACTGCGTTCCGAATCTCCGAGGGGCGACACGTCCCGCAGCTGCGCGAAGCCATCCTTCGTTGGATGGAGCTCACCCGACCGGCGGACCACGAGTGGATGGGCGCCGAGCACCGCGACGCCTGGGTCGACCTCGCCTTCGCGCTCGCGGAGTACGACTCCGCCCTGGAGGACTCGCTCGACGCCCTGTTCGACGAGATCGCCGACTGGACCGCCGCGACCTTCCCGGCCCAAACGCCGGCGTCGGCGGTGCGGCATGCGAAGCGCGAGATCGACAACGAGCTGATGGCTAACCCGACGAGCGGCGAGGAGCAGGCGGATGTCGTGATGCTCATGATCGCCGCAGCCCGCACGTCGAGGAACGACCTCAAGGCCGAGCTGCGCCGCAAGCTGGCCATCAACCGCCAGCGGCAGTGGGGCGAGCCCGACGCCGATGGCGTCCAGGAGCACATCCGATGACCAGCGAGGCTACCCAGCAGCACACCATCACCTCCGCATGGGACGCCGAGGCGTGGCGCGTGGCGTGTTCATGTGGGCGTGTCTTCACGGCCCTCGCCCTGGAGGAGGCCGCCGACCACGCCGCGCAGCACATCCGCGACGAGGCGCTCGCCTCGATCCGTGACGCGGTGGCCGAGTACCTCGACGCCTTCGACGACTGGAACGAGCTCGGCTGGGGGCTGGAGAGCCGTAGCGCGCGCTTTGAGCGCATCCAGGCCGCCGACGATGCGCTCCGTGAGATGCGGGAGGCGTGGCGCGCATGACCACCACCGCCGAGCACGTCCACGAGGTCGCCGAGTACCACCGGGTGCTCGACCTGTCGTGGTGCGCGTGCGGAGCCGAGCTCAAGCACGGGCGTTGGCGTGAGCCGCGGACCAGCGCGGGCAAGCTCAAGCGGTACGCGTGGGAGACAGCAGCAATCGCGGGACAGAGGGGATAGGGCGATGAATATCCGACCGATCGAGACGACGTGGAATGGTCGACGTTTCCGCTCTCGCCTTGAGGCCAGGTGGGCTGTCTTCTTCGACTCGCTCGGAGTGCGCTACGAGTACGAGCCCGAGGGCTTCGACATGGGCGAGCATGGCTGGTATCTGCCGGACTTCTGGCTCCCCCACATCGAAACGTGGGTCGAGATCAAGCCCGCCGGGGAGTCACTCGACGACTGGCCCGAGCACCCTGTGTTCGATGCCAAGGCGGCCCAGATGGAGCTGGCTGTCGAGGAGGACGGGCACCAAGTCGTCCCGCGCTCGCTCGACACCCGCAACCCCGTGGATGACGAGTTCGTCCTCATCAAGGGCGAACCATGGACCTCCGGGGACGGCACCTATCCCACGCTCGACTACAGCTACAACGCGTTCGTCTTCGGGGACTGCTACTACCGATGGTGCGAGTGCCCCGTCTGCGGAGCCATCGGCATCGAGTTTGAGGGCCGCTCTGAGCGGATCCCGTGCGGCTGTCAGGACCGCGGGGGCAAGTCGTACAACGCTCATTCCCCGAGGCTCATGACGGCCTACCGGGCAGCCATGGCGGAGCGCTTCGACAAGGGGCGCCGCTGATGGCCTGGCTGCGCATCGACGACCGGATGCCGCGGAGCGCGAAACTCATGGGCCTCACCGACCGGGTCAAATGGGCCTACGTCGCGTCCATGTGCTACGCGTCCGAGGAGGAGACGGACGGGGCTATCCCATCGGGCGTACAGCGCGAGATGGGCTGGACGCGCGTCCGCAAGGACCTCATCGAGGCCGGCCTCTGGCACGAGAAGCCCTGCGGCGAGGGCGCGTGCCAGGAGACGGAACGTCAGCGCGAGAAGCTCGCCAAGGGCGGGCACGTGGTGCACGACTACCTCGAGTACAACCCGACCCACGAGGAGCTCGAGGAGAAGCGCGCGAAGGCCCGCGACCGGATGGCGGAGAACAGGGGGAAGCGCGCCGCCAAGTCCTCAGATGTTCGCGATACGTTCGCGCGAACATCGGGCGAAGTTCCGGCGAAGTTCGAGGAAAGTTCGCCTTACCCCCCTTCCCCTTCCCCTTCCCCTGATCAGAGATCAGATCCGGAACGCGCGTATGCGCGAATGGGAGCCGGAGCGGAATCGGAGCGGGTGTCCGAGCCCGCTCGTGGGACTCGACCGGCCCACATGGGGAGCTGGACGGCAGACGACCTGGAGAACGCGCCGGTCGACCCGAGTGACTTGCCGGAGTCGCGATGACCACGACACGGAAGCCGGATCGCCTGGTCGACTACGCCGCGCGGCAAGCGCAGCGCGAGGCGGTGCTGCGCGACCTGCCGGAGGAGCTTCGGGGTGCCGTCGAATCACTCCCGATCGGCGAGGACCTCGCAGGGTACGTGCCATCGGATGTCGGCGCCGAGGAGGCCGTGGTCGCAGCGCTGCTGCTCGACGACGACGCGCTCATGGAGGTGCTGGCGGAGCGACTCGAGCCGGCGGACTTCACGGACGAGCGACTCGCCGCCTGCTATCGGGCAGCGCTCCAATTGGGGGAGCGCCAGGAGGAGATCTCCATCCCGACCGTCGCGCACGAATTGCACTCGCTCGGCTGGCTTGATCGGGAGGGGCTCGATGAGGTCTACCTCGTCGAGCTCACAGGGAAGTACTTCACGGCCATCGGCGTCGGTGCGGCCGCGAGGGTCATCAAGGAGACCGCAGCAGCCCGGAAGGTCATGATGCTGGCCGGCCAGGTCGGGACCATCGCACGACTCGCTCCCAGGCAACTCGGCCCCACGCTGGCGTACCTGAAGGATGCAGTCGACCGCATCCAGTCTGACGGTCCGATGACGTCCGCCCTCACCTCCGAGCAGGTCATCCAGCAGGTGCACGATGGCGTCCTGGAGGACGGACGGCCCGTGATCACGACCGGCCTCCCGCTCCTCGACAAGGCGCTCGGTGGCGGCCTGGGCATCGGTGAGCTCGTGGTCATCGCGGCGAAGACGAGCGTCGGGAAGACGGCGCTTGCGGCGCGCATCGTGCGCGAGCAGACGCTGAAGCACAACATCCCGGTCGGCATCATCCTGCTCGAAGGTCGCCACACGAAGTTCCTGCACCGTCTGGCCGCCGTCGATGCCGGAGTCTCGCTGTCGTACGTCGAGCGGAACGGTGGGTGGGATCCGGACGAGCAGGAGCACTACGAGGACGCCTTCACCAGGCTGTGTGCGCTCCCCCTCTACTTCGCCGAGCCGGTGCCGCGGACGGCCCTCGCAATCGAGCAGTGGATGCGCACGATGGCACGGCGCGAGGGCATCAAGCACTTCGTCATCGACCACATCGACCGCCTGCGTTTCGACGCCAAGCAGCGACCGGACATGGCCTATCGCGAGGCACTCCAGCGCTGGGGGAACACGGCGAACGAGGAAGGCTTCGTCGTGACGTGCCTGTCCCAGGTGAACCGCGAGGTCCAGTGGCACCCCGAGCTGCGTCAACTCCGCGAGGCCGGCGCCAAGGAGGAACTCGCGCAGATCGTCCTGTTGCTCTCCCAGGGGGACAACTCGACGTACTCGAATGCCAACCGCGCCAACCATGTCCACGTGTTCCCGAGCCAGCGCTGGGTCCAGCGCCGTGGTGTGTCGCTCAACGTCGAGGTGGCTAAGTTCACCGAGGGCGAGGTCGGCATGGTGCTCAATGCCGGGCACGTCCCTCCGTTCTACGTGGATGCCGTTTCAGGCGCAGTGATGGTGAGGGGTGAGTGATGGGTACGAATGACGATGACATGCCGTTCACGATTCCAGAGCGCTCAAAGGTGGATGTCCTAATCGCGAGACTTCAAGAGCGCTCTCGCGAGCGCAACTTCTGTCTTCAGGAAACGTGGGGTGGGCGACAGGGCGGCAAGATGTCCCTGCAGTTCTGGATGCAGGAGGAGAAGGGATACGTCGACCACGACAAGGTGGGCGAGGTGCTTCGCAGTCTCGGTGGCTGCAAGCATCGGGGGCAGTGCCGCACCTGATGCCGCGGTACCGCGAGTACTGCCAGGGCCGGGTGTCCGTGCCCCTCACGCCCACGGTGCGCATCGAGGCGCGCTGCCTGCTATGGGAGGGCCACGAGGGCGACTGCGCCGCGGACATGACGCGCGTGCGGTTGCGCTGGGCGGGAGCGGGCGAGGCGGAGGGGGACGAGGAGGCGAGTGCGGAGGGTGCAACCGGTGTCGTAGCTTGTCGTAACGGTGAACATGCCTAAGCCCATAACCTCATCCACGACGAAGAAGCCGGCGAGTCGGGCGAAGCGGCCTGCCTCCGAGCGGGCGCTGACCACGGCGCAGAACGCCACGCGACGCGAGGTCGCCGCGTACTGGCTGGCGATCGGGGTCACGCAGCAGCGCGCCGCCGACGAGTGCGGCGTGGACCTGAGGACGGTGCAGCGCTGGTGTGCCGAGGACGACTTCCAGCAACGGCTCCGAGGCCTCCGCGAACAGGCGTTCGCGGAGATCGAGCCGCAGATGTGGGCGAACGTGCGCCTCGCGTTGGACGTCGAGCGCCGCATGCTCAACGGCGAGGTGAAGGGCGATGACCCCGCATGGAGCGCCGCCAAGTCTCTCCTCGACCGGTTCCGCGGTCTTGCCCTCACTGCCGAGGCTCCGCCGCCCGCAGGTGGGGGTGCTCAGGGTGGGGTTGCGCTCACCGTCAACGTCGGCGGTCAGCGGGACGAGCCCGAGCGACGTCGCCGCGAGGTCATCGAGCAGGCTCCGTGACCCCGGCGTCTGTGAGTGCCCGAACGCCTGTGCTGACGCGCTGGAGTGGACTGAGCGCCACCTGCGCATCGGTGGCGAGCCCATGCGCGTCCCGTCCCCCATGCGCCAGCTCTACCTCGAGGACGCGCCGATGGTCGTCGTGATGAAGGGCGCGCAGATGGGCGTGTCCGAGTGGGTGCTGGACATGGCGCTCCATACCGCCGACACGATGCGGGCGCGCCGCGGGACCTCGCTCTACGTGCAGCCGGGCGGCGCCAACGTCGGTGACTTCGTGCAGGGCCGCGTCACGCCCATCATCGAGGCCTCCGAGGACTGGCTCGCGCAGCGGATCCCCGAGGCAGGCACCAAGAGCCCGAACAAGGTGGGCCTGCGCAAGGTCGGGCCGGGCCTCACGTACTGGCGCACCGCGCACGTGAAGGGCAGGGGTGGGGCCAACCGCTCCGGCCTCAAGTCCGTGCCGGTGGACACGCTCATCCTCGACGAGTTCGACGAGATGCCGGACGACACCATCGCCCTGGCCTCGCACCGCCTCGACTCCTCGCAGGCGCCGTGGACGCGGGTGATCTCCACGCCGACCTACCCCGGCACGGGTATCGAGCCGCTTTACCTCGCGGGCGATCGGCGCCGGTACATGCTGACCTGCGACGAGTGCGACACCGAGCAGACGCTCGAGTGGGAGTCCAACGTCGTGGAGCGAGACGGCGTGTTCCTGCGCGTCTGCACCCGCTGCCGCGAGTCGCTGGAGGCGCTCATCGAGCGGGCGTGGGATGACGACTCCCTCGGGCGCTGGGTGGCGAGCAACCCGGACGGCACGTACCCGAGCTACCACATCAGCCAGCTCTACCGGCCGCGCCTGGACCTCGCCGCCATCCACGCGGTGCTCACGTCCTCCGACCTCACCAAGCGGCAGGAGGGCTACAACCAGCACCTCGGGCTGCCGTACTCACCTCCCGGCGGCCAGCTCTCGCTCGAGGAGCTGACGCGCGCCTCCTCGGCGCCGTTCACGTTCGCCGACATCGCCGGCGTGCAGGGCTGCCTCCTCGGTGTGGACGTCGGGGTCAAGCTGCACTGCTGGCTGGAGTGGATCTCCGACCAGTGGACGGACGAGCCTCAGCGCTACCTCGTGGGCGCGCTGGAGCTGGACAGCTTCGACGAGGTGGACGAGCTGATGCGCCGCTTCGGCGTGATCATGGCCGTCGTGGACGCGCGGCCGGAGCTGCGCATGGCGCAGGCGCTCCAGCAGCGGCATCCCGGGCAGGTCTACCTCGCCGAGTACGTGCAGGACCGCATGCCGCCGCTCATCCTCGGCGCGCACGAGGAGGACCCGAAGCGGCGGTACCACGTGCAGGTCGACCGCACGGCCATCATGGACGCGGCGGCCTCGAACATCCGCGACTGCAACGTGCTCATGCCCTCGGACGCCCCCACGACGCCTGGCCTCTTCGCCCACCTGCAGGCGCCGGTGCGGCTGCTCAAGACCACAGCCACGCAGACGAACCCCCGCGCGGTCTACGAGGAGGGCGCGAAGGCCGATCACTGGTACCACGCGGCCGGGTACGCCGAGCTCGCCCTGTACATCGCACGGCAGGTGATGCCCGTCAGCTACATCGACGGCCGCCAGTTCCGATCGAGCCAGCTCTAGGAGGCGACGATGGCCACGACCGAGCAAGTGCAGGAGCAGGCGGAACCGACGCACGAGCAGCGGATGGCGGAGGCAGGGGCGCAGTTCACGGCGCTCCTGGAGGCGCTGCCCGCCGGCGTGACGTTCAGCGACCTCATCCTCGCCTCCGACCTCATCGGGTACGAGCGCGTGGGCGGGCGCTACAACGAGCAGCGCGACCTGCGGCCCGTCGAGCGCACGCTCAACCTGCGCAAGTCCCGCATCTACACGCGCTGGAACCCGCTGGTGGACCGCGCCGTCGGACTGTGGACGGAGATGGCGTTCGAGGAGCCGTGGACCTTCACGGCCAAGGATCCGGCGTTCCAGAAGGTCATCGACGAGTTCCAGACGTTCAAGCGCAACCGGTCCGTGCTCTCGTGGATCGCTGCGCAGGGCCTCTCGCGCGACCTCCTCACCGACGGCGAGATCCCGTTCGTCTACTTCGTGGGCGATGACGGGGTGCAGGTCCGGGCGATGGACCCGATCGAGTTCCTCGACCCGGTCACGAACCCGAACGACAAGGCCGAGGTCTGGTACTGGCCGCGCTCCTGGGTTGGGTCGGACGGCAAGCGCCACCTCTGGCTCTACCGCGACTGGAACGCGGTCAGCGACGACGGCACGCCCATCAACCAGCCCGTGCCCGAGGCCGACCGTCAGCGCCTCCAGGTGTCGGGCGCCATGGCCGAAGTGGAGCTCACGGCGCGCCCGAACGAGTACGT
>JALOAM010000273.1 GCA_023228765.1 Dehalococcoidia bacterium
CCGGCGTTCCTCGATCAGCAGGTGGTGCGGCTGGCCGGGGTTCGGGCGTTGCGCCGAGGAGCCGAGCGCGAGGATCTCCGCGTGCACGCGCCCCGGCGCGAGGTCGAGGAAGCCGACCGTGCCGTGACGCATCTCCTTGTGGTGCGGCAGCGTTGGGCTGCCGGAGTTCACCACGATCGTGTCGTCGCGGTACTCGAGCCGTTCGAGGTGTGTGTCGCCGGCGATGATGATGTCCAGCGGGCGGCCGCCGAACGCGCTATCCAGCAACTCCCGTACCGGGCGCTCCTCCGGCCGGAGTTCGTGGATCATTCCGATCCGCCAGCCCTCCAGCTCCAGGAACTGCACCGGCGCCATCCGAGGGTCCTCGAAGGCGTCGTTGTTGCCCTGCGCCACGACCAGCGGGGCGAACTGCTCACACCAGTCGAGGACGGAGGGCCGGACCACGTCACCGGCGTGGAGGATGAGGTCGGCACCCTCGAGGAACGCGCCCAGCTCCGGGCCGAGCTCGTCCGGCGTCCGCAACAGTGACGGCAGGTGGGTGTCCGAGATCAACGCAACGCGCACGTACGAGCCTGCCTGTCGCTGCCCGGTCACCGGTTCCGCCGTCCTCGGCAGCACCCTGCAACAACACTGTCGCCGCTGGCACGAGGGGATGGCAATCACCGGTGTTATACCAGTGAAGACAAGCGCTGCGCCCGTCGACGGCTGGTATCGTGATGGTTCGCGTCACAACTATCTAAGCACCCCTCCGCCCCATCTCCGAGGTATCTGCTAATGCAGTTCGGCATCTTCTCCGTCGGCGACGTCACCCCGGACCCCACCACGGGACGCGAGCCCTCCGAGGCCGAGCGCATCCAGTCAATGGTCGCGATCGCCCTCAAGGCGGAGGAGGTCGGCCTCGACGTGTTCGCCACGGGCGAACACCACAACCCGCCGTTCGTCCCGTCCTCGCCCACCACGATGCTGGGGTACATCGCCGCGAGGACCGAGCGCCTCATCCTCTCGACGGCAACCACCCTGATCACGACGAACGACCCGGTGAAGATCGCGGAGGACTACGCGATGCTTCAGCACCTCGCCGGCGGTCGCGTGGACCTGATGATGGGCCGCGGCAACCAGGCGGAAGTCTACCCGTGGTTCGGGAAGGACATCCGCTACGCCCTGCACCTGGCCGTAGAGAACTACGCGCTCCTCCACCGGCTCTGGCGCGAGGAAGACGTGACGTGGGACGGGATGTTCCGGACGGCGCTCCAGGGGCTCACCTCGACGCCGCGTCCGCTGGACGGCATCCCGCCGTTCGTGTGGCACGGGTCGATCCGGACGACGCAGATCGCGGAGCAGGCGGGGCGCTACGGCGACGGCTTCTTTCACAACAACATCTTCTGGCCCATCGACCACGTGAAGCGCATGGTCCGCATCTACCGCGAGGCGTACGAACAGCACGGCCACGGCTCCGCCGACCAGGCGATCGTGGGCCTCGGCGGGCAGGTCTTCGTGCGTCCCAACTCGCAGGACGCGATCCGCGAGTTCCGGCCGTATTTCGACCATGCGCCGGTCTACGGCTACGGCCCCAGCCTCGAGCAGTACATGGAGGGCACCCCGCTCACCGTCGGTAGCCCTCAGCAGGTGATCGAGCGCTACGCCGCCATGCGCGAGCACGTCGGTGACTACCAGCGCCAGCTCTTCCTCGTCGACCACGCCGGACTCCCGCTGGAGGTCGTCCTCGAGCAGATCGAGATCCTCGGCACGGAGATCGTCCCCGCCCTCCGCCGCGAGATGGACCGCGATCGCCCCGCCCACGTCCCGGACGCGCCGACGCACGCCTCCCTGCTGGCGGCGTCGCGCGCCGCCGCGGCAGAACAACCCACCGAGGCCTGACGCCCTCCACCTCCGCCCCACTCGTCGACCCCCTCTCCCGCCTCGGCGGGAGAGGGCCGGGGTGAGGGTCTGCTCCGCCTCCGGCCTCCGGATGCCTCAACCTTCACGTCAGCTCCACCCACCGGTTGTCTCCTGTAGACGGGCCAGTGATCCGGACCGTTGGAGGACGGATCACGGCCGATGGAAGAGGCGGCAAACATGAAGATCATCCGTGTCGGGATCGGGCTGGGGCTCGTGGCGCTCCTCGCGACGAGTGCGCTCGGCGCTGGCGTGGCCAGTGCGCAGATCTACCCGCAACCCGATGGGTACTGCGTCCTCTCGCTCTCTGATCCGCTCCCCGGGCTGTCCGAGGACGTGACGATTACCGTCATCGCGGCGGACCGCGCCGGGAACCCGTTGGAGGGCCTCACCGGCGAGCTACTCGTGACGCGACAGCCCGGCGATTCCGCGAGCGTCACCCCGGCGTCCTTCGTGACCGGACCGGACGGCAAGGACACGGTGACGCTGTTCACCGGGGACACCCCCGGCATCATCGAAGTCTCCGGCCCCTGCGACCAGGTCCAGGTGAACGCCACCGTCTCCGTCGGCGACCCGCCCGGGCCGCCCTCCACGGGCGACGCGACCGAGGGCGGCATGCTGGGCCCGCAGACCCGCGTCCAGCTGCTGGGCGGCCTGTTCGGCGCCATCGGGGCCGCCGCGGTCATCGGTGGGGGCGGCATCGCCGGCGTCCTCCGGCGACGCTCGAGCATGACGGACCGCCGGTAGCGCACGCGTCTACAGCGGGGGGAGCGTCAAGTGCGCTCCTCCCGCTCGGTGTCCCCGGGGAACCTCCCATGGTCCGACGTCCTGCCCTCCGCAGTGCGAGGTGGCGCGTGCTGCTCGCTGCCCTCGCCGTCCTGCTCGTCCTCGCGACGTGGCACTACGTCACGCTGGCGCGCGACGCGACCGCGGCCCGCACCGCCCTCCTCGACCTGGAGGACACGATGCAGGTCGTGACGGACCTCGGGCTCGATGCAACGCCCGAGGACCTCGACGTGATCGAGGGCAAACTCACGCAGGCGGACGCACGCATCGACGGGGCGCGGGCCCACCTGCACTGGGATCCGCTGCTCCAGGCCATGCGCTGGCTTCCCGCCGCGGGCGACCAGGTGATCGCGGCCAGCGCCTTCCTCGACATTGCGGACGCCCTCGTGGAGGCCGGGCTGGAGAGCACGACACTC
>JALOAM010000274.1 GCA_023228765.1 Dehalococcoidia bacterium
AGGATGAGGAACTCAGACGCCGCGCAGTACGAGGTGTTGAAGCGGTCCAGCGCCATCCCCCACAGCGGCTTACAGATCAGCCCGGCGAGGCCCACCATCCCGAACACGCTCGCCGCCTGCTTGTCCGTGAGCCCGCTGTCCGTGAGGTACGGGATCATGTGCAAGAACAGGGCGCTGAGGCCCATGCTGCCCAGCGAGAAGGCGGCGACCAGCATCCAGAGGCTGCGCGTGTGCATCGCCTCGCGACGTGTCCAGTTCACGCCCTGCAGCGACATGGAGGTGGCGCGCGCCTTCGACAACGGCCGGACGCTGCCGGTGCCGCCGTCCGGGAGCAGTCCGTGGTCCTCGGGCCGTCGCCGGAGGACGAGCAGCGACATCGGGACGATCGCGAGGGGGATCGTGACGCCGAGGATCACCCACGCCCAGCGCCAGCCGTAGGCCTCGATCAGGGCGGTAGAGAGCAGCGGGATGAAGAGCGCCGCGACGGACACGCCCATCGCCGCGACGCCGATGGCGACCCCACGGCGGCGGATGAACCAGTTCGAGAGCGCGACGTTGACGACGACGAGCCCGGCCATCGCGGAGCCGGCCGTGACCAGCACGCCCTTTACGAGGTAGTACTGCCAGAGTTCCTGTACGAGCCCGAGGCCGATGAACCCGGCGCCCATCGCGATGGATCCGGCCACCATCAGCACCCGCCCGCCGTGACGGTCGAGCAGCGGACCGACCCAGAACGCGACCACGCCCGAGCACAACGTCGAGACCGTCTGCCCCAGGGACAGCTCGAACCGGGACCAGTCGAGTTCCTCGGTCATGGGCTTCAGGAAGACGCCGAGGGAGTAGACCTGCAGCCCGGTCGCCATCATCGAGGCGACGAACGCGACGAGGACGATGTACCAGCCGTAGTAGATGTCGTGGTCGTGGAAGGACGAGGGCAGGTGCGGTAAGGGCCGGACCGTCGGTCCGATGTCTTCGTCGATGCTGGGGTCGCGTCGTTGGGATCCAGCCATCGCGCCGTCCTCGATCCGAGGCCCTGTGGCGCGAACACTGCCACGGCGCGTGATGGATTACAAGTGTGATTCCGGTAGCCAGCACAACCTCGTTAGTGCCGATCTCGTGGAGAGTTAGCGCTGCACCTGGGGCAGGACGTCCCTCGCGATGAGCTCCAGCGTCTCGAAGTCGGCCTGCGCGTGGTGCTGGAGCATGATCCGTTCCAGGCCCAACTCCTCCCGCTGCCCGATCTGCTCGACCACCTCCGAGGGCGTCCCGACGAGCCAGCCGCGGTTGCGGACGCCCTCCAGCACCTCGTCCGGATTGCCCCGCACGAGGTTCGGGAGTGCCTCGCCGATCCGCCCGAGATGGGCGTGGATCTCCGCCTGGTCACGGCCGACCACGAATCCCGCCATCATCGAACGACGGATCGAGGATGGGTCCCGCCCGACTGCCTCGCAGTGCTGGCGGAGGACCTCCTCCTTGTGGCGGTAGCCTTCCGGCGTCAGTCCCACAGCGTTCCATTCGTCGGCGTACTTCGCGACGATGCGGAGCGTGCGCTTCTCGCCGGAGCCACCGACGAGGATCGGCGCGGGTGACTGCACCGGCTTCGGGTAGCACTCGACGTCCTTGAGCTGGTAGTAGCGGCCCTCGAAGGACGCAGGGCCGTCGCCCCACAGCGTGCGGACGACCTGGATGCCTTCCTCCAGCCGGTCCATGCGTTCTCGCACGGGCGGGAAGGGGAGGCCGAACGCCTCGTGCTCTGGGACGTTCCACCCCGCGCCCATGCCGAGGATGAAGCGCCCACCGGAGAGCACGTCGATCTGCGCCGCCATCCTCGCCACCAGCGAGGGGTGCCGGAACGTCATCGAGGAGACGAGTGGCCCGAAGCGGATGCGGCTCGACTCCTCCGCGACGAGGACGAACGAGATGAACGTCTCCAGCGCGTCCCGGTCATGGGGGCCGGAGAGCGAGAAGAAGTGGTCGGAGCGGAACAGGGACTCGTATCCCAGGTCCTCGGTCGTGCGGATGATCCGGCGCCAGCGGTCCCAGTTCAGGCCTTCCTGGCCCTCGATCATCACCGCGAGATCCATGTCGGGGTCCCTCTCCTCGGACGCGGCGCCTGCCGCGAGTGGGGGCGATGCTACCGCACCGCCCGAGGCCTCGCGGAAGCCCCAACGGCGTTGGCGAGATCGGCGGTTCTCTTGTAAACTAGCCGCACGGCCCATTCGTCTAGCGGTCTAGGACGCCACCCTCTCACGGTGGAGATCGGGGGTTCGAATCCCCCATGGGTCACCAGGACTTGCGCAGGCCACCCGAGAGGGTGGCCTGCTGCGTCTCCGCGGCCATCCTCCACACGCCGCTTCCGCTCGACGGGCCCCTGCCTACACTGGATGCATGACCACTGAGCGTGACCCGAAGCAGGAGTACCGCGAGGCGTTCGAGGCCTGGCAGAAGCAGTTGGACGGCGTCCACGACTTGCTGCTGGAGGGCAACCGCATCCCCCCCGACCAGGTCAAGGGCCTCCTGAACCGCGAGGCGCGCGCCAAGGAGCGGTACGACGCCGCCCGCCGTCGCCTCCTGGGGATTGACGAGTAACGTGACCGCGCCGGCGACCGGCACTCCTTCCACCGCTGACCCATCCTCCGGGTGGCGCCGCGCCCTTGACCGGGGATATCCGCGCTCCTTCCTCGTGGGGGCCACGTTCTCGATCGCGTGGACGCCCTGCGTGGGGCCGATCCTCGGGGTCGTGCTGACGCTGGCCGCCGCAACCGGATCGTGGCAGCAGGGGGCGCTGCTGCTGCTCTGCTACGCGCTCGGCCTCGGGGTGTGGTTCATGGCGTTCGGGGCCTTCTTCGGGTGGCTCTCGCCGCGGATGAGGGCGCTCGGGCCGCACCTGCAGAAGCTGATGATCTTCGCGGGCGCCGTCTTCATCCTCGTCGGCGCGCTGATGTTCCTCGGTGAGTTCGAGCGCCTCAACCAGTATTTCCTGGAGGCCGGCTTCCTCTTCGACGGCACGACCGAGGTGGAGCAGGACCTGACGAGCGGCATCGACGGGTGGTTCGGTCCGGGCATCGCCTTCTTCGGCGGC
>JALOAM010000048.1 GCA_023228765.1 Dehalococcoidia bacterium
GTCAGCGCGCGTGGCGGCGAGCCTGCGTGACGACGTGGTGGCGGCGGCCCTGGCGCTGGACGACGAGCAGCGCGTCGCGTTCCCACCGGGCGAGGTGATCGCACGCGCGACGAGCGACGTGGACGGCGTGTCCGCCCTGTTCAACTCGGTGGGGTACACCTCGGCGTACGCGATGATGGTGCCGACGGTGCTGCTGATCGTCGCGTGGTTCGACCCATGGCTGGCGGCGGCGCTGCTGGGCACCACGCTGGTCTCGATGGTGCTGTTCTGGCGCACCTCAGACGTGTGGGAGCGGCGCTCCATCGCGGTGCAAGAGGCCATCGGCGCGATGACGATGCGCGTCCAGGAGACCGCCGGCGGCTTCAAGACCATCCGCGGCCTGCGGGCGGAGGATGCTGACCTCGCGCGGTTCGAGGGCACCTCGACCGAAGTGCGTTCGCGGGCGCTGCACCTGGCCCGCCTCTGGATCCCCTACGCGCCGATGCTGGACGTGCTGTCGGCGCTGCCCGTGGTGCTCGTGCTCTGGCGGGCCGGGGTGAACGTGACCCAGGGCTCGATGGCGATCGGCGAGGCGGTCGCCGTGATCGGCCTCGCGGTGTTCGTCGTCGGGCCGATCCGCGCCCTCGCCGAGCATGTGCTCGGCGTGCAGATGGCGCTCGCGTCCGCCGATCGCCTCGGCGCGCTTATCGACCTCGGCGCGCCCGAGCGCCTCGAGGGCGGCTCGGCGGGACGTGAGGCCTCCGAGGTCGGCGCGAGCCTCACGCTGTCCGGGATCGCCTGCTTCGTCCCGGGACGGGAGCAGGCACTGTTCGCGCCGGTGGACCTCCGCCTCGCGCCCGGTGACGTGCTGCTCGTGGACGGCACCGTCGGCTCCGGCAAGACCTCGCTGCTCATGGCGCTCGCCGGACGGCGCTCATACGTGGGCAGCATCGCACTCGGTGACGGCACTCCGGCGGGGCGCCCGCCGGAGGATCTCCGCGACGAGCTGTTGTCGCGCGTGCTGCTCGTGGAGCAGCGGCCGTTCATCTTCGACGGCACCGTGGAGGACAACGTGCGGATCGGCGATCCGGACGCCGATCCCGCGCGGATCGAGGACGCCCTGCTGGCCGCCGATGTCACCGAGTTCGCGGGTCTCGACTACCCCGTCGGCGAGCGTGGCCTCCAGTTGTCCGGCGGCCAGCGACAGCGGCTCGCGCTGGCGCGCGCCCTCCTCGCGCGTCCGGACGTGCTGCTGCTGGATGGCGCGACGAACGAGCTCGAACCGATGCGCGAGATCGCGGTGCTCCGCAACGTGGTGGCGCGCTGGCGGCACGGCATCGTCGTGATCGTCACCCCGAACCCGCTTGTCGCGGACCTCGCGACGGCCACGCTGCGGCTACAGCCGAGCAGCGTCGAGGCGACGAGCGAGGCTCGCATATGAGCGCCGCGACCACGCGCCCGGGAGAGGCGAAGCCGGTGCTGGCGTTCCTCGACGTTGCCCCGCCGCCGCTGCTGCCGGCCGTGATGCAGCAGGTCCGGCGGCATCTCTGGCGGATCGGCGCATCGCTCGTCGCGATCATCGCGTCGACGTTGCTCATCTCCGTGAGTCCGCAGGTACTGCGTTACGCCATCGACGAGGGGATGCGTGCCGGCAACCTGGAGGCCGTCCGCGGCGCGGCCATCGCCTACCTCGTCATCGCGTTGCTCACCGGCCTCACCGCGGGTATCCGGACCTCGGTGATGGCGGACGTGGGGCAGGCCGTCCTCCACGAGTGGCGGCGCGATGCGCTGGCCGGCATCCTGCGGCTGGACCTCGGACGGTTCGAGCGCAGCAGCCGCGGTGACCTGCAGGCACGCGTGACCGCGGACGTGGAGGCGTTGACGAACGCCGCGACGCACCTGTTGCTGAACGTCACGTGGAACCTGACCGGGATCGCGGGCGGGTTCGTCGGCATCCTCGTGCTCTCGCCGCTCGCCGCCGCCCTCACGCTGCTCGCCGTGCCCCCGGCGCTGGTCGCGGGGCTGTGGCTGAGCCGCCAGAGCATGCGCATCTACCCGGAGTACCGGCGGCGCGTCGCCGTGATGGCCGGCCACGCCATCGAGTCCGTGGAGGGCGCCGCCACCCTGCGCGCCTACCGCGCCGAGGAGCTCCACCGCGAGCGCCTGCGGCGCAGCAACCACGCGGTGGTGGAGGGCTACCTGGCCGGCACGCGGATGCGGAACCGGTTCTATCCCGTGCTCACCATGGTGCAGGCGACCGTCACGGCCGTGGTCCTCGTGGTCCTCTCCCTGAGGGCGATCGACGGCCACCTCTCGGTCGGTACGGCAGCGGCGGCCGTGGTCAGCCTGGCGGTGATGCTCGCGCCACTCACGAACGTCCTCGGACAGCTCGATGACCTCTTCGCCGCGCGCAGCGCCCTTGTGCGCGTCCTCGCCCTCGGCCACGTCCCGCCGGTGAGCAGTGGGGCGGCGGACCTCCCCGCCTCGGGCGAACTCCGCTTCGAGGGCGTCTCGTTCGGCTATCTCTCGGGCCAGCAGGTGCTGCACGACGTGTCGTTCACGGTCGCCCCCGGCGAGCGGCTCGCCCTCGTTGGCGCGACCGGCTCCGGCAAATCCACGATCGCGCGCCTCGCCGTCGCTCTCGCGTCCCCTGGGGACGGTCGGGTCACCTTCGGCGGTGTCGACCTGCACGATGCGTCCGAGGAGGCGAGGCGCCGCCTGATCCTCGTCCCGCAGGAGACCTATCTGTTCGACGGCACCGTGGAGGAGAACGTCCGCTTTGCGGTCGCGGAGACCGGCCGCTCCGGGGCCAGCGTCGAGGACGCCGTGTCCCGCCTCGGGTTGCTCGACTGGCTGCGAGGGCTTCCGCAGGGCGCTCGTACGCCCGTCGGGGCGAACGGCAGCCAGCTCTCCGCTGGCGAGCGCCAGCTCGTCGCGCTGCTCCGTGTCGCGATCGCCGATCCCGCGGTCGTCGCGCTCGACGAGGCCACGAGCATCCTCGACCCCGCGATGGAGCAACGCGTCTCCGAGGCGCTCGACCGCGCGCTCGAGGGGCGCACCGTCGTGGTCATCGCGCACCGCCTCGCCACCGCCGCCCGCTGCGACCGCATCGGCGTCGTGGAGCATGGCCGTCTCGTTGCCCTCGGCACGCACGACGAACTCATGCGGGAGAGCGCGGCCTACCGACGGTTGTGGGACGGGGACGGCGAGTAGCGGCTGCGCCGGTCGAGCGCCCAGGCACCCTCGGCGTGCGTCGGGCCTCAGGCGCTCGCCGGGGCGAACCCCTTCTCCGCGATGACGCGGTCGAGGAGGGCGCGGGTCTCGTTGAGGACGGTGTCGTACGGGTAGTGGCCGACGACTTCCTCGCCATGCTTCAGGTTCACGCCGAGCGGACCGCACCAGAGGCCGATGTCGGCGTCGTCAGTCTCGCCGGGGCCGTTCACGCGGCAGCCCATGACGGCGATGGTGATCTGGTATTCCTTCGCGTACTGCGCCATCGCCTTCACGTCCTGCGCGAGTTCCACGAAGGCGTTGTTCTCGACGCGGGAGCATGACGGGCAGCTGATGATGTTCAGCCCCTCGCCGAAGTTCGCGGGGACGGAGCGGAAGCGGCCGGCGTAGATGTCGTCGATGATCTCGCGGCCCGTGGTGACCTCCTGGCCCTTGTCGTCGAAGGGCAGGGTCAGGGAGACGCGCAGCGTGTCGCCGATGCCTTCGGAGATGAGCTGCTCGAAGGCGATGCGGGTCTTGATGATCCCGTCCGGTGGCATCCCGGCCTCCGTGACGCCGAGGTGCAGTGGCACCTCCGGGCGGATCGAGGCGAAGCGGCGGTTGCCCTCCACGACCTTCCGCCAGTCGGAGTCCTTGAGCGAGACGACGTACCGGGTGAAGCCGAGGTCGTCGAGCATCCGGGTGTGCTCCAGGGCGCTCTCCACCATCGCGCCGACATCGTCGTCGCCGAAGCGCTCGGACATCACGGGGTCCACGGAGCCGCAGTTCACGCCGACACGCAGGGCCACGTCGTGCTGCTCGGCGACTTCGGCGATGTAGGCGACCTTGTCGCGGATCGACTTCTCACGCTCGTGGTGCCACAGGTGACCGGGGTTGTACCGGATCTTGTCGACGTGCGGCGCCACGATCTCCGCGAGGCGGTAGTTCTCCTGGAGGTCCACCGAGAGGTTGGGGTGGATGCTCTCCATCACCCGAGCGCGCACCTCTGCGAGGGCTTCGACGTCCTTCTTCGAGTCGCAGGCGATGCGGATGAGGTCCGCACCGGCGGCGTGGATCAGGGTCACCTGCCGCGTCGTCGCCTCGATGTCCTGGGTCTTCGTGGCGGCCATGCTCTGCACGGCGATCGGGGCGCCGCCGCCCACCTGGATCGTGCCAATGCGCACCGCCCGCGTGGGCTTCCGACGGATCGAAGGCATACCGGCACCCCTCTGGCCGCTCCCGCACTCGGACGCTCCGAGGGTATCGCAGGCCGCTGCTGTACGGGTTATGGGTGGGCGGTGGCGTTCGTCGGAGGACGGCACGCTGGCGCTGGAGCGCTATCGCAGGATCGAATCTCCGCTGGCGATCCGCGACACGTCGTAGAAGGTCACCACCAGCGCGAGCGCCATGAAGGCCACGAACCCGACGAGGTGGACGAGGGACTCGCGTTCGGGGGCGATGCGTTTGCCGCCTCGGAGGACCTCGACGACGACGAAGAACATGCGGCCGCCGTCCAGCATGGGGAGTGGCAGCAGGTTCAGGATGCCGAGGTTGATCGAGAGCAGCGCGGCGAGCTCCAGTAGGGGCGAGATCGCGCCCTGGGCCGACCCGGCGGCCGAGGCGACCTCGCCGGTGGTCTGGGCGATGCCGACGGGGCCCTGGAACTCGGGGCCGGAGGCGCCCTTGAACCACGAGACCACCTGGTTGCGGGCGAGCAGCATGGTGTCCCACGTGAGCCGGAATCCGTTGCCGACGGCCTCCCACGGGGCTTGCGACTCGGTCACCGTGAAGGCGCGGCCGTCCGCGGCGACGGCGACCGGGGCGATCTGGATGCCGGTGGGGCCCTGGCCCGCCGGGAACTCCCAGCGCGCGTAGACCGGGATCGTCAGCTCCTGGCCGTCGCGACGCACGAGGATGTCGATGTCCCGGCCCTGGTAGACACGGACGTAGCGGGACGCCTCGATCAGGTTCTTCGTCTCGCGGCCCTCGATCGCGAGGATGACATCGCCCTCCTGGAGGCCGGCCGCGGCGGCGGGGGTGTCCGGGATGACCTGCGTGATCTCGGCGCGGCCTTCCGGGATCTCGTGCGGGATCATGAGGGCGCCGGCGAAGAGGAAGATCGGCAGGATCAGGTTGATGACCGCGCCGGAGCCGAGCACGATCAGCCGCTGCCACGCCGGGCGGGCCGCGAGCGACCGGGGGCCGGTCGGGTTCTCCTCCCCCTCGAGGCGGACGAACCCGCCCAGGGGAAGCCAGTTCACGGTGTACTCGGTCTCGCCGAAGTAGCGGCCGGCGATCTTCGGCGGGAAGCCGACACCGAACTCGTGCACGCGGATGCCGAACAGCTTCGCCGTGGCGAAGTGGGCCGCCTCGTGCGCGAGGACGAGCGCGAGCAGGATGCCGATGAAGAGCAGGGCGCTGGTGACGGCGTGCTGCGCCATCACGAACGCGATCGCGAGCCCGATCAGCAGGAACGCGCCGGTCAGGTACGGCTGGATGCTGCGTCCGCCGGTGCCTCGCCCCGAGGGCCGGTGGACACGCTCGGAGCGGGGCGCGGGCTGGTCCTCCGTGGGCTCGTCGCGCCAGTTGTCGTTCATGTCACCCCCGCCGTCACGGCCTCGTCCACGAACGTCCGTCCCCACGCTTCCGCGGCGAGGAGTTCGTCGAGGCTCGGCTGTCGGGTGGGAGCGTGTGCCTCGAGCGCGCGCCCGAGGAGGCGCGCGATGTCAGTGAATTTGATGCGCCCCGAGAGGAAGTGCGCCACGGCGCTCTCGTCCGCGCCGGAGATGGCGGCGGCGGAGGTGTCCTCCCGCCGGCCGGCCTCGAGCGCGATGCCGAGGGCGGGGAAGCGCGCCTCGTCGACCGCGCCGAAGTGCAGGGCGCCGCGCTTCGCGAGGTCCAGCGGCGGGGCCGGTTTCGCCTCGCCGCGCTCGGGGTAGAGGAGGGCGACCTGCACGGGGAGCCGCATGTCCGGCTCGCCCAGCTGCGCCTTCACGGAGCCGTCGCGGAACGTCACCATCGAATGGATGACGCTTTCGCGGTGCTGGAGGATCTCCACGCGCTCCAGCGGGATGTCGAAGAGCCAGCGCGCCTCGATCGCCTCCAGCGCCTTGTTGAAGAGCGTGGCGCTGTCGATCGTGATCTTCGGGCCCATCTTCCAGGTCGGATGGTTCAGTGCCTCCTGCGCGGTCACGGCCTCCAGCGCGAGGAGGTCCCAGTCGCGGAACGCGCCGCCCGAGGCGGTCAGCGTCAGCGTCTCGACCGACTCGGGCGCCTCGCCCCACAGGCACTGCCAGATGGCCGAGTGCTCCGAGTCTACCGGGCGGATCTCCGCGCCGAGGGCGCGCCCCTCATCGAGGGCGGCGCGCACCGCGTGCCCGCCGACGACGAGTGTCTCCTTGTTCGCGATCGCGACCTTCTTGCCGGCGCGCAGCGCGGCGATCGTCGGGTGCAGGCTGGCGAGGCCGGTCGTGGCGACGAGCACCACGTCCACCTCCGGCAGGGTCGCGATCTCCTCGAGCGGGGCGAACGCGCCACCCCACGCGGCGGCCTCGGCTCGGAGGGCGTCGGCGTCGCGTCCGGGGCGGCAGGCGAGGCGGCGCGGGCGGAACTCCAGCGCCTGCTGGCGCAGCCGCTCCACGCGGCCATGTGCGGCCAGGGCGACGACCTCGAAGCGGTCGGGCATCAGGCGGATGACGTCGAGCGCTTGCTCGCCGACGGACCCGGTCGAACCGAGGATGGCGACGCGGATCAGACTTGGAACCATCGCACCATCCAGTATAGGCAGACCCCGACGAGGAGTATGGAGTCCAGCCGGTCGAGGAGTCCTCCATGACCGGGGAGGAGGTTGGACATGTCCTTCACGTCCATCCTCCGCTTGAGCGCGGACTCCAGCAGGTCGCCCGCGATCGCCGCGACGGGGAGCAGGAGGTAGCCGGCGCTCGCAGCGCCCTCCAGCTCCAGTCCCAACGCGAGGGCGGCACCGAACCCGGCCGCGGCCCCGGCCACGAGCCCGCCGATCGCGCCCTCCCACGTCTTCTTGGGCGAGACGCTGGGCATGAACAGGTGACGCCCCCACAGGCGGCCGACTGCGTACGCGCCGGTGTCCGTGGCGAACGTGGCCGCGAGGAGCACGATCAGCCAGCGCTGACCCTCCGGCTCGAGTCGCAGCAGCACGAGGTGGGAACCGAACACGCCGACGTAGAGGCAGGCGGTCATCCACCACCCGCCGAGGGACTGCGCGAGGCGGGCGTTGGGCCTCAGGATGAGCGCGAGTACCACCGCGGTGAGGGCGAGGAAGGACCACTCCGTGCTCTCGAACCCGGACCGCGCGAGGGCGACATACAGCGCGGTGACGACGCCCGCCGAGAGCGGGATGCTCCACGGCCGGTCGGGGACGAGGGCGCGGACCATCTCCGCCGCCGCCACGCCGAGGATGAACGCGACGGCGATCGAGAAGGCGCGCTCCGGGAGCCAGATCAGGAGCGCGAGGGCAGGGAGGCCGACCGCGGCGACGAGGAGACGCTGGGTCAGCACGGGCGGTCGGGTGCCGGGGGGATCTAGTCGCCCTCGTCGGGCGCGACGAGGCCGAAGCGGCGGTGGCGGTGGGCGAACTCGAGCAGGGCCGCGTCCACCTCCTCCGGATCGAACTCCGGCCAGAACTTCGGCGTGAAGTAGTACTCGGCGTAGGTCGACTGCCAGACGAGGAAGTTGGAGACGCGCTGCTCGCCCCCGGTGCGGACGAGGAGGTCGACGTCCGGGAGGCCGGCGGTGGTGAGGCGCGCCTCGAGGGCCTCGGGCGTGACATCGCCGGGCTTGAGGCCGTCCGCGAGCATCCGCTTCACGGCGTCCAGGATCTCGTCCCGTCCGCCGTAGTTGAAGGCGAGGTTCACCAGGATGCCGTCGTTGTGGGAGGTGGCCTCCACGGCCTTCTTCACGCGGCGCCGCAGCCAGATCGGCAGGCGGTCCGTCCCGCCGAGGTGGGCGACGCGGACGCCGTTCTGGTTCAGCTCGTCGAGGTGGGAGTCGATGAACTCCGCGCCGAGCTTAAGGATGGTCTCGATCTCGGCTTTCGGGCGGCCCCAGTTCTCCGTGGAGAACCCGAAGAGGGTGACGACAGGGACCTGGTGCTCCGCGAAGCGGCGGATGACGGGGCGGATGGCGTCAGCACCGGCTCGATGGCCGTCCGAGCGCGAGAGTCCCTGTGACTGCGCCCAGCGCCCGTTCCCGTCCATGATGATCGCGACATGCTGAGGTTTGACCGCGAGCGCGGGAAGGGGTGGCGACGCGGGTGCGGGGTTCGCGGGGTTCACGACCACTGGGCGGTTGGACCTCCGGAGTCCTCGATCGGTCGTTAGACCTCGAGGAGCTCGCGCTCCTTGTCTTTGGCGAGGACTTCGACCTTCTCGATGTACTGCGAGGTCAGTTTCTCGACCTCGTCCAGGGCGCGGTGCTCCTCGTCCTCGGAGATTTCGCCATCCTTCGAGGCCTTCTTCAAGGCGTCGTTGGCATTCCGTCGGGTGTTGCGGATGGAGATGCGGCCGTCCTCCGCCTTCCCGCTGACCTGCTTGGCCAGCTCCTTGCGGCGCTGCTCCGTCAGGGGAGGGATGGGCAGGCGGATGATGCGTCCATCGCTGTTGGGCGTGATGCCGATCTCGGAGGACTGGATCGCCTTGACGATCGGGTTCACGGTGCTCTTGTCGAACGGCGTGATCGTGATCAGCTGCGCCTCCGGCGTCGCGAGGTTCGCGAGCTGGATGAGCTGCATCTTGGACCCGTAGACGTCCACGAGGAGGTGTTCGACCAGGGCGGTGGAGGCGCGGCCGGTGCGGATCGACTGGAGGTCGCGCTTCACGGCAGCTACGGCCGAGTCCATCTTTTCCTCGGCCTCGAGGAGGATCTCGTCAGTCACGGTGTCACCCTCCATCGCTGGGGCCATCGGGTGAGGCGGCCGGAGACAGTCAGACTGCCACGATAGCGGAGCGCCCGCTGTGGTTCACCCGCTGCCCGATCCTCCGTCGATGGTGACGGGAGGAGGGAGCGGGCGCCAGCAGCGGGCGCCCGAGGTTGTTACTGGCCGCCGAGCTCGAAGCGGGAGAACCGCGCGACGCGGATGTTCTCGCCGGTCTGGGCGATCTGGTCCTGGATCAGGTCGCCGATGGTCTTGCCGGCGTCCTTGATGAATGCCTGCGTCAGCAGCGCGTTTTCCTCGGCGGTGCCGGGAGCGTCCGCGGGGACCTCCTCCACCGTGAGGGCGCGCGGGCTCATCGCGGCGACCTGCATCGCGATGTCGCGCGCCAGCTGGCGGAATCCGTCCGTGCGGGCGACGAAGTCCGTCTCGCACTGCAACTCCACCATGGCGCCGATACGGCCCTGGTTGTGGATGTAGGCCTCCACCATGCCCTGGCCGGTGGCGCGGTCCGCGCGCTTCGCGGCCTGGGCGATGCCCCGCTCGCGCAGGATCTCGCGGGCCTTGTCGAAGGATCCGCCGGCCTCGTCCAGGGCGCGCTTGGCGTCCATGACGCCGGCGCCGGTCTCCTCGCGGAGACGCTTCACGTCGTCGGTGCTGACCACGATGTGCTCCTCAGTGCAGCTGTGTGCAGATGTATGTGGGTGCTGGATGCGGAAGATGGTCTCCGGACCGGGGCGGCGAGGTCTGCCGTCCCGGTCCGAGGACCTGCGGTCGGGTTACTCGGCGGCGGTCTCTGCCGGCGCCTCGTCGCCTTCGGGGGCGGGAGGCCGCTGGGCCTCCTGGAACTGCTGTTCCACCTCGCCGACGGCGATGCCCTCGATCACGGCTTCGGCGACGCGGCCGGTCATGAGCTGGATGGCGCGGATCGCATCATCGTTCGAGGGGATCGGGTAGTCGATCAGGTCCGGGTCCGAGTTGGTGTCGCACATCGCGACGATCGGGATGTTCAGCCGGCGCGCCTCCGCGATGGCGTTCTCCTCCATCGTGGGGTCCACGACGAAGAGGAGGCCCGGGACGCGCTTCATGTTGCGCAGGCCGCCGTAGAAGCGCTGCAGGCGCTCGAACTCCTTGGCCTGCACCATGCGCTCGCGCTTGGTCATGCTCTCGAAGGCGGTGTCGCCGGACGCCATCTGGTCAGACAGCTTCTGGTAGTACCCGATGCGCGGCTGGATGGTCTGGAAGTTGGTCAGTGTGCCGCCGAGCCAGCGGTTGCTGATGTACGGCATGCCGCACCGCTCCGCTTCCTGCTCCACGATGCGGCGGGCCTGCTTCTTCGTCCCCACGAACAGCACCTGCTCGCCGGACGAGACCACCTCGCGCACCTTCTCCACGGCCTCATCGAGGGCGCGGACGGTCTTCGCGAGGTCAAGGATGTGGATCCCGTTGCGGGCGGTGAAGATGTACCGCCCCATGTGGGGGTTCCAGCGCCGCGTCTGGTGGCCGAAGTGGACCCCGGCCTCCAGCATCTGGCGCATGCTGATTCCTGCGGTCATGTACCTGTGCTCCTGCTCCCGACGCATAGATTTACCCCCGCTGGGTGCGAGGGCAGCACGCCGGCTTGTCTCTCTCAGATCGCTCCACGTCACCCGCGGGTCTCCCGCGAGCGCGCAGACGATCAGTATTACAGCGCGAGCGCCCTCCGGCTAGTGCTCGGAGCGCATCACGAGGCGTACGATACGCACCTCGATCACCCTCGCTCGATCGGATCGCGCCGCCCGGACCGCCGGGCTCGGCGTCGGAGGTTGGACGTGCCGCGTTACGACTACCGCTGTGAAGCAGGCCACCAGTACGAACTCCAGCAGCCGTTCGGCTCGCCCACGGAGCATGAGTGCCAGAAGTGCGGCAAGCCTGCCCGCCGTATCGTGACTGTCGCCCCGCCGCTGATCTTCAAGGCCGGCGGCTACTACAAGACGGAGGGCCGCGACTTCAAGGCGGACGCCGCCTCAGGCGGTTCCGCGTCCTCCACCAGCTCGTCGTCGCGCTCCTCGGAGGGCTCGAAGAAGAGCGAGTCGAAGGCGAAGAAGTCAGACTCCTCCAAGAAGAAGAGCAGCAGCAAGAAGTCTGCCTCCGCCGCCGACTAGGGCAGGCATCCCTCAAAGAGCGGAACAGCCTTCGTGCGTGCCGTCGTCCAGCGTGTCTCGCGCGCCCGCGTCACCGTGGTGGATGAGACCACCGGCGCGATCGAGGCCGGACTGCTCGTCTACCTCGGCATCGGCCCGGAGGACGGCGACCGCGAGGTGGCGTGGCTGACCTCGAAGGTCGCGGACCTGCGTGTGTTCCCGGACGAGGAGGGGCGGTTCGACCGCTCCGTGAGTGACATCTCCGGCTCCGTGCTCGTCGTCTCCCAGTTCACCCTCTATGCCGACACCCGCCGAGGACGGCGCCCGTCCTTCACGGACGCCGCGCCCCCGGAGGTGGCCGCGCCGCTGGTGGATCGCGTCATGGACGCGCTCCGCGGTCGCGGGCTGCGCGTGGAGGGAGGGCGGTTCGGAGCGCACATGCTGGTGGACGCCGTGAACGACGGCCCGGTCACGATCCTGCTCGATTCCAACGATCTCGATCGGCCGCGCCGGGGCTAGGAGGCGTCACGGCCAGGATCGGCAGTAGTGACACGAGATTGTGAGCCAACCTGTCACACCGTGTCTCTCGACGCGGCGTTGAACCTCGCATACGTTGGAGGCGCGTCGGATCCCGGTCTGACGCCCTCAGTCCGCTGGTTGTGTCATCCGAGCCTCCACGCGTGCACTGTCGGGAATGTTTGGACCGCCCCGGGCGGTCGTGTGTTGCCGGCACTGGCCGGCGTGGAGATGCACTTGAGTCAGCGTATTTACGTAGGAAACCTGCCTTTCTCGGCCACTACCGAGGAAGTGGAGGAGCTGTTTGCGAGCTACGGCGAGGTCATCAGCGTGGCCCTGCCGACTGACCGCGAGACCGGCCGCCCGCGCGGCTTCGGCTTCGTGGAGATGGAAGACGCCGCCGCGAACGAGGCGATCCGCGCCCTGGACGGCACGGACTTCGGCGGCCGCAACCTGCGCGTGAACCCCGCCCAGCCCCGCGAGTCGCGTGGCGGCGGCGGTGGTGGTGGCTACGGCGGCGGCGGTGGCGGCCGCGGTGGCTACGGCGGCGGTGGCGGCGGCTACGGCGGTGGTGGCGGCGGCTACGGCGGTGGTGGCGGTGGCCGCGGCGGTGGAGGCGGTGGCTACGGCGGCGGTGGCCGCGGTGGCGACCGTGGTGGATACGGTGGCGGCGGTCGCGACCGCTACTAGGTTGAACGTGACCCGATAGGGAGAGCTCCCCGCTCCGATCGGATGGGACGCGGTGATGCGAAGAGGCCCGGCAGTTGCCGGGCCTCTTCTTGTGCTCGCGATCCCCGCAGGCCGCCCTCCGTCAGCCGAACCGGGCGAGGCCTCTCGCGATCGCGTCCTGCACGCGGTCGGCGGTGGCGCGGGCGTCGGCGTCCGCGGTGGTGTCCAGGACGGCGCCGGGCTGGCGCTCCTGCGACACGGCGTCGGCGAACTCCGCATGGAGGGCGCGCACGCGGTGGGGGATCGAGGCTGCGCCGCGCGTGGCGTCCCGTTCGAGGCTTGCCTCGAGCGAGGGCAGCAGCGTCACGAACTGCACGTCCGCGTCCAGTCCGGCGAGGCCGGCCCGGTACGCCTCGGCGTCCGCGCCGACGATGACGTCGTCCACGATCACGGAGTAGCGGTAGCCGACGGCGTTCCGCGCGAGGGCGACCGCGGCATCCGAGGCCATGCGGAGTTGCTCCGCGGCCTGCGCGTCGTTCGCCCACGGGTGGCGGTACCCGGCGCGGACCCAGTGGCGCAGCTCGTCCACGGGGACGTGCACCATGCGGTCGAACCGCTCGCAGATCGCGAGCGCGACGGAGGTCTTACCGGAGCCGGGCGGTCCCGTGACGATCAGCACCTGGTTCATGCAGCTCGACCTCCTCGGGGTGGACGACGTTCGCGACGAGCGCCGCGACCTGGAGCGCGACGAGTGGGGTCGTAATACAGGTACGGGATGGGGCGCACGGTCGCGACCGCACGGCCACCGCCGAGGGCGACCGCGGCCGCCAGCAGCCCCACGATCAGGCCGACGGTGCCATCGGTCGCTCCGTCGCCCATGGAACCGCCCTCGGCGGGGGTGACATCGGAGCCAGTGCTCCCAGTCGTCGCGCCACCGGAGTCGGTGGGGCCAGCCGGGCTTCCGGTGCCCACGCTCGGCGTGGCCGTGGCGGGCGCAGCGGGACCGACGCCGAGGAACGAGCCCTCGTCCCTTGGAGCGGACAGGTCCACCTCGGCGGGGGTCGTGCCCGCGGAGAAGACAAGGATGTCTGCGATCGTCGGGTCCTGCGTCACGTCACACGGCGGGAAGGTGACACCGTACTGGGCCCACACGTCGGAGAACTGCTCGCCGAGGGCGGTCGCGGCCAGCTCCATGCCGGCGGTTTCGCCCCAGACGCGGCAGGGGCGTTCCACGATGAAGCTCGACACACTGGCACTGGCACCGGCCGCGGGCACGATGCCCGCCGCCGCCAGCAGCGCCCCGGCGTCCTCGGCGCTCGCGTCGATGTCGGCCTGGTCGAGGAACGCGAGCGTGACGTCACCGGCCTCGCCCGCGTCCTCCGAGTCCACCTGGAGCGCGAGGCCGAGTTGCACGCGCGCATCGGCGAAGATCCCCATCGCCGCGAACGCCCACTCGGCGTCCGGGCTACCCGTCTGCGCCGACGCCGTCGAGGGCGCACTCAGCATGAGTGCACCCGAGAGCAGCAGCGCGACGAGCGCCAGCAGGGACACGGGCTGGCCGACGCCGCGACGCGGGAGGTGCACCGCACGTTCCTCGGTCATGCCGCCTCGCCGGAGGGTGGGTCGGGGGTGTGCTGGTGGAAGGCGAGCCGCCAGCTCCCGCCGTGCTCGACGTAGAGACTACTGATGAGCGCGTCGTAGGGAGGCTGCCCTGCGCGCTGCGCGGCCACGCGATACGTCACGAGGATCGCATCCGGTGCGACTGGTGCCGCACGGACCTCGGTCATCTCGTAGGACTGCCATGGCGGCGCCTGTCGCATCGCGTCGAGGATGGCGTCGCGATCGAGGAGGCCGATGCCGGGGAAGAGCATCGTCGCGTCCGGGGCCAGCACGTCCTGGTAGAAGTCGGCACCCCTCGGCGTGGAGAGGGCGTCCCAGCCCTCTCGCTCCAGGCGCACCATCTCGTCGGGATGGGTCATCGATCTCCCTCGCCGGCCCGTCCCTCTACCGTACCCGCGAACTCAGGCCGGGCGCACGTCCAGTGAGATGTCGAGCGCGGGCGCCGAGTGGGTCAGCGCGCCGCAGGAGATCAGGTCGACGCCGGTCGAGGCCACCTCGGCGATGGTGTCGAGGGTGATGCCACCCGACGCTTCGAACAGCACGCGGCGGTGGGCCGGATCGGCACCCTCGCCCCGGTATTCCTCGACGGTGGCGCGCATCTCGGCGGGTGTCATGTTGTCCAGCAGGACCACGTCCGCGCCGGCAGCGACCGCCTCGCGGGCCATCGCCGCGTCGGTGACTTCGACCTCGATGCGGATCGTGTGCGCCACGCCGTCCCGCGCGAGGGCGATGACGCCGGCGAGGTCCACGCCGCGCTGCACGCCCGCCTCGATGTGGTTGTCCTTGATGAGGATGCCGTCTTCCAGCGTGTTGCGGTGGTTGTGCGCCCCGCCCACGCGGACGGCGTACCGCTCGACGGCGCGGAGGCCGGGCGTGGTCTTGCGCGTGTCCACGACGCGGGCGGCGCCGCCCTGGCGTGCCGCGTCCACGTACTCCTTCGACATCGTCGCGATGCCGGACATCCGCTGGAGGAGGTTCAGCGCGACGCGCTCGCCGGAGAGGATCGCAGCGAGTGGTCCGGTGATCTCGGCGACCTCCGTGCCGGACTCCACCCAGTCGCCGTCCTCGTGGGAGGAGGTGACTTCGACCTCGTCGGAGACCTGCTGGAACACCGCCGCGAGGACCTCCAGCCCGCAGACGACGCCCGCCTGCTTGTAGAGCACCGTGGCCTCGCCCGGTTGGTCCGCAGGCACGGTCGCCCTCGTCGTGACGTCGAAGGACGCGCGGTCCTCGTCCAGGGCGGCCGCGATGATCATCGCGAGGGCGTCGGCGGGCGGGGGCGGGACGGTCATGCTCGTGCGCTCTCTCTGTCCGTACTCGTGCTCTCCGGGGTGATCGTGGCGGATGGGCCGTCCGAGGGGCGGCGGAAGACGATGTGGCGGCGCCACTGCTCGCGAGGCCACGGGTGGTCGGTCCGGAAGTGCGCCCCGCGCGACTCCTCGCGCCGGACCGCCGCCTCCGTCGCCAGTCGTGCGCACGTGATGATCGAGCGCAGCTCGTAGCCCTCGCGGTCCGTTGGTACCGGCACCGCCGAGGCCCAACGCCGCAGTTGCTCGGCAGCGTCCCGCAGGCCTTCGCCGGTGCGGACGATGCCCACCTCGCGCCACATCAGCTCCTTCACCTGCTCCGTCCGCGGGGCCTCCCCGTCTGAGCCGAGGCCATCGAGGACGAGCGCGTCGGCCGTGGGCGCCTCGGGCGGCGGGGTCGGGTCGGGCGGGTTGAGCAGGCGCTCGACGGCGCGGTGCGCGAACACCACGGTCTCGAGCAGCGAGTTCGAGGCGAGACGGTTCGCGCCGTGGACACCCGTGCACGCCGTCTCGCCGACGGCGAAGAGGCCTCGGAGGGTGGTCTCGCCCCAGGTGTTCGTGCGGACGCCGCCCATCGTGTAGTGCGCGGCGGGCGAGACGGGGATGCGGTCCTTCGCCATGTCCAGGCCGGACTCCAGGCAGCGCGCGTAGATCGAGGGGAACCGTGCCGCCAGCCACTCCGCGTCGTACGCCGTGACGTCGAGGAGCACGTGGTCCGAGCCGGCCTCGAGCATCTCCTTCAGCGCGGCGCGCGCGACGACATCGCGAGGGGCGAGTTCGGCTCGATCGGGGTCGTAGCGCGGCATGAAGCGCTCGCCCTTCGCGTTGAAGAGCTGGGCGCCCTCGCCGCGGACGGCTTCGGAGATGAGGAACACCGGCCGCCCCGGCAGCACGAGGGCCGTGGGGTGGAACTGGGTGAACTCCATGTCCATCACCTCGGCGCCGCATTCGTACGCGAGCGCGACACCGTCGCCGGTGGATACCGGCGGGTTGGTGGTGGTGCGGTACATCTGCCCGGCGCCGCCGGTCGCGAGCACGACGCGAGGCGTCCCGAAGACGCGGCGACCGCCCTCCGCGCGCACGAAGACCTCGACGCCGCTCACGCGACCGCTGTCCGTGAGGATCCGCGTGGCGAAGGTGTGTTCGAGGATGGCGATCTCGCGCTGGGCGAGCGAGGAGAGCGACAGCTCGATCTCAAGGCCGGTCGCGTCGCCGCGCGCGTGCAGGATCCTCGCGCGGGAGTGCGCGGCCTCACGCCCGAGGGCGACCGCGCCGTTGTCGGAGTCGAAGTTCACGCCGTACCGCACGAGGTCCGCGATCCGCGGCGCGGCCTCGTAGCAAAGGATGCGCGCCGCCTCCTCGTCGACGAGCCCGGCGCCGGCGTCGATGGTGTCCTTCAGGTGGTCCGCCGGGTCATCCTCTGGCCCCACGGCGGCGGCGATGCCGCCCTGCGCGTAGCGCGTGCTCGCCTCGCCGATGCCGCCCTTCGTGACCACGAGGACGCGCGCGCCGGCCTCGTGCGCCTGCAGCGCGGCGTAGAGCCCCGCGATCCCGGAGCCGACGACGACGAGGTCGTATTCGCTGTGCTGCGGGGAGGTCATCTGAGGTGCCTCGCGGCGTTGGAGGCGGCGGAGGCGGTCTCAGTGGCGCGTGCGGCGCGACCCTTCCCCCTCAAGCGGGAGGGAACCAGCTGCGGGATCACTTCCGCACCCCGGTCGCGTCGAGGACGGTGACGGCGGTGTCGTAGGACTGGATGGCTCGGACGATGGCGTCCCAGTCCGCGGGGACTTCGGGCCTGCCGGTCTGCGCGTTGATCGTGGCGTAGCGATGGGTGAACTGGGCGACGAGACGGCCGTCCGAGGCGGCGGCGACTTCAGCCTCGAACGTGAGTCGCCCGGGGCGCAGTTCGGTGCAGCGGAGGCGTACGAGGGCCGCGTCGTCCCAGCGGAGCGGGGAGCGGTAGCGGACCTCGGAGCCGGACTGGAACCGGAGGATGTCGCGGTGGCTGGGGATGCCGGCTTCGCCGTCGTACGCGTCGAGGGCGATCTCGGTGAGGGCGAGCAGCACACCGCCGTGGACGAAGGGGGTGCCGCCGAAGGAGTCGGTGTGCCTCAGGGGATAGCGCTGCTCGAATCGGAACCCGGCATCGGTCGTGTCGGCCATCGGCGTCCCCCGGACGTTGCGTGGAGCACTTTGCGTACTTGATACACAAAGTGGTCAGGGGACGAGGTTAGGCCGGGGCCACCGAGGCGTCAACGGATCGGGCGGTCGCCCTCGAAGGGGTGGGACGCCCTCGTGTCGCATGTCCTCGGAGGGTTGTCGTGAGGCGCTCCTGTCCCTGGACGCGGAGAGAGCCCGGTCAGCCGGGCTCTCTCGTTCTGTGCTGTGCCGGCATCCGATGTCCTCACGGATGGAGGAACACGCGGCATCGCTCAGGCTGGGAAGAGTGCTGAGCGACGCCTAGTAGCGGTCGCGACCGCCGCCGCCGTAGCCACCGCCGCGGTTCCCACCGCCGCCGTAGCCACCACCGCCGCCGCCGTAACCACCGCGGCCACCGCCGCCGTAGCCACCACCACCGCCGCCACGGCGCTCCTCACGAGGCTCGGCCTCGTTGACGCGCAGGTTGCGGCCGTCGAAGTCCTTGCCGTCCAG